>JASEGT010000100.1 GCA_030018005.1 Actinomycetota bacterium
AGCGTTGAGTATGTCGACTAGACGTCGCTGTGTATGCAGATTACATGTTCCTTCCTAGATATCGGCTAGAACACAGAATCCTTCGTTAACACGACGAAGGATTCTCTGCTTTCTCGGACCGGTAGCACGAGGGGATTGTAGTTCGAACAAATAATCGCTAAACATATAACCTAACGCAATAAATACGATGGACGGCTTAGCGATGTAACCAACTGTATATCATAAAATAGTAAGCTTTCTTACCGCATGCTATAATGTGTATATTGTCCTAAGTTTGGGCCGTTAATACACGATTAGGCCGGCTGTGAGTTACGCAACATTTGGAAATTGTGTGGTTTGATAGATTATGATTGCATCCACTTCAGATGTCCCAACCATATCGACGAAATCAACCGGCGCACTCTCCCTGTTGTTGGATGCCATACGCATCAAGCATTGGATAAAAAACCTTTTCATTTTTGCACCGCTCATCTTCTCCGAGAACTTTCTAAACCCTTTGCTGCTTCAAAAAAGCGTCATCGCGTTTCTTGCGTTTAGCTCTGCCGCGAGCAGCGTCTATCTATTCAACGACCTCTTTGACCGCGAGAACGACCAGCGACATCCGGCTAAGAGGCTGAGGCCCATCGCATCCGGAAGACTCAAGATCGCTCATGCCCGCATGCTGGCTATCGTCTTTGCCTTGGCAAGCATAGCGCTATCACTCATCGTAAGTATTGAGTTTACATTGATCGCCGCCGCATACCTGATGCTCAACTTCGTCTATACGATGGAGCTGAAGCGCGTGGTAATCCTCGACGTATTGGTGCTCTCCCTCTTCTATGTTATGCGCGTATCCGCCGGCGGCTATGCGATAGGGGTCCATGTATCGAACTGGCTCCTTATCTGCACGCTACTCCTCGCACTGCTCATGGGGTTTGGAAAACGCCGCCATGAACTCGTCCTCCTTAAAGAGGACGCGAAAGAGCACCGGGGCATCCTGGCGGATTATAGCCCCTACTTCTTGGATCAGATGATCGCGGTCGTCACCCCATCGACGCTCGTCGTCTATTCGATGTACACTCTAAGCCAGGAGACGATCGCTAAGTTCCAGACCAACAAACTGCCGTTGACCATTCCGCTTGTGTTATACGGCATATTCAGGTATTTATATCTGGTACATCAAAAAGAAGAGGGCGGCAATCCGACGCAACTTATGCTCACCGACAAGCCCCTGATTCTGACCGTGCTCGGTTGGGTCGCAGCAGTTCTCGTGATTCTTTATATAAAATAGGAGGCGCTCAATTTGACAAAAGTAGCCGTTCTAAAGACATCTCCGGCAACGGTGCTCGAGGACTATAAGAAGGTCATGCACCTGGCGAATTATACAAAATACCTGCAGAGAGAGACCGACACGCTTATCAAGCTCAATCTATCTTGGACAAAATATTTCCCGGCCTGCTCATCGCAACCCTGGCAAGTCGAAGGTGCCGTAAAAGCCATGCTGGAGGATGGCTATGAAAAAGCTTCTCTGCTTCCGGTCGAGAACAAGACGGTCGTTACCAAGCCGGTTCAAGGCGCGATAAACAACAAGTGGATGCCGATTCTCGATAAATATGGTGTCGGATTTACCGCTTTGACCGATGTCGAGTGGCAAGTATACGAATTCAAAAGCAAACTGTTGAAATTAAACCACATTTTCCCCGAGGGTATACGGGTTCCAAAAATGTTCATCGGCAGAGATGTCCTGCATTTGCCGACAGTAAAGACGCACGGACACTCGATAACGACGGGCGCCATCAAAAACTCCTTCGGCGGTCTTCTGAAAGAGGTTCGCCACTACGCCCATAAGTATATGCATGAGGTGCTTGTGGATCTCATGCTGATGCAGAAAGAGCTTCATCCCGGTATTTTTGCCGTCATGGATGGTACTGTCGCGGGCGACGGGGCCGGACCTAGAACTATGTTTCCTAAGGTGAAAAATTACATCTTGGCCAGCGGCGACCAGGTTGCCATAGACGCTATCGCAGCGCAGATGATGGGGTTCGACCCAATGTCCATCCCTTATATACGCATGTCGACCGAGCTGGGCCTAGGCATGGGCGACCCGAAGGAGATAGAGGTAGTCGGCGAGGACATCGCGGGTGTGAATTTCGGCTTCACATCGAAGAAAAGCCTCGTTATCTGGGGCGACCAGCTGATACGCAAAGGCTTCTTGAGGCCGTTCGAGAAAATGCTCTTACATTCGCCCCTCGTCGTGTGGGCGCCGTTTGCATCAAACGTCTACCATGATATGTTCTGGTATCCGACCGTCGGTAAATCCCGCATCCGTGAGTTTTCGAAAACCGAGTGGGGGACACTCTTCGATGCGTACGAATAGCCGGTGTGACAGGTGAGAGTATATATCATACTGGCCGCCGCGATAGTCCTAAACGCTTTGGCGAACGTGACCATCAAGGCGGGGATGCTTAAGGTAGACAAAAGCGACCCGTCCTCGAGATGATGCTGAAGGCGGCCGTCTCGCCGGCGATACTCCTCGGCATCGCATTCTTTGGCTCAGCGCTCATCGCCTATAGCTTCGTTCTCTCAAAGATAAACCTGAGCATCGCATATCCGGTCATGACAAGCATAGGATTCTTGATAGTCATCACCGCTTCGGCGCTCTTCTTCAAGGAGACGATTACGATAATCCAAATGGCGGGCTTTATCCTCATCCTTGCCGGGGTGTGGCTGGTGGCGCGCTAATATGCGCATGTCGCCTCTAGGATTTCTTGGCGACGTCTAGCTTTTCGAGCATGCCAAGCCCGATGTCGATCAAAGGTTTGGCTGCAAATGGCACGGCTATCAATACATACGGCATGAAATTGATGTTATAGTAATCATTCCATCCCGCCGGGTCTCCCGGCACTTTGCCGGAACCATAATACATGAAAGCCGCTAACGGCAGAAGGATGGCGGTTGCCCAATAGAAATTCTTGCTCCGGGCTCCCGTAAGAATCGCCCCGATTATTCCTACAAAAAAGAATACGTACACTAGATTAAGCCCACCGGCAAAATACGAAGCGCCAAACTGAAGCGTATAGAGAATAAAACCGAAGCCTCCTTGCCCCGCACCCGCACCCTCCAAGCTTAACGGCAGATTCGTTTGCTTTGCGTAAGCCATGATGTGGTTTATGTTAATCACATATGCGCCTCCGACAAACGCACATGCGGTAGCCCAAACACCGGACTCAAGCCACCTGCGTTTGACTATGCTATCGATCAGCCCCGCAATGAGCAATAATGCTACCCACTCCCGCATAAGCCCAGCGAGCACCGCTAATGGCAGGGCAAAATATCGCTTGTCGTAAAGATAGAGTGTCGCAGCGGGAATCGCCAGAAACATACCCCAATATTCAAGCTCCGTATACCACCAGCTACTAACCCCGAAGAGCATGTAGGTGCCTATTAAACATGCGCTGATAACCGCAAATGCGGGCTCGGTAAATTTTTCCGCCACCAAATACGCGCATAGCATTAAGACCAAGCTGAACATGATAAAATACTTTACGAGAAAGTCGCCGCGGTCTGCGATAAACGACCAAAACCAGAAAGTTGTCGGCATGCGCCAACCGCCGATGACCGACGGTGGACGATCAAAACGGCTATCTTGCTCAAAGGCTACATCGTAGGCTTTGTAGTAGTCCACACCTTGGTCTACCAAGTAGAACATCTTCAGGAAAAAAATTCCGTCGAAACCATAAGCTTCCGCAGGGGGTTCGTAAGCAGACGCTTGAGAAATTTCCGCGCTCGACGCATTTGCCGTTATTATAAAATTCAGCATTATGACTACTAGAAGGCTGAGAGCCACAATTTGCGGATTGACCCTGACCTTGGCTATCTTGGCGGTTAGAGCGGGAGCCACAGCGAGCACAATTTGTATAATCAAGAAGAAGCCGAATGTAAGCTGGGGAAGAGAGGCTTGAATCTTGGGCCATAATATTACAGAACCGATAGCTGCTATGAGTGCGGCTGACACGGCCCCTAGATTGTCGTCCTTAGCCGCAAGCCACGTAAAGACCCCACAGACTAAGGGCAAGACCGCGATCGACCAAACCGAGAACAACGGTATTGAAAGATAGAGAAATACTCCGAAAATAGTTGCGACAACGGTTCGCATTACCAGCTTGTTAGCGTTGCTTCTGTTATCACCCGCCAGGCTTGTTTTCTGATTTATTTTGGCCATGAGCTACCCAATCGGCTTTCATTAGAATTAAGCGATACCAAAACCAGCATGCGTATAATATTCAACAGGCACACGCGTTTTCCTGCCGTTGCACTAATATTATGCAGCAAGTTTTAGCTAGAATCGAGAAGTCGTCGCCGTGCATGAAAGAGTGCCTGCCATGTGAAAATCCCTCTTAATTACTAAATCGAAAACACGTCTCAAACACACACCAAGGCTAACGCCTTTTCCTTTT
>JASEGT010000101.1 GCA_030018005.1 Actinomycetota bacterium
CCCGAGGTCGAGTTTACATATAGCAGAAGACCGCTGAACAACCTGCGAAACCCGGTCGATTTTGCCCATTTCTGGATTCGAAAGGGCGCGCATGTTCTCGTCTACGGCATCTTTGGCTTGGCGCTCTTGGCGGCGCTTGGAAATCTGCGCATGCGCTTATGGAAGCGGTGGATGCTGGTGCTTGCGCCGGTATTTATCGTTGCCTTGCTTGATGAGTGGCACCAGTCAATTGTCGGCGATCGGACAGGTATGTTCAGAGACGCCTTACTCGACGTGGCGGGCTTTGTCGTAATCTCAAGCAGCGTACTCATGGCGCGAATCGTCACACACCGTTTTGGCCGGAGCCGCCAGGACACGCCCGGCTAAGCGAAAGAACGCTACGCCGGTAACTTCATGCCTATTAATCCAAACCGCAAATACACTGCCGTTCATGTCCGAGAAACACTGTTAGAATCATAAAAAATAACGTGACAATAGGTATAATTAAGGTATAAAAATTATATCATGGATTTTGAGTTCGACTCACAGAAAAGTGATAGCAATAAGACAAAACATGTACAGGGCAAGGGGACGTACCTCGGATATAGCGGTTTCTTCTATTATTGAGCTTTGCTCAGGAACACGGCGTCGTGCCGTGGTTGGAGTCAGGGGTGCTGCTGTATATATGCGATAACACATTAGCACAAATGCTTGACTGATATTAGTCCAAGCGCTAATGTCGGGTTATGCCAAGAAAACCACGGCTCGATGCGCCAGGGCTTGTTCATCACGTTATTGTGCGCGGCATCGAGCGAAGAGACATCTTTGTTAAATAATACTTAAGCTGAGATTATGTCGTATTGGTAAACAAGAACTTAAACTTAAACAAACAAGGGAAATGTCGATAAGTGATAATAGAGAAAGTATAAATAGTATAGATAGTCTAAATATTTGAGATTGTTTAAATAGTTTATATAGTTTAAAATTGTGGTACACCTACAAATAGGTGTACTTATGATGGAGGCAGCAATGTATCAGGAAGCATATTCTTATCAAGAAGATACGGAGACTCTTTGGTTGGCCGCTGAAGACAACGTAAAACGTGGTGAATCTAAGAAGGCAAGCGCAATAACGAAAGCTATCGTTCACTATCTCTTAGAAGATACCATCGGGGTTCGATTTGAACCCAGTTTAGTAAGATGTTTCAAGTGGGAACATTTCGTTGCTGATTCTAAGCAGCTTACTGAGGCTCGACGTCGTTATCTTTTGGCGGCTACGCTTTTCTTAGAAGAGAGAGGTAAGTTCCGCGATGCGTTGTTGTCCTTCTTTGAATCATTACCAGTTGAAAAAGAGCAAGACTGGCAAGCTTGTATAATAGAGATACTTGAGCGTCCAAGCGAAGAGCCAACCGTATCTGAAGACCTGCTAAGCACATCCGTGGTTGCCGAGAAATTCCATGTTAGCCAGCAAGCGGTTATAAAGTGGTGCGAGAAAGGAAAAATCAAAGCCATAAGGACACCTGGGGGCACATGGAAGATTCCGGCTGGTCAATTCAAGACTTCAAAGGAGCAGGACAAGGCACTGGATAGCTTTTTCGGTGATATGTGGAAAAAGCGTGCAAGTAAGCCGCCGGTAAGTGATGAGGATATTGTAGCCATACTGAAAGAACGCAGGAAGGGATAGCTTGCTTTGAGTAAGCGTCCTCGAATCCTTCTAGACACAACGGTCTTGTGTGGTGCGCTTGTGCAGCCTAATAGCATTAATTTCAAGCTATTAATGCTTGCAAGGGCAGCGAGCTTCTATGAGCCGATCATCTCCGAGGTAGTTGTCGTTGAATTTATCAAGCATTGTCGGCTTGGCATCGGAGGCATTACGTATTCCGAAGAAGAGATAGATCGATTTTGGAATGTGGTAACCCCGTTGCTTGAACCCGAGAGCATCGAGCGAATAAGTATCGGGAGACGCTACGCAGAATACGTTAAATTCTATGTTAAGCCCATCGAAGAGGTTGTTTATGAGCTTACTGGACGCAATCACAGTGAACTTTTAGATGCTGCACGAGCGAGCGGACTAAAGTACTGCGACATAGACTCCCACGATCTTCATCTGCTAGTTGCCGCTGTTGAGCATCTCTGCGATTATCTTTGTACTGCAAATGTTAACGATCGCCCAGAGGGAATTGGCGCAGTAAAGGTGATAAAACCAGGTGCTTTATATGGTCTATTAACCGATTGACCAAACTGTGGCCAAGTCGAGGCATGCAGCTCTAAGAGGGCAAAAACAACTATGGTGGCCGCCTAAAAATCTAGGAAACCGCCCTGTTTGTTGTTGACTTATACCCATATTGTAATTACAATGTAGCTACAGAGTTAAAGGGGCGGCAATGAATTTCGAAGGCTTTGAATGGGATAGCGGAAACAAGGAGAAGAACCTTATCAAGCACAACGTGACCCGCGATGAAGCCGAAGAGGTATTTTATAGCAAGGTTAAGTACCGCAGGGCCAACGATAGCCGTTATTTCTTGTTTGGTCAAACTGCTGCCGGACGCCGTCTCTTCGTGGTCTTCGAATTAAAGAGCACGCTCGTCCGAGTGATAAGCGCCAGGGATATGACGCAAAAAGAGCGCAGATACTACGACCAGAAATAAGGCATGGAGGTGTTAGAAATGAGCGATAAGAAGAGCCGCATTCCTAAGTTTGCGAACGAGGATGAAGAGCGCGAATTTTGGGCGACTCATGACGCTACCGACTACTTCGACGAGACGGAGGAGATCACCGAACCGCTGGTTGGCCCGCGCAGAAAGAAGCTGATTAATTTCCGGATCGAAGACGACGCTATCGAGCGACTGAAAAAGCTTGCTGATCGCAAGGGCATGGGATGGCAAACCTTAATGCGTGCTTTGATCTACGAGGGGCTTGAGGAAGAAGAAAAGAGAGTCGGGCAAGGGGACGTACCTCGGATATAGCGGTTTCTTCTATTATGCATATGTACAGTAGCACATATGATTGACAGCTATTACTTTAAGCGCTAGTGTTGGGCTATGCCTGCCAATAAAACCACGGCTTGATGCACTAGGGCCTGTACATCGCATTATTATGTGTGGCATCAAGCGAAGAGACATCTTTGCAAATAATACTGTATTTAGGGTACTTCAAGGAGAGCCTCTGAAGATGAAGCAGATCCGTCTTTCAAAACACGCTTATGAGAACATGCAGTATCGCGGAGCAACCGAGCAAGAAGTAATCGAGACCATAGAGACCGCCGATTGGGGTTCGGCTCAGCAAGGGCGTCTCGAGTGTGTCAAAGATTTTAAATACGGACAGGATTGGAATAATAAACATTATGAAACGAAAAGCGTTCGACCCATTTTTATAGAAGAGGCGAATGAGATTGTGGTCGTAACCGTTTACGTGTATTATTTTAGTGGAGGTAAAGTTAAATGAGAATCTCCTACGACAGCGAAGTTGATGCGCTATATATACGCTTTATTGAAGCCACTGTGACTACTCAGCATGTGGCCGAAGGTATTGCTGTAGATTATACGGATGATGGACGAATAGCCGGCATAGAGATATTAGATGCCGGCAAACGATTTGGTGACCCCGAGGTGTTTAGAAAGATAATCCTAGAGGGCGTTGGATTGGCAAAACCTGCTTAGTTCAGCGGTCATCATAGGGGGTCTGACCTCCTCAACCCCATTTATCAGCGTATTTTATAATTCTATTTTCAAATTCAGCACTTAAGCACTTACTAAAAATATCTGGTTTCGAATCAATTGTTTTGGCTGATAAGCACTGTGTCGGATCATTGATTTGGAGCACAAGGAATAGGCAAGGCTTCGTCCACGAACACAAAAACAAACCGATCAATATTTAACCGGTTCGTTCAAGGTTTAATCAATTAATGAGCAGTCGCGCGGAAAGCCTAGCCTCCCAACCCGTTGAGCTTTTTCATCATCTTCGACTTCTTGTTGGCGGCGTTGTTCTTGTGGATGATGCCTTTCTCGGCGGCCCTATCGAACTGCTTCACGGCGGCGTGCATCGCCGATGCCGTCTCGTCTTTGTCGCCGCTTGCCCACGCGCTGTTAAACTTTGCCGCGAATGTCTTGAGCGCGGATTTCGCGCTTTTGTTCCGCTGGCGCTGGCGCTCGGCCACTTTAATGCGCTTGATTTGTGACTTTATGTTTGCCAAGGTAATCCTCCTTTTATACACGTAAAACAGACAAATTTTATCACATCGCCGCACTTATCGCAAGCATATCCGCATGATAAGCGTAAAGGCATGTCAAATATTTCTGGACAGGTAACAGTATATTTTTGCGCTGACTATTATTCAAGGGGTAGATTCAAGTCGGCTAAACTCTCTGCGC
>JASEGT010000102.1 GCA_030018005.1 Actinomycetota bacterium
TCAAACGAATCGGAATTGGAGAACGCATCATTGGGGTGGACGAGTTTCCCTGTGACTGAGAGCAACAGAACGCCCGAGACGGGCAGCGCCAGATTGAGAACGGCGCGCGTCACGCTGGTGGTAAACACCTCGCCGAGCAGGGAGACCGCAAAACCGAGGATGAGAATGAATAGAGCGACCTGAATCCGCGGCTCCATCTGCAAGAAAAGGCTGCCCCAGGTGAAGTACGCGGCTATCGAGCCGACGATAACACTCGTTGCCCAGAAATCGATAGCGGTTCTCTGCGCCGCCGACGACCAGTCGACGATGCTTGCGTTATCGACTTTCGACGTTCTGTTTCGCAGGAAAGGTGGGAGGACGAGCGCGGCGAGCGCCAGCACCCCGGAGACCACAAACATCAGCATACCCACCCAGGTAACGGCGGCATGGACGTAAATCAACTTGATATAGCTTCCAAGTGTTTTTTCTTCCGGGGCAATAAGTGCGAGGATAATGGCTAGTATGATGAGCCCAAGGGTCACAAATAAAACTTTTCTTCGCCTTTTCGGATTAAGCACCATAATAAAGCTTGAAACTCTCCATATCTTCGGTAAAAACTCACCGTTTTTCAAAAGCCCTCTAACCGAAATAACCGGCAATAGGGACACCCCCATCAGGAAGCGCGTTTGATTGTTTAGACAAGCCGACCTGACAGGGGTGATGTATATCCTGTTTCTTCACACGCTCTTTCGCTTGTCTAAACAGATTCAGCTTAACAAAAATGAAACATATTATCAAGATTTTGTAGTCGGTTGTTGCAGTTAAAACGGGATGTCGGGTGCGGGTCGGAATTGCCGATGTCGCATTGCGAAGTGCGAAGGTTGCTTGGGTAGTGCGAATAGTCGTAGCTCAGGGTTTTAGCCCTGATAATAATGGTCAAGGCGTGTGAAAGAGGGCGTTTGACAAGCAAAGCAAGCGGGTAAAAATAATGCGAGCGAATTTCCAGGAGAAACATATGGCAAGGGGCAGGCGTGCGCACATCTCAAGATATCGCGAGATAGGGAGCGTCATCGCAAAGTACGGTTTTTCAGAACTCGCGGAAGAGGTCGGCCTGGGACGGGTCTTTCCCCGTCTTCCGCGCGGCCCCGTGACCGCTGCCGAGAAGGTTGAACTGCGCGCTCGAAACTTAAGGCTTGCCCTCCAAGACCTCGGCCCGACATTCATTAAAGCCGGGCAGGTTTTGAGCAGCCGCCCGGACCTCCTCCCCGCCGTCTATATAGCCGAGCTTGAGAAACTCCAAGACAAAGTCGTCGAATTCGACTACGAGACGGCGAAGAAAACGGTCGAGGACGAACTCGGCCGCCCGTTGGACGAAGTGTTCTCGTACTTCTCCGAAGAGCCCATCGCTTCAGCATCGCTTTCGCAGGTACATAAGGCTACGCTTAAGACCGGCGAGCAAGTCGCGGTGAAGATCCGCAGACCCGGTATCGAGGAAATGATCGATCGAGACATCCGAATCTTTTACGATATGGCCTCGGTCCTGCAGCGCAGCCAAGCTGTCGGCAGATATTACGACTTCGTAGGCACAGTCGACGGTTTCGAGCGCATCATCCATGAGGAACTCGAATTCCGGCTCGAGGCGAGCAATATCGGGCGGATCAAGAAGAGCCTCGGGCTCTTCAAGCACATAACGCTCCCCGAAGTCTACCTCGACTACTCGACGCAGAAAGTGCTGACACTCGAATTTATCGACGGCATCCATATAACGGCCATCGATGAACTGGAGTCCGCTGAAATCGATAAGAAGGTCATCGCGAGTGAGCTCTTTCGTGCCTATATCAAGCAGATAATCGAGGACGGTTTCTTCCACGCCGACCCGCATCCCGGAAACATACTCGTCACTCGCGAGGGAATGGTCTACCTTATAGACCTGGGGATGGTCGGGCGGCTCGACGGCAACCTCCAGTCGCAAATCGCGCGCATATTAATCGACCTCGTCGACCAGAATAGCGACGGCGTGACGGAGACGGTCATGTATTTGGGCGTGCGCAGCGAGGAGACCAACTTCGACCAGCTCTCTCGCGACATCGGGAACCTTACTACCAGATACTATGGCCGCGCCATAGAAGCGATTGGCTTGTCCGACGTACTAAACGGGCTGGTCGCGGTAATAACTCGAAATCATATAAAAGTGCCGAGTAATTTCGCGCTCCTCGCCAAGACCGTCGTGCTGGTAGACGGCATCGTGCGGCGGCTCGACCCCAACTTCAATTACTCGGAGGCGCTCCGCACCTCGATAACGCGGATTGTCTTGACCAGACTGCGCGCGCAGTTCTCGGCTGTAAAACTCTTCGGCGCTACCTTGGAGTCGAGCGACTTTTTGGTGAGCCTGCCGCGCCATCTCGGGTTGCTCACCGATAAGCTGGTAAAAGACGATTTCAGAATCAAGTTCGAACATCACCGGCTGGAGAGCCTGGAGAAGACGATTAGCCGTTCGGCAAACCTGCTGACCGTAGCGCTAATCGTCAGCGCCATCGTCTTGGGTTCGGGGTTGGTCATCTCAGCCGAAGTGGGGCCGAAGGTCCTAGGTTTTCCGGCTCTCGGGCTGCTCGGGTTCATGCTCGCGAGCATTCTCGGCCTCTACCTTGTCTACCAGATATTACGGTCGCGAAGATGAGCTTGGGCATTATTGCTGGACTCCGGGTCGAGTGTTTATAAGCCTGCAACCTGGGATGCTAGACTATTACTCCACAGTTTATCCCCAACGTGGATAGCCAGGGCTAAGCGTAAGGCTAAGCGTTAGCAAGCTTCTGAAAACAGCTAGGCGGCGATATCCAGCGATTTCTTAAGCAGCACTAAGACGCCTCGCGAGACCAGCTCTTCGATGAAAGCCTGCATTTCGCTGTGAATCTGAACATCCGGTTTGCGACTCTCGCACTTGAGGCGCGCTATGATATCGGCAATCGCGTGTTTGCCGTCGGCAAGCTCCCAGATTTTTGTGCCTGCGCCATTGAGGATGTAAAGTTTCTTGTTCGACGATTGCACTATCAGGGTTTGGTTGTTGATGACGCAGGATGCCGAATCCATTCCCCGTAGCGGGCAGTCGCTCATTTTAATCATTTCGATGTTCCTTTGTAATAGCTTTGACGACCTCGGGCTACCCTATGAATACTTATGTATTGTTTTCCCTTTTATGCGCCGATTTAGTCAAAACAGGGCGAATTCGCTCGGATTTGTGCGGCTCGCCCTAGCGGCAAACGAGGCTCTTTGATGCTTGAAAGCGTCTTATCGGTCATTAGCCTCCGGTAGTTTTACAAAGCGGTCTTCCGGGTAATTATAATGGAGATTATTTTACCGGAGGTAGACTATGCTTAGCGATTATCCCTCCCGCAGTGATATGCGCGTCGAGCAAAAACGCCGCTCACGCAAGACGTGGGTGTTTTTTGGAACCTTTCTTTTAACCGCCGTTGTCCTGGGATCGACGTACTCTTACTGGGCGCCGGCGCAAAACAGCCTCCTGCAGACGATCAAGGTCGCCGCCGGTCTCAAGGGTGAACTCCGAGGAGAGCTGGCTGAATCGTATCCCGGTCAAAACCCGCCTGAGGAAGCGCAGGTAGTGGTGGATAACCGGACGCCAATCAACGTCGCATCCGGGTCGTTTATCGCGCGCGACCTCGCGACCGGAAAACACACGATTCGCGTCAGCGGAGACCGCTACGAGACCGTTGAGCGCACCGTTAATATCACAAAAGGTTCGAACAAAATCGCAATGGGTTTGTGCCTCTCGCCCGAGGAAGCGACTCGCCGCTGGATGAAGACGAAGCAGAAGAATCTGCATGGCGAGACCTACAAGTTTCTTTGCCCCGAGGAACAAGCAAAAGTCTCGCGCGCCGAATATATCGAATACAAGAACGCGATACAAAAGGAGTACGCCCTAAAGATCGTCTCGTTCGAAGTGGCGCAAGCTAAAGTGCTTAAGGTCTGGCGGCACCCCGATACGAGCCAGATATATAGCGAGGTCGCAAAGATTCGCATCAACGGCGTAATCGAGCTTGCGGGCTCGGGACAGGTAAAAAAGACCTGGTACGTATACGCTAAGAAATACGGCGACCGCTGGTGGTTTTTTTCGGCGCAGTAGCCCGAAGACAGAAGCTCCAGTCGGGGTCGGCATTCTGCCCCATGCAAGAGCTGCACCCGACAGGCTCAAGAGAACCGTGAGCACCAAGAGGACTACTGAAGCCTTCTTAATATCTTTAACCTCCTTTCATCTCTGT
>JASEGT010000103.1 GCA_030018005.1 Actinomycetota bacterium
TGGTTTGGTTCTTTCGAACTTAGCTTTGGCCATATAGTTTTCCTCCCTGTGAAATACACGTAGCTAACGGATGGTCAAATAAACAAAGCCGGGGCATACCTCATGCAAAGGCCATGGCAACCTCGCAAATCAACCCCGACTGTAAATTCCCGCTGCCACCGGCGGTTTTTCTGTAGCGGTGGCAGGATTTGAACCTGCGACGCCACGGGTATGAACCGTGTGCTCTATCCAACTGAGCTACACCGCCATGTGCCTGACTGAAGAACCGGCCTATAGAGCCGTTCCCTCGGGCAGGCCTGAGCCCGCGAGCGGATTTGAACCGCTGACCCCTTCCTTACCATGGAAGTGCTCTGCCGACTGAGCTACGCGGGCGCAATGCAGTTTTCCTGCAACAAGGTTATTATAATGATTTGCGCCGCAATTTCAAACCGTTTCCGGCTTTCGATATTGCGCGCGACGTTTAAAACTAGAAAAACCGCCGCCGACGGTTTTTCTGTGGAGGGAGCAGGATTTGAACCTGCGAAGGCTCCGCCAACGGATTTACAGTCCGTCCCCTTTGGCCACTCGGGAATCCCTCCTAGTAAACCACTTAAGTCGATTTAAAATAGTAATTGAAAAGCGCACGGGTGTCAACGAACTACTATTGCACCGGTATGCGCGATTCTCATACTGCTTCAGCACTTCCCCGGCCCGGACAGACTCCATAGGGATACCCCCTAATGCAAAACTCCCCGTTTTCTGCTAGAATCTCTTATAAAAATGTACGGTAGGTGATTGTATGCCAATCTATGGTTATCGTTGTCAATCTTGCGAGCATACCTTCGAGGTGACGCAATCGATAAACGACGAACCCATCAAGGACTGTCCGGAATGTAGCGGGCAGGTAAGAAAAATATTTTATCCCGTCGGAATCGCCTTTAAAGGCAGCGGATTCCATGTCAACGACTACAAGTCGCCCGGGCGCGTGGCCAAGGAGAAATCGGCGGCCGACAACGGGAGCGGCTCCACATGCAAACCCGACGGGGACAGTTCGGCCTGTTCGAGTTGCGCGACCGCTACGGTCTCGAACGATAATTAAGGCCATAAAAAGGCCGACATGGAGACTTGTAGAGTCCATGTCGGCCTTGCGTATTTGATATTAAGCCCAGTGCGATTAGATGTAGTGCCGGATTCTATCATCAAACAAAATCTTGCAGCCGGTGCACTCATCCGTAATCCCACTAAGGTCTTTGCGCCGGCGGTTGACCATGCTGACCACGTTCTTCCAGGTCGTTGGAGTTTTAGTGTCTTCAACAAGCCGGCGCGCCGCGCGGCCTTTGGCCGTCGCCCGATGCGGGTTCTTAAACAACGCCTCGATGACGGTTCCGAAACCGGGCGACGAATAGCACTCGAATCCGTCAGATAGTTTTTCCATCAGAAAAAGGCCAAAACCTCCCTCCTCTGAAAAGACCGGTTCGTCAATGCAGTGCGTCAACCCTTTGCCCTTGTCGCGCACCATCAGCTTCAGGGACACCTCATCGAGCGTGCAGTCGAGCCCGATCATAGGACGTATGTGACCCTCCGCATACGCGTGCCGGACAACATTCGTACAAGCCTCCGATAAAACTACCAAGATATCCGGGCCCCTTACTTCATAGTCGGTGCCCGAGATAATGTCTTGGACTTCCTCTCTGATCGCAGTCAGGCTCTGCGGCTGCGACGGAAGCAATAACTTAAGCCGTCTGTCGATCATCTTGGTCCCTCCTTAAGTACCCATAGAACGCTTGCTTGATTTCATTCCCGCTAGCTTTAAGGCCTAAACATTTTTCTTTCGCGAACCGCCATTATTTTCGGGTTTATTTGCTTCCTTGCGCGTTTCGCGGACGGGAGCAAAAGGGGTCAGGTCTTTACTTTTTAATTTGTTTGTTTCCTCGCGTGGGGCGTGTCGGGGTCACCTTGAAGTCAACGGCTTGATGTAAATATGATTTTAGGATTAGCGGTCTTGCTGCGTATGGTTGCGTAGTTGCGGCACGGTCGTTGCGAAGCAGCTGCGGGGCTGCTCAGAACATCTATTTTGGTGACAGTGAGGGTAACTAGGAGCCTTGTTAACTAATACTATACAAATGTATTAAAATAGTTAACGATTGCTGGAGTCTCGATTTTGAGGCGTATGGCATGAATAGCCAAAATATGAGCGTTGACATCGGGTCTCGTGCAACGCCATCGACCTGACAGGCGGTCTCATTCGACGCTCAGCCGCGCTTTTATTTGGCGGGCAAACGCTTTAGTGTTTGGTCTCGGTCCGCTCAAATTTCAATCCTTTAGCCTCCATTAGCGCTTTTAGAAACGCGCTATGGAGTTCCGCAGGCCTCATCAAGAACTCGAGCCGGTCGAGCTCGTCCGTGGCGGCTGCTATGGAGCGGGTCGCCGCAATCAGCGCGTCGAGCTGCTCGGCAGCCGACTTCTGCTGCTCGTTCTTTAAATCGAAGTAATCGCTCTCAGTATTGACCCAGGCATGGAGTTCGCCGCGCGCCCCGGGGTTGGAAGCCTGCAGCGTCGCCGATTCGGCGATTATGCCTTCGTCTATTGAGTACTCCAGGTTGGCGAGGTTGAGTTTAACGCTATCGGATACCTCAGCAAAGGTTGTCGCACCGCCGGCGTCATACAGTTCTATGTAGCCGATTTGGACACTGCCGAGCTTTACTACGACCTCGACATCGCTACGACCGTTATTAAACATTCCTTTTGCCAGCGCCACAAGCTTGGACGCTGAAACATCGCGATCCAAAACGATTACACTTTCGCGTTCAAGTTCTTCTTTTATCTCTGCAAGCGTCGCCACACCAATCATCCCTTTCTCTTATTTCAACAGGTGCGACCCTGTCTCACATGTATACTTCCTTGCTTGTGGTTATGTTATCAATCCTTTGACGAAGGTACAACGAGAAGAAGATCAATCGCGTGTTTAGATCGGCGCGCAAACGGTAAAGATACCGCAACCGAAAGCGTTAATGACTTCGCGCGCGCGCAAGGAGGTGTTGATTTGAAAAAGCTTCTTTTGACTATCGCACTTTCTCTGGGGATAGTCTTCGTTACCTATGCGGCCTCTCTGGCCTTGTCTGATGAGGCCAACGAAGGCGCGTCGGAATCGTTCGTCGACGAAAACGATGCGGCCGTTGTCTATTCGGTCGCAAGTTCATCAAGCGATGGATCATATTCTTATTCAAGCGAAAGCCACACAATCGCAATCGAGAATAATCTTTCGGTGCGGGGGGAGGGCGCGGAGGGCGGCTCCGCCACAAACGTAACCATAGTATCGGGCGACGGAACTGTCTCCTACGAGGTTATCAATGGGAACGTCGATTTTGACGAATCGAGCGCAGGGTCTGAGGGTACGACGGGCAACGATTCAAATCCCGCGCATAACAACAGCGGGCAATCGAGCGTGGAGTCCGTAAGCATTAATTCCAGGACAGTCGTGTCAAACGTCGTTGAAAGCCATAGCCCCGGCGTTCATGTCTCCGGAAACAGCTCCAGTTCGGTTTCAGTCGGCTCGACAACATCGACCACCACAAAGACCAATGCGCCTGCTCCGGCAGCTCCACAGGCGCAACCTAACATGTCGCAAGGGACCAAGCCGAACACTGACGGCGTAGGGCAGCCCAGAGAGGTCGAGATGGCAATCGCTCCCGCCACTGTTCATCTGGGAACAACCGGCAAACTGCGCGTCATCTTATATGGCGGCGCAGGATTCGACGCCGCGACCATCGACCCGGCTACCGTCAAGCTAAGCGGCGCGGGCACCGCGCAGATGCGCGAAGCGACCGGTGATATGAACGGCGACGGTATGGCCGATGTGATCCTCTACTTCGATATCGCCGACTTGAGCTTGCCCATCGGAGACACAGAGTTGTGTCTCACCGGCGCGACCACCGGCGGCCTCGCGTTTAAAGCGTGCGCTACGGTGAGTGTGTTGGGGTAGGATGGAGCGAAACAACCAGATTAAGACTGATATACTGCGCATATTCTTGTGCGCAGTATATTCTTATGCGGGGCTTTAGTCTTATGCAAGGTTAATCAATTTCAAGCTAACCGCTAGAATTCTTAAGTTCCGTTTACGCCATTTTATTGTTCCAAAAACAAGGCAAACTAAAAGCCGCATCCCAAGAACGTTGCCCGACTCCACTTCTCTTCTGTAATCAATTGCCTATCTACCGAGCCCTTAACCTA
>JASEGT010000104.1 GCA_030018005.1 Actinomycetota bacterium
CAATGTCCGGCTTATAGGCAGCGAAAACCCGCTCGATTGCCCGCGTGTCCCTAACATCCATGATGTTGATCTCGAACGCGGCCGTAGCCCCATTGAAGTTGGTTCTCATTTCCTCTTCAAGATGGTAGAGACCATTCTCCGAAACATCGGTTGCTATCACTCTGGCCGGTTTCAGGTAAACGACTTGGCGGCAAATCTCGGAGCCGATTGAGCCCGCCGCGCCGGTTATCAATACGGTCCTGTTTTCATAGCAAATAATCGTATCCTGTAAATCAGTATCGACCTCTCGTCGACCGAGTAACTCCTTGGGGTCGATATCTCGAATCTGCGCGAGGTTGATGTTGCCGCCGACCAGCTCGGAGAGATCTGGTACGGTTTTGCAGGCAATGCCTATCTCTCGACATTCGAATACAATTCGTCGTCTATCTCTTACTGCGGCAGAAGGAATAGCCAGAATGAACTCGTCGACAGGATATTTCACGAGGATTCCAGGGAGCGTAGCAGTCGTACCGACGACCTCTATCCCATGAATCATCAGACCGTTCTTCGCGGGGTCATCATCTAATATAGCGATAGGCCGGTAGCCGCACTCGCGGTTCGACTGCATCTGTTTGACCAGGCTGCTCCCCGCAGCACCGGCGCCGACGATGATGACCTGCGTCTGTTCCCGGTCGCAAACCGTATAGTTGAGTGTCGGGAAGAGATCTTTTTGGGCGCGAATCAAAAAATAGCTGCCGCCTACGAGCGACAAAGTCAGCATCCAGTCGATGACAAATACTCCGCGCGGGATAGTGACATTGTGAGTCAACCAGAGGACGCCGAGGAACAGAAACGAGGCGGACGTTATCCCCCTCATTAGCCTAAAGCCCTCTTTCATGCTCGCGTATTGCCACAGTTGGTGATAAAAACCGAAGAGATAGAATACCGGTATCTTGGTCAATACGGCAATCGGCAAGATGGTGACAAGAGTAACCATATATACCTGCGGGATGCTCATGCCGAAGCGAAGCAGAAAAGACATGAACAACGCGATGACGATGAGCGACGCGTCTACCAGCAAAAAAACGGGCTGCTTTAGCCTTGCCAGCTTTAGCAGCTTTATCGCGCTCTGCAACAACTCCGCCCGCGCTGTATAAGGTTGTCCTTTTACATCATCGTCTACTCTTGACATAATCGCCCAATCCTAGCGCCAATATCGTCTCCCCAATGCCCTGATTTATCGGGCTAAGGGGGGCAACTCTTGATAGCGTCGTTCGCCGGCACGATTAGCTAGAGGTGTCTTGCTTTTTCGCACTCCCCAGGGCCCGATGCTAGTTCACATCGTCCAGCTTCTGAGCGTCGCTCAATTCCGCTATGATTAAGAGACGTTTGGCCGCCGAGTACATGGGGTCACATGTCGAAAGCACGAGCCTTCGCTCACCGCCGGATTTGATATCACTCCAATCGTCCGGTTTTACTCTCTTTATCCCAATGACTGTGTACACAAATAGCGCTCGCTCGGTATAGACGAACACACGGTCATCGATATCGAGCCTATCGAGGTCATGGAAGGGCGCCGCGTACATCGTGCGGTGCCCTGATATTAGCGAGGTGCCGGTGGCGCCGATTTGCGCGGTCTTAGAGACTCGGGCCGGGCCTTTTGCAAGGTTAGACCAGGTCTCACCCTCTACAACACTAACGCTTAGGTCGAGCTTTGGTATAACGATAAACGCAATGCTCTTCCCTTTTACCCCGGGGCCGCGCGCTACCAAGTCCGCAATATCGCCCGCTGTGGTACTCCCATCGCTAGACACACTCATGCTATAGTTGCCGTCTTTCGCGTTATCCGAGGCCGAGCGGTCACGATTAGCCGAGACACGTGCGACCGGCTGCCATTTCTTCACCTCGTGCCACTGGTAATACTTTGCGTTAAGCCACAGTCCGGTCGGGACCACCAGAAAAACAAGCCCGACAGCCAGCATTAGATTGGCAATTTTATTTAGAGTGTTATTAGAGCGCTCTTTCTTCACTTGCGCCAGTCCTCCAATTCTAACTCACAGCCTGTCTCGCGTTCATATCCTCGAGGCGCGCGGCAATGCAAGGTCATATCTACTTCCACTATCGGTTATCGACAAGCCTAAAATTAAAAGACTTATCCTTTGCGAGTGTTCCGGTGTGTGTAGCGTTGTGGCCTTTCCGCGTAAACCCGTTGGGAAGCTTGTCGATGACAAACCCGTTGGGAAGCGCAACACTCGAAGTGATGGTGGGCTTATTGATGACCGGCTGAGCCTGCCAATCAAATGTATAGCGTATGCCGCTTTTATCAAAAACAAGTACATACGGGAGTTCATACGAGAGTTCAACGGTCTTGTTCGCGCCGGGTGGAACCATCACATATCTTGAAAAGACCGTCTTGTCTTTTTCGCGGTTTATCTCGATTACGCTACTCTTGCCGTCGAGTTCCGCGTTCAGCAATTGGGCGCCCTTCGGCACATAGATGCTCAGCCATGTATTGCTAAGACCGCCCTTTGCTCCTATCGGGTTCTCGCCTGTCACATAGGTCGGCAGACCCGAAACCGGCGTTTTGTTTGATATCTTGATAGACAGGGTCGCGAGCCCCGAGCCGTCCGGCCGCAGAGCTATCGCATGCCGTATGTCTTCGTACATATAGACATCGACCTTGTTCGCTCCGTGGTTTTGCATAACAACCTGCAGGTAGTCATTGGTCGTCGGAATCAACTCACCGGCGTAACCCAGGCTCTCCGCTAGCTTCTGCTCTTTTTCGTTGGTGCTGTACAAGGCCATGTGTTTTTCGGATAACGCAAGCCCAAACTGTTCGATGAGCTTCGATTTGTCCGCGACCTGCCCGGTAGTGATACGCCCCCAGACCGCTTGCGAGATATCCGCTAAGAAATCCTTGCGTGTGTCGCGCTCCGGGAAGTCCTTGTATGCCTTGACAAGCGTCCACTCCACAGCGTTGTCCGCATCAATCGTGACGCCAACATCGGCCAGGGTGATCGGCCCGATTGCATCGAGCAAATACGAGAGCCCGACGGGGTCGATACTGATGACTCCATCTAACTTCTCTTCCCGCGCACTCTCAAAGAGCTTGAGCATGACCCTGCTGACCGTCGGAAAATCGGGGCTCATGTTCGTGTTCGACCAGATACGCGCCCCTTCGAAACGGCTATACCGTGCGACAAAATCCTTGGGGGCTTCTATTGGTTTGCCAGGATTTTCGATAGCCAGAATCTCATCGAATTCATCGAGCTTGATAGCGCCGTTGTCGACCGTTAGTATCCCATAGTTGCCGATAAGGCCGCCTGTGGCGCGCAGTTCAGCGTTGTTCTGAATCGCAAGGAAATAGCGCCTCTTCCCTTCGCCCCCCATGACGCTCGGTAAGACATCGAAGGTCACTTTGGCCTTCGAGACCAGCGTTTTCAGCGCGGGAAGCTCTTTGCCGAGTTCGTTTTTCGCGTTCTCTATTTGCGCAATAAGGTGACCTTCGGGTATCTTATCGTAAGCCGCCATCGCTTGAAGCACATGCAGGTGCGCCCTGTCGATATCGGGTTTTGCGTCGATAAAAGGCTCAACATCCACCTTTCCATTCTCAATACTGATATCGAACTTACCCTCTTTTTTGGAGAACTTCGATGAAGCCTGCGTCAGTGCCTCGCCGGCATATGCGACCTCTTTACCGGTCTCCGTCAGGCGGCGAACCGCTTCGAGGTTTGAGTTAACAACGGGGATAATCGCAAGCATAGTCACGCCGGGCTTGCTCATGATTCTGCCGGCGTCTATAAAATTGTCTTGGGCTTGTTTGAAATATGGCTGGGATTTGTCGAATTCCGCCTTCTCAGCAGCAGCATAGGCCGATTGCAGA
>JASEGT010000105.1 GCA_030018005.1 Actinomycetota bacterium
GTCCCGGCTCCGTCGCCTCACATCTTTAGAAAAAGAGATGAACTATTTCTCACTGAAACTACCGCTCGAAGGACAGAAAAGTTAAAGCATTCTGCACGTGAAGCCGATAGCCTATGCAATACTAAGAGAATAATGTTGGGTGTGCAGATAGATATGAAAACCGAGCAGCTCAATACTATCGTATTGGCACCGAATGATGACATAATCGCTGTTTTTTGCATCGCCGTAGCAGTATTGGCGATTCTGAGTACGCTGTTCCTAAAAGAGAACCCATACTTCAAATTCTTTGCTCTAAGTTTTTCAATGTTCTTCTTATCTACGGCTGCCAGCATTTTAAAATCGCTTCAGCCGGCAGCGATGCAGGCCGTCGAACACATCACGCTGTTAGCAGCTGCCGCCTCATTGGCGCTCGCCGCCTATAACTACCGGCAAACGGTGGAGGACATAGAATGTTAACAGTCATTCCCAATGTCGGCATAATCGCATTAGGGGTGGTCTCTATGTTAATGGTTTGCCCGGGTAGCGCAGACGGGCCGCGGCGCTGTGTCCGATTTGTTGTTGCGGTCGGTAGCCTGGCGCTTATTTCACTCGCGCTGGCTAACCTGTTTTTTTACATTAACGGCGATACCATGTATGTCTTGTTCGAGGTGTATGCGCGAGTCGCTATAGCGATACTCTGGGTCTTCCTGATATTTAAGGCTATCTTTAGCGAGGTCAGGAAAGAGGCACGCAGGCGAGAGAAAGAGCTAGAGGCGCTCAATGAAGTCGCGCTTGCCGTAGGACAATCGCTCGACCTCGATAAGGTACTCGATAACGCATTGAAGTCGGTCGTCAAGATAGGAAACTTCGATGTCGGCTTCATCTATCTTTTAAATCAAGAGAAGAATGTGCTGGAAATAGCCACAGCTTATGGAGAAATCCCAGAGTCGCTCGCCGGCAAACTCTCGACGCTTCAGCTCGGGCAAGAGGTCTGAGGCGTGGTCGTCAAAGAAGACCGGTCGGTCTACCTGGAAGATCTTGAAAATGATCCAGTCGGCTCGCAATCGGAAGTCGTTATCGCACTAGGCATTAAGTCTGTCGCCGGGACGCCCCTCCGATATGAAGGAAAAGTCGTTGGAGCGCTTACCGTAGGCAAGACCTATGCGTCGAAGATTGCCGCTGAGGACATCGCGCTCATAGGCTACATGGCGAACCAGATCACAACCGCAATCGTAAAAGCCCAGCTCTACAAGAAAGAGCAGGAAGCACGGATCCGCTTAGGCGCTCTTGAGAATATAGCGAAAACCGGGCTGAAAATCGTCAGCATCGATGACCTAATAGATCAAATCAAAGAACGAATCATCGAGTCTACCGGAATGAGTTGGGGCGCCATAATCCTTCTCAACAGCCGTAGCGGGTATCCTGTAGTCGAGTACGCATCAAACGGCTGCAATATGCTCAAAGGGCGTAACATGATAGAGGACTTCGGGCTCATCAACGAGATACTGGCGGCAGGAGAGACGCGCATCGTAAAGAAATCTGAGTTCAGCGGCAGAGAATACGGCTTCGTCGATAAGAAGATTAAAAGCATAGCAATGATACCGATTGCCTTGATGCAGAATCGCGCCTGTATCATCGCATTGGGTAAAAATGATTGCATAACCTTTGAACCGCACGAGATAGATTTCATGGAAGCTTTGACCCACCGGGCTATGCTGGCAATCGAAAATTCGCTCCTATTTAGTAAGCTCGAGCGCTCTTATCTAGAGACCATCGAGTCACTCGTAAAAGCGGTCGAAGCGAAAGATCAATATACGTGCGGGCACTCCGAAGAGGTCGCAGCAATCTCTAGGGGGATTGCGCTTGCCATGGGCATAGATGAAGCGCGGGCCGAGCAGGTGCATGCGGCAGGCTTACTCCATGACGTAGGCAAAATCGGCATATCGAGCAAGATTCTATATAAGGCGGCCTGTTTGAACCGTGATGAGTATGCCGAGATTAAACTCCACCCGTTGAAGGGATATCAAATATTGAAACCGCTCGCCGATTTCGAAGACCTCGCCAACATCGTCCTCCAGCACCACGAGCGCTATGATGGTTCGGGATACCCTTATGGCATAAGCGGCGAGGGCATCCTTATTCAAGCCAGAATACTAGCCGTGGCAGACGCATACCAGGCGATGATCTCAGAAAGGCCGTATCGTGCCCCCCTGCCGCGCGAACAGGCCATCGTCGAGATCAGGAAGGGGTCTGGCAGCCAGTTCGATCCACTCGTCGCCGATGTGTTTATCGCCCTCTTCGAGAGGGGTGAGCTTCCTCAGTCTCCCCAGAGAAGGGATACCTGCAGTGTTGAGGTGTGCAAGAAAGCCTCGGATGAAGGGCGCGATTGCGTGAGAAACGGTTGCACGGGCTTCGAAGTAGCTTGAGCATTACCCTGGCATCTACCTGTCTCGCTCAGCCGGCATCGGCGAGGTTTGTCGAGTTTCGAAGTATAAAAAAGCCGGGCACTTGTGCCCGGCTTAACTTCTGAGCGTTGGTTTATAGCTATTGAACCATTCCTGTAACTGAGTCTTGAACCGTCCATTGTCCCTTGTCGTTTTTGACAAAGGTCCAGTTGGTTTTCCAGATACCGTTTTGCCCCAAGTCTAGGTTGACACCCATGACCGCTATATTTTTATCGATTTGCGGCTCTCCGATTGTATAGCCGACCATTCCGTAACCTTGTAGCTGCTGTGCAGTGCCATTAACGTCAGACTTTTCTTTTTTACTAAGCGGTTGCAGATCATAAGCTGTCTGCCAGTCCGCCGCTTTCCAGGCTGAGTAGTATTTTTCGCAGTATTGCTTCAGGTCGGTGCCGTCCGGGACCACCGTTGCGGGTTCGCTTGAGCTGACAACCTCGTTGGGTATGGGTGCGGGCGCGGCTTGCGGCGCGGCTTGCGGCGCGGCTTGCGGCGCTTGTCCTTGGTTCTGCTGGGTCGTGTTGATTTGGCCAACCGACCCGGGAAGCGACGTCTCCGTGCCCGGCTTGATCCACATCGCATATGCGAGCAAGCTGAGAAGGGCTAAGGCTATAATGGCTACGGGCAATATCCTTTTCATCTCCACAAAAAAACTTCCTTTCACGAGAATCTAACATTTCTCTAACTGATACTTTACAGCAAAACGTATCAGTTTTTCAAGCGGCAAAATAATAGGAGCGAAACGCGGAAGCTATGGTATAATCCTAAGCAGTATATTTAGCTGCCTATACCGGGTAGGGCATATTAGCAACCGATTAAACCAGGAGGTCGACGAGTTGTCCAGTTTGAGAAAGTATATTGTTTTAGCTGCTATCATCGTTTCATTGGCTTATGTTGTTGGTTGTTCTTCCGGTCAGACTGTAGTGCCCGACCAAGGTGTATCACAAAATCCAAGTGCGCCGCAGCACGGGCAGACGGTGCCGCAGGCTCAACAGCAGGCTGCTTATCAAAACGTTGACGCGGCTAAAGCGAAAGAGCTGATCGATTCTGACAAGAATCTTCAAATCATAGATGTGCGCGAAGAATATGAGTTTGCGGAGGG
>JASEGT010000106.1 GCA_030018005.1 Actinomycetota bacterium
TGTATCATGCGATATCGAAGAGGCGCTGTCTTCACAAACAAGGATCGGTGAGCTTCTTGTAAAAAGCGGTAAGGTCGCCGAGGAAGATGTAAAAAGCGCGCTTGATAAGCAATTAAAGAGTCGTGAGGTTCAAAAAGCGACTACTATCCGTGTCGATACCGATAAATTAGACAAACTTGTAAACCTTGTCGGCGAAATGGTCATCGCGGTCGCAAGGACCGTCCAGCAAGGCTTTTATGAAAACCGAGAGGGGAAACGAACGACCCAAGACGCCTTGGATATGCTTCAGAGGATCAGCGGGGATCTGCAGGAACAAGTAATGCGGGTACGTATGATACCCGTCGAGGGACTCTTCTCTCGTTTTCACCGTGTTGTTAGAGATCTTGCGAACGCAGAAGGAAAGCATGTCCGGCTATTACTATCTGGAACAGAGACGGAGCTTGACAAAAACGTTGTCGAGCAGCTGAGCGATCCGTTGAAACACCTGATTCGCAATTCGGTCGATCATGGAGTGGAATCACCCGGCAACCGGCGCAAAGCGGGCAAGCCGGAGGAGGCGGTCGTCAAGCTTTCGGCGTATCAGCAGGAAGGCAATATCATAATCGAGGTGCTTGACGATGGGCATGGCATTGATTCTAATGCGATTGTAGATAAAGCGATTGAGAAAGGTTTTATCAACCAGGGTGATAATCTCGACGAACGAGAGATTTACCAGCTCATGTTTATGCCGGGTTTCTCTACAGCGAAAGAAGTGACCGAAGTCTCCGGCCGGGGCGTCGGCCTCGATGTGGTCAAACGCAATATTGACGACCTTAAGGGCGGCATCGAAGTGATTTCCGAGATTGGTAAAGGGACGACGTTCAGGATAAAGCTTCCGCTGACACTCGCGATTATAGACGGCATGAACGTCAAGGTCGGAGATGAAGCGTTTATCATCCCGCTCATGGCAATAGTCGAGTCGATTCGCCCGAACAGGGAAGCTGTTAAAACAGTAGAGGGTACGGGCGAAGTCATTGATGCTCGTGGCGAATACCTACCACTCGTACGCCTGTATAATGTTTTCGATATTGAAACCGACAAAACAAATCCATCGGAGGCACTTGTAGTTATCGTCGAAAGCAGCCGGCGCAGATTCGGCATTCTGGTTGACGATGTCGTCGGCCAGCAGCAGGCGGTCATTAAAAGCCTCGAGAAGAATTTTCGCCAAGTCGAAGGAACGGCGGGTGCGACCATCTTGGGCGACGGTTCGGTCTCATTGATTCTTGACATACACGGCCTTGAGAGGATGGCCTTTAAGTCTTTTAAATCCATCCAGGTTTCAGGTTTGGAAGGAGAAGCCGCATAGGCGTATTCGCACGATGATAGACCATATGAATAGCTAAAACTCATGTTAAGAATACAGACAACGGAGGTGTTTATATAGGGGGGCGATTATTTTTTCAGGCTTATTGCCAGAGGCATCAAAGCTTGGGCGTGGACTATAAAACGCTCAAGGGTTTACTGCAACATATGCAATATGAAAATTCCAAGCAATGCCTGTACTTATGAGCGAATACCGTGATACGAGTCGTTTGCGCTCAGTAGAGAGATGACAGGCGCATCGGTCGGGGGACCGATTAAAAGGAGACAGGGTGAATGTTAAAAATGAACATTAGGAACAAATTGTATCTTGCATTTGGAGCAATGATCGCGCTCCTTGTTATCACAAGCGTAATTATTAACGTGACGAGTTCACGACTTTCCGAAGCAAACAAGGTTGTAATCGAGCAAGGCGATTTTGAGAGCCAAATGAAAACTTTCCAAAAGCAGCACGCTGATTGGCTCAACGCGCTTTCGAACCATATTTTCGTTGGTGCCGAGTTTAGCAAAACGCTCAACCCGCGCGAGTGTGGGTTTGGAAAGTGGTATTACGGCTACGTGGAGTCAGAGGAATTCAAGAACGAAGATCCGGAGACGGTACGCCTCATGAAATCTCTTGAGGAGCCGCACAGGCATCTACACGAGGGCGGTGCTTCGGTCATTGAAGAGATGAATGCGGGCCATAAGGCAAACGCAATGAAGTTTTATCAAGAGAACACGACCCCGGTTATTACGAAACTCGATGGAATCTATTCCGAGCTTGTCGACAACGCGAGAGATGTGATTGAAAAACGCAAGGTAGAGGCTGCATCGAGCGAAAGCGCACAGAGAACACTCGTTCTCTTGACAACATTGTTTGGGATATTGCTGGGTGTCGGTATCGCGTTCTTCTTGTCGAGAGATATCGTGACAGCTATTCAGCGGATGGTGACCGCCGTTAAGAACGTTGCCAGAGGCGACCTCACCAAAAAAGTCGAATTCAACAGAAGCGATGAACTCGGCGAGATGGCTCACGAGCTGAACAGAATGATAAACGACCTCTCTAAGCTGGTCGGGGATGTTGTGGTCTCGTCGGAAAGCGTTGCCAACGCCGCGGATCAGATCTCGGCTGGAAACCAGGAACTCTCGCAAAGGACGCAGGAACAAGCCTCAGCGCTTGAGGAGACTGCCGCCACCATTGAGGAGATGGCCTCAACTATTAAGCAGAACGCCGAAAACGCGCGTAACGCGAATATGCTCGCGAAAGACGCATCAGACCTGGCGCAAAACGGTGGTCGGGTCGTGGAAGAGACGGTTGCCTCAATGGGCGAGGTAAGCGATGCAAGCAAGAAGATTGCAGATATAATCGATGTCGTAAACGAGATAGCGTTCCAAACCAACCTTCTTGCGCTAAACGCGGCGGTTGAAGCGGCACGGGCTGGAGAACAAGGAAAGGGCTTTGCGGTAGTAGCGGGCGAAGTGCGCAACCTGGCACAGCGAAGCGCCGAGGCCGCGAAAGAGATTCAAGAACTCATCAAAGATAGCGTCGGCAAGGTCGACAAGGGCAATAAGCTAGTCGAAGAGTCCGGCAAGACCTTGAAATCAATCATTGACTCTATCCACAAGGTCGCTGAGACGGTTTCCGAGATATCGTCGGCTTCACAAGAGCAGGCTACCGGTATCGACCAGGTAAATAAGGCCGTGACCATGATGGATGATGTGGTACAGCAAAATGCGGCATTGGTCGAAGAGGCTGCTGCGGCCTCCCAATCGCTTGCTTTAGAGGCTGAGGAGCTTCAGAAGTCCATGTCGTTCTTTAATGTGACAAACGATGGCATCCTTAAGAGAGAAGAGAGAACTCCTAGAGAGAGAAAGCCGAGACTGACACTTATAAATAAAGCTCTGCAAAGGGAGCCCGCGAAAGTGCAAGCAAAAGCTGCGGGAGCAGAAGACCTGGATATCGAGACAGAAGAGGAATTCGAGGAATTTTAACAGGGAGATGGTTAGAATGGATAAGCTCAAAGGTATAAACCAGGCCATCTCTAATGGAGCAGGTGACCAATTTGTGACCTTTACTCTCGGAGAAGAAGAGTATGGGGTAGAGGTACTCAAAGTTCAAGAGATAATCGGTTACCAGCGTTTTACGAAAGTTCCGAGTGTGCCTCCTTTTGTAAAAGG
>JASEGT010000107.1 GCA_030018005.1 Actinomycetota bacterium
CAATAGCTACTTACTTTTAAGTAGGTTTGGGAGTGTCGCGCTTTTTCGCATCGGTCTTTTAAAGTCTACTGGAAACACCGTCGCAACGTAGCACTTCACAACATGACCCCAGCCGTGTGCCCCGGCAAAAACAAAAAACTATAAAATGCCCCACAGAAGACCTGAACAATGGGATAAGGGGATCGCAATGGGCAAGATTCGGGTATTACTCGCCGATGACCACGCGTTTGTACGGGAGAGCATTCGCCAGTTCCTGGACAAGGAACCTGACCTCGAAGTCATCGGAGAAGCTGCGGACGGTCGCCAGCTGATAGATTTGGCGAGCGATTTAAAGCCGGATGTCATCATAGCCGACGTCGCGATGCCGACTATCAACGGCATCGACGCGACCAGGCAAATTAAATTGGATAACCCATCGGTAGCGGTGCTGATTCTTAGCGCTTACGATTTCGACCAGTATGTCTTTGCGCTTCTCGAAGCGGGAGCCACCGGATACCTGCTCAAGGATATCTGCGCACAGGAACTCATCGATGGCATCCATGCTGTTTACAGGGGCGATTCCGTCCTCCATCCCGCTATCGCCCGCAAGATAACCCAGCGCTTCAGAAACTCGGGTAGAAACCCCGACTTGCGCGCACCCGAGACCCTCACCGACCGTGAGATGGATGTGCTGCGCCTGGCGTCCCGGGGTAAAGGCAACAAGGAGATAGCAGACGACCTCTGCTTGAGCATACGAACCATCGAGTCACACATAAGTCATATCTTCAACAAGCTCAACGTCAACTCACGAACCGAGGCGGTCATCATCGCGCTCAAGCGCGGCTGGGTCGGCCTCGACTAAGTACATTATCGATGAGGTCTATAATGGATGAACTAAACAGCGAGGCAACGATACCCGGAGGCCGATTCTATCGCAGCCGCCACTTCTGGCTCGTGGTGGTCGCAGTATTGGTTCTGGCAGCCTATAGCGCGTCGGAGCACCTCGCCCCTAGCCTTTCAATACTGGGTTTCTCGTCTGCACTCTTTCGCGACACCTTCGAGCGCTCCTTCTTTATCATCCCCGTCATCTACGCAACGGTCATCTTTCGCCTGCGCGGCGGGTTTACAACACTGGCCGCATCCCTCGCCATAGTAGCGCCCGAGTTCTACATGACGCAACCCGGCTTTATAGGATTTGCGGTGCAGATGACCGGGGCGGCGACTATCGCATCGGCCGGGATACTCTTCGTCAACTACCACTTGAACCAGCGGGACAAGCTGAAGCTTGCCGTCGAGCGCCTCGATGTCGCCCACGAGAAGCTCCATCAGAAAGTGCGCAGCTCGATTGAGCAAGAACACCGGCTCGCGGCCCTTACTTCGTTCTCGGCAACACTCAACGAATCTCTCGATATCGAGCAGGTCATAGATACAGCCATTAATATGGTCAAAGAAATCATGTTTGTCGAGGTCGTTCTCCTCTTTACCCTCGATGAAACGGCGAAAGAATTGCGCATCGCCGCCTTTGAGGGCGTAAATCAGAAATACGCGGAAGCGGTAGACCACATGCGCCTCGGTGACGGCTTCTGCGGCCGTGTAGCGAAAACGGGGCAGCCCTTGATCATCGAGGACACGCTCACCGATACCGAGTTTACCAAGCCCGAGGCCAAGAAAGAGCGGCTCCGCACGCAGTTGAGCGTCCCCCTTAAGACCAGGGGCAAGATAATAGGAACGATTTGCGCGGCAACGCGAAAACCGCGCCGGTTCACACAGTCGGAAGTCGAACTGCTTACCGCTATCGGAAACCTCATCGGCATCGCCATCGAAAACTCCTATCTGTACAATGAACATGAGGTCGCCACAGAGAAGCTAAGTCGCTCGGAGAAGCGCTACCGCAGGCTTTTTGAGAATGCGCTCGATGCCATCTGGGTGCAGAGCCTCTCAGGAAACATCATCCGGGCAAACGAAGCGGCGGCGGATTTGTTCGGACGCACCCTAGGTGAGCTTGTAGGTTTGGACGTCAGACTTCTTCTCTCCGAGGATGACCGCGTCGTCTCAAGCGAAACGCAAGAAAAACTCCTGCGTGGCGAAGAAACGAAGCAGCCCTATACGCAAAAGATCATCAGGAACGACGGCCGCACCGCGGTCCTTATGATGACGACCAATTTGACGAAGACGAACGGCACGCCGGACGGCCTCCAGTGCATAGCCCGCGACATCACCGATCAGGTAAGAATGGAGGAGAACCAGCAGTTTTACTTAGAGCAAATAACGAAAGCGCACGAAGAGGAGCGGCAGCGCATCTCACGCGACCTTCACGATAGCGCGGCGCAAAACCTTATCGGCGTCCTCCACCAGCTCGAGAACTTCTGCCAGACCGACGAGTTCCTGCCGATGCCCCGGCTACGCCTCCTCTGGAGCTTCCACGAGCGCCTTAAAGACTCCTTGCAGGAGATACGCGCGCTCAGCCGCGACCTTCGCCCGTCCATCCTCGACGATCTCGGTATCTTGCCGGCGATAGACTGGCTCGTCGAGCAGATAAGAACAGAGCATAAAATCATTGCGAGCCTCAAGGTCTCAGGCGAGCGGCGCCGATTCTCACCGGAGATAGAGGTAACCGTCTTCCGTATCGTCCAGGAAGCGTTGCGCAATGTCATCAAGCATGCGGACGCAACCAAAGTATGGGTCTCTCTCGAGTTTGAGGATTCCCACACGGTTATAAAGGTGGAGGACAATGGCAAAGGATTTGAGCTACCCGAGAGCACCGGCGACCTCTCCCGCCTGGGCAAGCTCGGCGTCGACGGGATGATGACGCGCGCGCGCCTGGTGGGAGGTAAGCTCAACGTTACATCCAGACCGGGATCTGGGACGATTATTGAAGCGGATATACCCGCGTAAGTATTAAACCAACCTCCTAAGCTCAAGGATGTTCTCCATGAAATCTTCTTTCTTCAATACGCTATCGGACAGCTCACTGAAGACTTCTACCATCCTTACAAGGCCGACGAGTTTCTTCTTGTTTTCGATTACCGGCAATATCATGAGGTCATGATGGATCATAAGGTAGGCCGCTTTCACGATAGGGTCTTCGGGCTCGACGTACACCTTGACCGGCCGCATAACTTCCCTGACCGGTTTTTCCACAAGCTCTTTCGACTCCGTGTCAAACAGAGCATCCCAGATTACCGCCAGCTCAAGAGTGTCTCCCGAAAAACCCTGTGCGCTCGTAGCCGTTTTCATAAAATTCGGCTCTAGTCCCTGTAATATATCGCGCAGCCTCAATGTTCCGGCCAGACGATTATTATCCATTACCAGCGCTATCATCGGTTGAAAACAGAATTGCCCTTCCAGCATCGACTCTTTGACTATTTCTATCGCTTGCTTTAGCGATATATCACTAGGAATATGCGGATACTTGTCAACGTCGACCATGAGATTCTTCGTTTTCCTGATGACTAACATATCCATCCTTCTCCTTTGCTCTAAAACCA
>JASEGT010000108.1 GCA_030018005.1 Actinomycetota bacterium
TCTATTGTTCGCGTCAGTGGACTTGGGCGGTGTCGCCGAGGATGTTGACGACTGTTCCATAGGGTTCGGACATGTCGCGCAGTTTTTTGAGGATGGATGTCGCGGCGCAGCCGGCGGCGATGCTCGGCTTGCCGTTGTAGTCGATGACGACGGGAACGACTTCGGCGCCGACTATCATACCCTTTGCGAGCGAGAGCTTAAGGATAAAGGTCTCGTTATAGTCGATGGTCCCGGGGGCGAAGATGAAATCACCCATGCTGTACGCGATTAACTTTCCGTTGTAGAGTTCGATGCCGTGCATTGCGTGCGGATGGTGTCCCATGACTATATCGGCGCCCGCGTCTATAGCTCTGCGGGCGAACCTTCGTTGGTGCTCACCGATGGCGTCTCCGAATTCCTCGCCCCAGTGACAAGAGATAATGAGGTAGTCGCTTTCCTTGGCGGCCTCACGGATGATGGCGCTTATCTCATTGCGCTCCGGGAAGCAGGCCGTTCCGGCTTGATCGCTCGTTGCGAGTTCACCATCGGCGGTTACGTCGGAAAAAGCCAGAAGCGCAACTTTTTTGCCCTTAACGTTTATTATCTTGCTGGTGTAGGCTTCCTGCGAATTGTTGCCGGCGCCGGCGCTTGCTATTCCGGCTTGGTTGAGTGCGTTTACCGTGCTTCGCAGGCCGTTATCGCCGAAATACATTATGCGGTCATTTGCGAGCGAAACTAGGTTTATGCCCGCCGCCTTCATCCCCTTGGCCGCTTCCGGCGTGCCTCGCATATAGTAGCTCTTATCTTCTGACGGGCTGGTTCCCGGTGCGAGCGCGGATTCCAGATTTCCCAAGACGACATCGCCGTTCTTTAGAACTGTCGAGATATCGGAGAAGGGCTCCTCTATGCCTTTGTCTTCTATCATTTCGGCGACTTGTCCGCCGAACGATGTGTTTCCAAGGCCGAGGAAGAATATGGTCTCGGTGGCCTCTTTTTCGACGACCGTCTGGCCTATAGTTGTAGATGTTATGGCGGCGAGGGTGGTCGTGGTAGTAATAGCGACCTTTTTGACCGGCGCTTCGGTCGTCACAGCCGATGCACTCCTGGGTTTATCGGCCACGGTCTGCGCGGGCTCCGATTTAAGATAGGCCGCCGCAAGGATTACCAGGGGAATAAGGAACCACGCCAGCTTCAGCGTCCTAGCGCCATACCGCTTAACGAGTTCCCGTTGTATTTGTTTTTGCCGTGTTCTACTTAGGTTGGAAGATTTAGGCTGGGATTGTTGTTCTTCTTCGAAATCATCGTTTTGCATAATCACCTAGCGCTTATTGTAAAACGAAATGGTAAATATTGCAAGATTATTCGTATGCCCCAGGCCTATTACAGCCATGAGCTAATATCTTTGTCTTAATCGGTAGCGCTGGAGGACCTCGGATTTCTTGGCCGCAGGGGCCGCTATTCGCTTTTCAAAAGCCCACCGCCGCAGTAAACTTACAGCTATTGCTTTAAGTAGGTCTTACGCTGAATCTGCGTGAAAAGAGGGGAGTTGACCGAGGGTTGCAGCAGCAAAAAGACGCACAACAAACGAGAATAGACGAAAGCGTGCGGATGAAGCTGGTCGCCGTACTCAGCGTAGCGCTCTTCTTTTCGGTGATGAACGGCTCGATGTTTGTAGTCGCTCTCCCGGACATCGCGCGCCAATTCGCCCTCTTGCCTTCACAAGCAGGCTGGGTCATCACCGGATACGCTATCATCTTCGCCCTCGGCTCGATGACCTACGGAAAGCTGGCCGATATATACTCGTTGCGCAGACTTATAACAGTCGGGGTCTCGCTCTTTGCAATCGGGTCGCTCATCGGTTTATTCACGAACGGGTTTGCGATGCTGATCGCGGGCAGGTTTGTGCAGTCGCTCGGCGCTTCAGCAATACCCGCCCTCGCGATGCTCATCCCGATACGCTATTTTCCGTTCAGCGAGCGGGGGCGGGTCTTAGGGATAGCAGCTTCGAGCATAGCATTCGGAGCCGGCATTGGCCCTCTGACGGGCGGTCTGGTTACGGGCTTATGGCATTGGCGCTATCTCTTTTTGGTCTCGCTCGGGATGTCCATCACGCTCCCGTTCTTTCGCTTATGGCTGGCGGACGAGCCGAAGAAGGAGGGTTCGTTCGATTTCATCGGTGCAGTTACACTGGCGGTCGCCGTGGCCGCCCTTTTGCTCCTAATAACCAAATACTCACCACTGCTGGTGGCCGCGTCGATAGTATCGTTTGGGTTCTTCTTGATACGGATCAACCGGGCTCGCAATCCTTTCATACAGCCCGCGTTGCTCGCTAACCGCTATTATCGTAACGCGCTCGTCAGCGGATTTCTAGCGATGGGCACGGCCTTCGGAATCATGTTTCTGGTGCCGCTCATGCTCAGCAACGCAAATCAACTCAACACGGCCATCATCGGGATGGTCATGTTTCCCGGCGCTATGAGCGCCGCCATTATGGGCCGCCACGGTGGTAAGCTCGCCGACAGAAAAGGCAGTGTTTCGGTTGTATATATGGCGTTGGCCCTGTTGTTGCTGGGGTTTATAGCGCTATCCACCTTTGCGGGCTCGAGTATTTACATTATCGCGCTCTCTTTGATAGTGGGCAACACAGGATTTGCGTTTATACAAGCAGCCCTTGCCAAGGTCGTCTCAACTACACTCCCACACGAGCAGGCGGGCGTCGGCATGGGTATCTACAACCTCATGAACTTCATGGCAGGCGCTTTGAGCGTCGCTATACTCAGTAAGTTTTTGGATTTATCCTCAAGCGCTACGGCAATCAATCCGCTCGCGCTAAAGCCGGCGGCGTTTATTTACAGCAATCTCTTTTTCGGGCTGGCGCTTGTCACTTTGGTTAACATCAGTTTGTTCTACTACACCTTCAAGGGCTTTAAGGGCACCGGAGAGTAACTCTTTGCCGCGCCTTGCGAGGCGCAGCCCTACGCAATAGCGTCGAACCGATTGATAGGGCCGCGCATCGAGACTACACCATAGGCAAGCCCAAAGCCGAAGCGCCGGACCTCGGTGATGCTCAGGCCGGCGGTCAATAGCATTAGCTCGAGGTCTTCTTCGCAGCCACGCGCTCTTGTCGCTTGGGTGAGGAGCGTGAACAGCTTCTTATGTTTTGACGCGAGTGCCGCTACTAACGGGAGGACGTGGAAGAAATATACAGAAGAGAGCTTTGAAGTAAGACCGCCGGACGGCACGACGTATTCGAGAATGACGAGTCTCCCGCCCGGTTTCAACAGGGAAA
>JASEGT010000109.1 GCA_030018005.1 Actinomycetota bacterium
GCTAGGAGTGGTGTATTTGAAGGTTCCTATAAGCGGATTGGTCGAGCGGTTGTCGTTGAATGAAAGGGGGCGGCGTTCTCCTTCCTCTGAGGGAAGCGGGATTTACAGCCAAAGCTAAAATATGAACGTTGCTGTAATTGTCTTAGCTGCGGGTGAGGGAACCCGCATGAAATCATCGATGCCGAAGGCGCTTCATGCTATATGCGGGAGGCCGATGCTCCATTTCGTTCTGGTGGCTGCCGAGGCGCTACACCCCAAAAAAGTGGTTGTGGTTGTCGGGCATAAAGCCGAGCAAGTAAAAGAAGCAGTCCAGGACGTCGATTTTGCGCTTCAGGAAGAGCAACTCGGAACGGGGCACGCGGTACTAGCGGCGCGTGACAGCCTGGCCGGATTCGTGGGAACCATAGTGATTCTCAGCGGGGACACCCCCCTTATCACAGCCGAAACCTTGTGCTCTCTGCTCGATACGCACCACGCATCCGGGGCGTCGGCCAGCATCCTTAGCGCGCGCTTGCGCGATCCGCACGGATATGGCAGGATAGTCCGCGCAGAAGACGGCTCGGTCGCAGCGATAGTAGAGGAGAAAGATGCGACCGACGATGAGAGGTTGATAGACGAGACCAACTCCGGAATTTACTGTTTCGACGCGGAGAAGCTATATGCAGCGTTGGGGCAAGTAGGCGCCGATAACGAGCAGCGAGAGTATTATCTGACCGACGTAATCAAAATTCTGCGGGAACAAGGTGAGAAAGTGACGGCGAGCATAGCCGCCGACGCCGATGAAATCGCCGGCGTCAATTCGCGCGTCCAGCTCGCCTTTGCCGACAATGTCATGCGGCGCAGAGTCAACGAGGGCTATATGCTGCGCGGCGTGACCATCATCGAATCCGCACTGACTTTCATAACACCCGGCGCCCAAATCGGCGTCGACACCGTTGTTTACCCGATGACCTTTATAGACGCTGAGACAACTATCGGTGAGGGGTGTGTTGTGGGTCCATCCTCGCGGCTGAAGGGATGCAAGATCGGAGATAACACTACGATAGACAATTCCATCGTGCTCCAGAGCATTATCGAAGACGACGCGACTATCGGCCCGTTCGCTCATATTCGGCCGGGAACGCATGTCAAGACGGGGGCTAAGGTCGGTGGTTTTGTCGAGATAAAAAACAGCGAGCTAGGCATCGACAGCAAAGTGCCGCATCTCAGTTATATCGGGGATGCACAAATCGGCGATTATGTTAATATAGGTGCAGGAACCATAACCTGTAATTATGATGGCTTCGAAAAATATAGGACCGTCGTTGAAGATGGCGCTTTCGTCGGAAGCGACACTATGCTCGTAGCCCCCGTCAAAGTAGGCAAGGGGTCGTTTACGGGTGCAGGCTCGGTCATTTCGAAGGACGTGCCCGCGGATAGCTTGGCGATTGAGCGCTCGGAGCAGCGGACAATCGGCAACTGGGCAAAGAAGCGAAGAAAAAAGCAAGACGGCAAGACTAGTAAAGCATGAGGAGATAATGGCAAGCGAAGAAAGCAAACGGTTGATGATGTTCAGCGGCCGGTCCATACCGGCGCTCGCCCACGAGATCGCAGGGCATCTCGGGATACACTTAGGCAAAGTAGAGTTGGCGACCTTCAGCAGCGGCGAAATCTACGTCCGATATCTCGAAAGTGTGCGGGGCGCGGAGGTCTTTGCCGTTCAAACATTGTGTGAGCCCATAAACGACTATCTGATCGAACTTCTTATCATGGTCGATGCGCTCAAACGAGCCTCCGCGCACCGGATTTCTGCGGTTGTTCCTTTTTACGGCTACGCCAGGCAGGACAAGAAAGCGGCCGCGCGAGAGCCTATCACAGCGAAGCTTGTCGCCGACATTTTGATGACTGCCGGCATCAACAGACTCATAACGGTAGACCTGCATGCCGGGCAGATACAGGGCTTCTTTAACGTCCCTGTCGACCACCTGACGGGCCTTCCACTTCTGGTCGGCTATTTCAAGGAGAAGAACCTCGAGAATCTAGTGATTGTTTCGCCCGATGTCGGTAGGGTAAAAATGGCTAAGAAGTTTTCTGACAGAATAGGGGCGACGCTGGCGATTCTTCACAAGAGCCGCCCGGCGCATAATGTCGCCGAGATATCGAATGTTATAGGTGAGGTCGAAGGAAGACCGTGTTTGATAGTCGACGATATGGTAGATACTGCGGGTACGCTGGTCAGCGGAGCCCAGGCACTTATAGAGCACGGCGCAAAAGAGGTATACGCGGCGGCGACACACCCGGTACTGTCCGGTCCCGCAATCGACAGGATAGCTAAGTCGCCGATAAAAGAGCTGGTCGTCTTGAACACGCTCCCGATAGCGGAGAATAAGCTCATACCTAAGATAAAGGTCGTCTCCATCGCACAGCTTTTTGCTGAGGCGATTAGAAATGTATACGAGGATAGGTCGGTAAGCGAGCTTTTCGACGGGCAAAACCAAGCGTAGAAACGAAGAGTGGTTCGTAACCGATGGTAAGTGATGATTATATGGCATGTTGCAGTTGGGCTTGTGAGCACGCGCTAAGGAGTTGACAGGCCGGCAGCATGGCGAAAGCACAGGAGTGATGAAATGGAAACAGCCGAACTTAAGGCAGAAAAGCGTGACGTGGTAGGTAAAGAGTCGAGCAAAAAGCTTCGACGCGAAGGAAGGGTGCCGGCGGTCTTATACAGCGATGGTGAGTCGGAGACACTCACAGTCGATGGCCGTGACTTCAGCTCGATAGTGCACTCGAAATCAGGAACAAACGTTATCGTCAAGCTCAAAATCGCAGGTATGCGCAGCCACCCGAGCGCGATCATCAAGGAGATCCAGAAGAATCCCTTGAGGAGCGAGTACTTTAATATCGATTTCCAGAAGATAGCGATGGATGAGAAGATAAACGCGCTGGTACCGATATCGGTCGTCGGAGATGCGCCTGGTCTAAAAGCTGGTGGGATGCTCGAGCAGCAGCTCTGGGAAGTAGAGCTTCAAGGTTTACCTACGGATATGCCGGGCAACCTTGTAGTAGACTTGAGCACGTTGGAAGTTGGTGACACGCTGCACGCGCGGGATATCGCGATACCCGCCGATGTTGAACTGGTGACCGACCCGGATTCGACGCTGCTCGCCATATCCTCGTCCAAGGCGGAGGTTGAGGTTGCCGGAGCGGTCGAGGGCATTGAGCC
>JASEGT010000010.1 GCA_030018005.1 Actinomycetota bacterium
AGGTGCGCACGTTAGACGGAATCAAGCTGGTTTTAGCGAGCGGAGACTGGTTGCTAGCTCGTCCGTCGGGGACCGAGCCCCTGGTCCGTATCTATATCGAATCCCGTGACAAAGCTCGTTTCAGCGCGCTCGAGTGTTATGCTTCGGAGGTCATAGCATCCTAGCCTGGGTATAACAACACTGCAATCAGCGTGCTCTTGATTATGCGGTTAAACATAGGAAACGCTCTTGATAGCGGGCTCAGCGCTTGATACCATAGAGGGTAAGACTATCCGGTTCATAACTCAACTCAAACAAACCTATGATATCGAGCGAGAATGCCTCTCACGAAGTTAGAGAGAAGATAACCTCATTTCTTTTCTGGTACCGGATAGCGACACTCGCGCTGGTCGCGGTTTTAACCATTTCCGGTATTACAGTCAAGGCGCTGGTGCCGTTGGCTGTCGCGTTATTATATAACGCGTTTGTGATGAGATTTCGCGCGAACATCTTGCCTCTGCTACAGTCGCGCCCCTACCTGCTATCTATCGATTTCGCTTTCAGTTGCTACGTGCTGTCGAGTTCGGGTGGCTTCGCGAGCCCATATTATCTGTACGTCTTTGGCACCATGATGATAGGATCGTTTATTTTTGCTTACCGCGGTGCGCTTATCCTTGCCTCTGTCCAAAGCGTTATTTTGATTTGGGTCGTAAATAGCGCCGGTTACACGATATCCAGCGTTGTCGATCTCGGGGAACATCTCATTACCGATATAACCTTTTATTACTTGACCGCTTTATCGTTCGCATATCTATCGGGCTTGCTCAGGGCGCTTGATATCGCGAATACCAGTATGGTCGAGGTTGGAACCGAGCTTAAATCGGCGACCGAGCGGTTCCGTGGATTACTTGGAGCCGGCGACCTTTCTCCACGCGAGCAAGAGGTGCTATTACACGCGCTCGACGGGAAGAAGATTGAAGATATCGCCGGCGATCTCAAGATATCTACAAATACTATTAAGACTCATTTAAGCCGTTCCTATAGGAAACTGGGTGTCGTCTCAAGGGATGACGCGATATTAAAGCTGGTAATGCATGGAGCAGAAGCTATTTGACGTTAGAAACAACTTGGTATATCTTTTGGTTCTGCGCTGGGCTGCGCTGCTACACGTTGCGGTACTTCTAGTGCTTGGACTCGACATAGGCCCGCCGGCGGCATTTCTAGCGTTGATAGCGTATGTGTTTATTTTGACGATGTTTTGGGGCACTGTAACCGAGCTTGTCAGAGAGCGTCCCCTCTTGCTCCATGTCGACCTTCTTATCGCGGGGGCACTTATTGCCGTTACGGGCGGCGCTTGGAAGAGCTCCTATTATATGTATGCTTATACCTGTCTGATGGTTTTTCCGTTTTTTGTGAGCATGCGAAAAAGCGTTTTGGCAACCGTGGTTTTCAGCGCTTATTATACCTTAGGACTCTTTGTCAACGAAGGGCTGCTTGACAACGTTGTCCACGACAAACAGATAGACTCGCTGTTCTCAAACTATATCGCTTTCTTTTTGGTGGTTCTGTTTTTTGGATATCCGGCGTGTGTCATGAAGAAACTCGAAAGCGTCAAGGCGTCCACGGCCCAGCTGCGAACATACGTTGATGAGACTCATATGTTGCTGGCTGCCGCCGAACGACAACAAGGCCTCACACCCCGCGAATCCGAGGTTCTCGCGCTTTTGCATCAAGGCATGACCAATGCTGAGATTGCGGCGACCCTATATCTATCGGAGAAGACCGTCAAAAATCATCTTTATAGCGTCTATAGGAAGCTCGGAGTCTCCTCCCGCTCTGAAGCGATGCTGCAGTCGTTGCCCACCAAACTCTAAGCCCCAGAGACAGTTAGAATTGCGATTATTGATGAATTGAGCCCTTATTAGGCAAAATACCGCCAAAATTAGGACTTTGGTTGACAGACTAGCGCCCGGTATTATCGTAGACTCTTAGCTAATATCTGCGTATGCCACGGTAAGCACAGGTGGTTCAAGAGGCTTAAGACTCGCGTCCGCACTTATTCAAGGCATCGGACTAGCAAATAGCTGGAGGGGTTTATCATGACAGTCGAGAACGTAAAGCTACACACATCTTATACCTTAGCAGACGCACAGGCCATCATGAAGATTCTTGAAAGTGCGGAGGTGCAATTCAGGGTGGTTTCTGCGAAGGATGCTGAAGTAATCGCCGACTATCTGGAACTCGCGGAATTTCGGCCGGTCGATCTCTATATTCACAGCGACGACCTGGTCCGGGCGGATATGGTCTTAAGGCCTCTGCTCGTGGGTTAGTTGTTTCGCCGATCCATCAGATAGACCATTAGGCGCACCCCGCGATTTTATTTCTTAAGGTGGCCCTTGATATAGGTTTTGCCTTGGATGATCCTGTGGTCGGGACGGGTTTTCTCTAAGCAGAATCATTCATAGCTGAGAATTTCACGTACGCTCAACCGCGCCGCTTTATACGCGGGCAGCAGGCTTGCGAGCGTCGAAATTAAAATGATGATGGCGAGCCATATAAAAACACCGGTGACAGAGAATTTGTAGTCGCGAACTGTGACGCGCGTGCCGGAAATAATCGGGTAAAGCGCCGCTAGCGCCGGTACCAAGAGGCCAATCGCGACCTCAATCGCGAAAATCCTGTTTGAGATACGAAAATCATCGAAATACATCCCCATGATCTGACCCCGAACACCGCCCACCGCCTTCATAATACCTATCTGTTGCGCCACTGTGCGACCTGGCCTTCGTTGAGCGTGTTGATGACCTGCCCGTCGACGATGACCCTGCCCGAAGTAGGCCTATCGATTCCGGCAATCATGTTGATAAGGGTGGATTTGCAGCCGCCGCTGTTGATTGTTTCTACAGGCAGTCGGGAGCCCAAACGTTGTATTACTATGGCTTAATCGAGGTAAGGCTGCTAAAATAATTAGAGCTTGACGTGGTTGTCGAAGGAATTAATAGCACGATTAAATATAATATATATTTGTCGTGAGTTGTGCGCAAGGATAGCGGAGGTAGTTTAAATGATTAAAGTCATCGTCTCGGGCGCCGCCGGCAAGATGGGCAAGGAAGTCTGCAAAGCGGTTCTGGATGACCATGAAACGGAGCTATACGGTGCGGTCGATGTCGATGGGGTCGGCAGCGACATAGGTACGATGATAGGCCGGGCTCCGGTCGACATAGAGATAACCAGCTTGGCGGATGCTCTGGAGGGTGGAGAAGCCAAAGTGATGGTCGATTTTACCTTCGCGGGCGTCGTGATGGAAAACATACGCGCGGCGGCCGAGAACAACGTCCATATCGTCGTCGGCACGACCGGACTGAGCGATGACAACAAAATCGAAATAAAGAAATTATGCGCTGACAATGGGATAAACGCGATAATCGCGCCGAATTTCGCAATCGGCGCGGTTTTAATGATGAAGTTTGCCGAGATGGCGGCGCGTTACATGAGCAGGGCCGAGATTATCGAGCTCCACCACGACCAGAAACGGGATGCCCCCTCGGGAACGGCGATGCAGACCGCGAAGTTGATAGCACCTAAGATAAAGGGGCCTAAAGTGCAATCCGAGGAAATCCTGCCGGGCGCGCTCGGCGGCGAATATGAGCATGTCCGCGTCCACAGCGTTCGCCTGCCCGGTTTCGTAGCGCATCAAGAGGTGATATTCGGCGGTGTCGGGCAGATATTGACCGTGCGCCACGACTCGATAGACAGAACCTCGTTCATGCCGGGGGTTCTAATGGCCGTCAAAGCCGTGCAGGAATATCCCGGTGTGACCATCGGTCTCGATAAAATCATGGACCTCTAACGAGTTCTTGGGCCAACCGAGCTGCTATTTATCCCTTTCGTCGAGCCGGCTTCATAATGCGCGGACTCGCGACAAACAACGCTATTTTACCCTGACTTGTGCATGAGCCAATAGCGCAAAGCGCCGGGGTTGTCCAGCTGCTCCGTGCCGTGCTTGCTGAAAGCAAGCAGATTGTGCGAGAATGAAGGGTATTTGATTTTAGATAAATTTTAGTTAATTCGATTTAGGGAGTGAAGAAAGCCATATGGCTAACAACAACAAACCGCGCCTTCGCCTGATCCCACTGGGTGGACTGGGCGAGGTCGGCAAGAATATGTTTGTCGTCGAATACGGCGCCGACATGATGCTCATCGATGCAGGGTTGATGTTTCCAGAAGATGAGATGCTCGGCATCGATTTGGTTCTGCCCGACTTTACCTACGTGCGAAAGAACAAAGACAAGTTAAAGGGTATTTTTATTACACATGGCCATGAGGACCACACCGGCGCTCTACCATATCTTTTAAGGGATGTGAACGTGCCGATTTACGGGACGCGTCTGACCCTCGGTCTCATCAAGGGAAAGCTTGACGAGCACAATCTGCTCGGTTCGACCAAGCTGATTGAAATACACCCGAATAATCCAATAAAGCTGGGCTGTTTTAAGCTGGAGTTCTTCAGGATGACCCACTCTATCCCCGACGGAGTCGGTGTCGCCATCCATACGCCAATCGGCCTGGTAATCCACTCGGGCGATTTCAAGCTCGACCAGACCCCTATCGACGGCAACGTCATAGGATTTGATAAGATATCGTCGCTCTGCGCGAAGGGTGTGCTGGCGCTGCTGTCGGACAGCACCAATGCCGAGACCCCGGGATACACGCCGTCGGAGCGAGCCGTCGGTGAAACGCTCCATAAGATATTCGAAAAAGCCGCCGGCAGGGTGATAGTAGCGAGCTTCGCATCGCATATTCACCGCATCCAGCAGGTAATCGACACAGCGCACAAGTTCGACAGGAAATTGGCGGTTACCGGTCTCAGCATGACCAAGAATATAGAGATAGCCTCACAGCTCGGCTACTTGAAAATCCCGAAGAAGATGATGATACATCCGGCGGAGATGAGACGTTACGCGCCGAAGCAGCTCTGTGTGATGTCTACGGGAAGCCAGGGCGAGCCGATGTCGGCGCTGGCGCGAATGGCGAACCATGAGCATAAATGGGTCGATATTACGGATGAGGACACCATCATCATCTCGGCGAGTGCGGTTCCCGGCAACGAGAAATCGATTTCCCAGACAATAGACCGCCTTTTCAGGTGCGGAGCATCGGTCTTTTATGATTTCATATCCGGTGTTCACGTATCGGGTCACGGGGCGAAGGATGAGCTGAGGTTGATGATGAACCTCGTAAAACCAAAATTCTTCATCCCTATTCACGGAGAATACAGGCACCTCAGGCTACATGCGGAAATTGCGGAGGAGATGGGAATTCCGAAAGACCATATCTTTGTGGCGTCAAACGGCGACGTTGTGGAGTTCGATGAGAAAGGTAAGGCTTGCATGAAAGAGAAAGTGCCTGCCGGAGCTATTCTTGTCGATGGTCTTGGCGTCGGCGATATCGGTGACGTTGTCTTGCGCGACCGCCAGCAGTTATCGAGTGACGGGATACTAATCGTCGTTGTGACGATAGATAAACAGACGGGCAAATTGATAGCAGGCCCAGACTTGGTGACCCGCGGATTTGTCTATGTCCGCGAATCGGGAGCACTTCTCGATGAGGCTCGTGAACGTGTCGTAAAGGCTCTGGAAAAAACTTCGAAAGAAAATATAACGGATTGGGCGGTTCTCAAAAACGACGTTCGCAAAGTCCTAGGTACGTTTATCTATGACAATATTAAGCGGCGCCCGATGATCATGCCGATTATTGTCGAGGTGTAAGACGAAGCTTATTCATATGTGCTTTTTGAGCTATTATAGTTGAGCGGACGGCGCATTCCGGGAGTGCCGTAATGCCAGTGCAAAACATTAACCAATATCCACACATCAGAGGCGGCAATGACGATATTACAAGCATTGATTCTAGGCGTGGTCCAAGGCCTGACCGAATTCCTGCCGATAAGTAGCTCGGCGCACCTCATCCTGGTTCCATCTTTTGCGGGTTGGAACATCGATGAAGTACAAAACGTCCCCTATTATGTCATCGTCCACTTTGGAACGCTCGTGGCGGTGCTCGCTTTTTTTCGCAACGATATCAAACTGCTGCTTCGCGGTTTTTTAGCAAGCATCTTCGAGCGTCGTATCGGGGACGACCCATACCGGCGCCTGGCCTGGTATATCATCATAGGAACCCTTCCGGTCGGCATCGTCTACGTCTTGATAAAAGGAATCTTAGAGAACACGCTGGAATCGCCCGGTTTAATTGGGATATTCCTCCTGGTGACAGGAGTTTTGCTTGTAGTTAGCGAAAAAATAGGTAGGCGGGATGTGAAGGCCGAGAATATGCGAATCGGTGACGCCATATTTATCGGTTTCGCACAAGGCCTAGCGATGCTTCCGGGAATATCGCGCTCCGGCAGCACGATTGCCGCAGGGCTGTTCAGGGGCCTGGAGCGCGAAGCCGCGGCCCGCTTTTCGTTTCTCTTGTCGATACCGGTCATCTTAGCAGGGACGGCCGAAGAAATGACGGCGCTATCGATGGGAGCAAGAAACGTCGACAGCATCTTGCTGGCTGCGGGATTCATTACCGCGAGCGTAAGCGGCTACTTTGCAATAAAGTATTTTATCGATTATCTTAGGAAGCATAGCTTGTATGTATTCGCAATATATTGTTTTGCCCTTGGATCTATAACCTTAGTCACAACATCGTTTAAATAGGGGGAATCGTGGCAAGGGCGACCAAAGTAACGAAGCAACAGTCAGAGCACATGCAAGAGGTCTACGGAATCGCCATGATTACCGTCGGTATTTTGCTTGTCGTCAGCGTGTTTTCGGAGTCCTCTGGAATCGCTGGGCGTTTTGTCCAGCAAGTTCTCATGTGGCTCTTCGGCATCGCACGCTACGGGGTACCGTTTGGAATGATAGGGGCGGGCTTCGGCCTTATCATGCGCAAAGTCGATCTAAAATCCCAGGTTCTGGCCATAGGCGGAATGCTCGTATTCCTGGGAGGCCTCTCCATCATCCATCTCCAGGTGCCCATGGAAGAGCATTTCGTCAGAGAGCGCCTCTTCGAGTACGGCGGCGTCTTCGGGGCGAGCGTCTCATATGTAGTGCGGCTGCTCTTTGCCGATGTCGGCGCTTATATCATATTCTCCGGCGCCGTAATCACCGGCGCCGTCCTTATCACCGGCGTCTCGATCGGGGCACTGCTCAATACCGCCGCCGAGAAAGGTCAGGTAGCCGGCAAAAAGCTCGACGAAAAAGTAAAAGCTAAGAAGGTCGGGATAAAGAACGTAAAGCTCAAGCCGCTCAAGGCTGAGAAGACGCAAGTCTACGAGGAGGTCATTTACGAAGCCGAGCCCGAAATCGAGCCTGCACAGAGATCGGCACCGGAGTCGCCCCCGATCGACGAGAACCTCCTGAACAAACAGACCACGCAGCTCAAAATCGATATGGATAAAGAGCTCGAAGGTGCCACGAACTATATGGTTCCGTCGACCAATCTCTTAAAGCGCACCACTGGTGTCGGCTTCAAGAGCAGCAAAGGCGTCAAAGAAAACAGTCAGGCGCTCGAGAAAGTACTTAGCGATTTTTATGTAGACGCTCGCGTCACGAAGGTTATTAAAGGCCCGACAGTCACCAGGTATGAGCTACAGCTAGCCTCGGGCGTCAAGGTAAACAGCATATTAAGCCTATCAGACGATATCGCGCTCGCTTTGGCCACAGCCGACGTGAGGATTCTGGCGCCGATTCCCGGTAAATCCGCAATCGGTATCGAGGTTCCGAACCAGTATCGCGAAATCGTGAGCCTCGGCGACATTATGAACTCTCCCCAAGCCGAGAAGCAAAAGGGTGTTTTGACCGTCGGCATAGGAAAAGATATCTCCGGCAATCCGATTCTCGCGGACCTCGGCGACATGCCGCACCTTCTAGTCGCGGGAGCGACCGGTTCAGGCAAGAGCGTATGCGTCAACGCCATCTTGATGTCGGTGCTGTCGAGGGCGCGCCCGGACGAGGTGAAGATGATTCTTGTCGACCCCAAGCGCGTAGAACTCAATCTCTACGCCGAGATACCGCATTTAGTAACGCCGGTCGTGACCAACCCTAAACAGGCCGCCACCGCGCTGACCTGGGCGGTAGGCGAGATGGAAGACCGCTTCCAGGTGCTCTCCGAAGTCGGAGCGCGTAACATAGACCAGTATAACAAGATAATCTCAAAGGACAAGGAAAAGGATTTGCCTTTGATGCCGTATATGCTTATTGTCATTGATGAGCTGGCCGACTTGATGATGGTAGCCGCGGGTGAGGTCGAGGATGCGATATGCCGTATCGCTCAGCTTGCGCGTGCGGTAGGCATCCATTTGATAGTTGCGACGCAGCGCCCGTCTACCGACATCATCACCGGCCTTATAAAAGCGAATATTACGCACCGCATCGCGTTCGCGGTATCTTCGCAAATCGACTCACGGGTCATCCTCGACACGCCTGGAGCCGAAAAACTCACCGGCAAAGGAGATATGCTGTACTCGACGCCTTCGTGGTCGAAACCTATCCGAATACAAGGCGCGTTCGTGACGGAACAAGAAATCGAGCTGGTAACGACATACAGTAAGAAGCAGGCAAAACCGGAGTATCGACAGGAGATACTCGAAGACAAGCGTTCACAGTTTGGCTTCGATTACGACGACCCGATTCTAAACGACGCTATAAAGGTGGTCGTCAATGCGGGCCAGGCCTCGGTCTCGATGCTCCAGCGGCGGCTGCGCCTTGGATATTCACGGGCGGCGCGACTTGTTGACATGATGGAAGCCAAGGGCATCGTCGGTGCCTACGAGGGCAGCAAACCACGGGCGGTCCTTCTTTCGCCCGAAGAGTTCGACGAGTTGATGGGCAAAGATGATAAGTAGAAATCGACACTACGCTTTCTTTAATCGAATAGAGTTTTGTGCTAAATTATTATGGATAGCGAGTCGCTAGATTGGTGTGGAATACACACCTTTCTTGTTTGCGGCATTAAAATATATGCGAATTAGAATCTAAATGAGCGTTTCTCTCGCATGGGGGTAATAAATGAGTGATGGCACGATTGGCGAGGCTTTAGCTGAAGCTCGAAGGAAGCTTGGAAAAAGTATCAAAGAGGTCGAGCTAGATACAAAAATCAGGGGAAAATATGTCGAAGCTCTTGAGCGCGACGATTTTGACTGCCTTCCGGGCGAAATTTATTGCAGGGGGTTTATAAAGACCTACGCGTCATATCTCGGCCTTGATGCGGAACCGCTGGTCCAACAGTATAAAGGGCTCCATGTGCCAAAAGATACGTATGATATCAGTACGGTATCATCGAATATGAGAATAGCTCAACAACAGCGACCGAAATGGTTCAAGCCGGCCATTGCGCTCGGTGTTGCGGCGGTCATCTTTATCTCGTTGATCGCTTGGGGCGCCCGGGTCTCTAATATATCCGATGAACAGCGCGTGGTGGTCAGGGACATAAAAACAAGGTCTACGACGGAGACGACCGTAGCCGCCGCCACAACCGATACCACCATCAAAAAGGGAGCCGCAACGACGAGTTCCGCCAATGATGATTCGAGCAAAACGTCCACCTCATCGACGACTACGACGACCGAGAAGAACGGCCAGGGCGACGGGAAGATAGACGTGACGGTAAAGCTGACAGGCATACAAGACGCCGGCTCATGGGTCCGTGTTACGGTAGACGGTGAAAAAGAGTTCGAGGGAATCATAGAAGACGGTAAAACCAAACTCTTCGAAGGTGACGAGACGGTAAAAGTGCGTGTAGGGAACGTCAGCGCCCTTGAGGTCATGCTTAATGGCAAAAGGCAACATCAGCTCGATACCGTCAATGGAATAGCGGAGAAGACATTTACGAAGAGGAGTGCAAATGCCAAAAGATAGCTCTTTCGATATAGTCTCAGAAATAGACCTGCAAGAGGTCGATAATGCGGTCAACCAAGCGAACAAGGAGATATCGACGCGTTATGATTTCAAGGGTACGAAGTGTGCCATCACCTGGAATAAGACGGAGGCCCAGGTAATTGTCGACGCTGACGATGACTATAAACTTCGGAGCGTCAATGACGTGCTTCAAACGAAAATGATCCGTCGGGGCTTGGACATCAAAGCTCTGCAGTACAAGAAACCAGAACCTGCTTCCGGGGGAACGTTGCGCCAGGTGGCGACGATTCAGCAGGGAATCGATATCGAGATCGCGCGTGAGATCAACAAATTTATCAAGAACCTGAAACTTAAGGTCCAGGTAGCCATCGAGGGAACGAAAGTCCGCGTCAGCGGCAAGGTAAAAGACGACCTCCAAGCGGTGATACAGGCGGTAAAAGAGCACGACTTCGGCATACCGCTGCAGTTCGTCAACTACCGTTAACCATCACGGCAAACGACTCCACCCCAATACCCCGCGTCCATGGGATCAGACCTCCTCAGCCCCAGTTATCAGTATATTTATAATTCTATTTTCAAACTCGGTACTTCCTAAAAATATTCGGCTTAGTGGTCCGCGCATTAATATCGCTTGGATTCACGCCGGGACACGACATGGAACCATTACGGTTTCGGTTTAGATTATGTTCCCCAGTGGGTAAACAAAGGTAAGCGGTTGGGACAAGACCGCGCCTATAGAGAGGTGAAGCGTGATGATGTGGGGATGGGATGGAGGTTTCGGCTTCGGAGGGGTGTTCATGTTGTTTGTGATGGTGCTGTTTTGGGGTCTCTTTATCGCAGGCATCGTATACCTTGTAAAAGTGTTGAGTAGCGGCGGTACGGCTCCGCCTCGTGAACCTGGCGGCAACAAGGCACTCGACATATTGAAAGAGCGCTATGCGCGCGGTGAAATAGATACCGAAGAATACACGGCCAAGAAGCGTGAGCTGGAGGGTTAGTGAGTTTGGCGATAAAACAGGCGGGCTTTTAGTCCGCCTATACTCTTTATCGAGCCGGCATTATCTTTTTAAGTGGCCTTTAACATACACCCGGCCGCGGATTATCTTCTGAGTCGGTTTGTTCTTGATTATCTTGTGGCGGGCGAATTCCTGGCTGCATTTCGGGCACTTGAGGTCGCCGTTGGTGGCGTCATCTATAATCCGGTCGGCATGGCACTTTACGAGCGCCCCGTTTGAGCGCTTGCGGTATTTATAGAGGTACTCGTTACAGCGCGAGCAGTGGATTTTTATCACATATATGTTCTTGTGGCTGTTGATGTTCAAGCGGCGCCCCTTTCTCTGTCTGGTGCGTTCTCTGGGGAAGCGTTATAAACATATTAGCAGATTGCGGCATATCCCCGTGCTAAGTTTAATAACTCATGGCAACCAGGCGCTTATCAAACGATTTATCGACGTCGAAACGTATTCCCAACAAAAATATTAGCAATTAAAATAAGTCCGGGATTAGTTGGTTTAGTCGACACGCACCATCTCGAACCCGCGTGCCGGTATGATAACCTGCGTGTATCCGCGGCCTGAAGCCCGCGCTCAAAACATACGGGGCATGCGCCGTTAAGGTTTTGCGAGAATACTGGTCGCGGTATATTCTACGCGCACTTATTATCGTATATACTGGTGTAATATCAAGTTCGGGTGGAGTGTTGGTTTGAAACGTAATTGGCATATATCGCTAGTCTTAGTCTATCTAGTTCTTGGCCTATTACTAGCGACGTCTTTTAATACACAGCAGAAGTATCAGCAGGCCCTTAACACGCCGCGCAAAGAAGATTTAATAAGAAAAGTCCGGCAGCTCGAGACCGAAAGAGACGCACTTAAGAAACAGATTGAGACCGACAGGGCTCAAATCCAGAATTACGAGAAAATCGCCGCGAAGAACGAGGGAATGCTATCGGCTTATACGAATGAGCTTGAGCAGACGCGAAAGGCCACGGGCTTGGTACCGGCCAAAGGCCGCGGCGTAATCGTAACGCTCGCGGACAGCCCCCAGTATCCGAAAGACGGGGACCCGAATAATTATGTCATCCACGACTACGACCTGCGCACAGTCGTAAATAGTCTATGGTCGGGCGGGGCGCAAGCAGTATCCGTCAACGGGCAGAGGTTGATGTCGTTATCGTCTATTCGTTGCGCAGGCGGCACGGTCTTGGTCAATTCGACGCGACTGGTCTCCCCGTTTAAGATTCAGGCGGTGGGCGATTCCGAAAAGCTTGTAAAAGCTCTGAATGCGGATGAGAAATCGCGGCAACTTCTAAATGAAGTCGCCGATTACTATGGTTTGGTAAAAAAGATCGAACAAAGAGATGATATAGTTATCCCTGCGTACAAAGGTGGTTTGTTGATTGAAAATGCAAAGGTTGTTGAAGGAGGAGACTAGGTGCTGCCTCTTATCGGACTACTTGCCGGAATAGCGCTCGGACTAGTGTTGAACATCCCCATACCGCCCGTCTACTCTAAATACCTAGGTATTGCGGTGTTGGCGGCTCTCGATAGCGCCATCGGCGGCTTGAGGGCGAGCCTCGAAATGAAATTTAACGATAAATTGTTCTTCACGGGTTTCTTTAGCAACACTTTGCTCGCGGCGTTCATCGTCTTTCTCGGCGACCGTCTGGGGGTAGACCTTTATCTAGCAGCGGTGGTCGCGTTCGGCGTACGCTTGTTCCAGAACCTCGCACTCGTGCGGAGACATTATTTTCAGAAGCGTCACTGGGAGTAACGGGCGTTGAAATATTTTCGAAGCTTTATCACAGCACTAAATAGCCAGGCTAAGCGGACTCAGATAGCCATTGCGGCGGTAACTATGTTGCTCGGCATATTAATCGTGACACAGCTGCGTGTTCACCAATCGGCGACTCAAGCGTTGCAAAACGCGACGGAATCCGACCTGACGCAAATCGTGAGCAAACTCGATGGTGAGATTAATACGCTCAGGGTCGAGGCGGCCGATTTGCAGCTTCAGTTGTTCAAAATCGAGCAGGCGAGCAATAACAGCGCCGAGGTAATGACGGAATCCTCGAAAAACCTGAATAACCTCAAAATCATAGCTGGTTTGACCAAGGTCTATGGGCCCGGAATCAAGGCGCTCGTGACCGATGAGGATGCGACTCTCAGAGCTTACGATATGGTCGACATCATCACCGAGCTGCGCGTCGGCGGCGCAGAAGCGATATCCATTAATGGAATAAGAATCGTCGCTGCGACCGGCATATCAGAGACCGAAGGGACTATCTCTATAAACCAGAAAGAGGTAGCGGCACCGTATGAGGTGTTGGCGATTGGAAACCCTGAGGTGATACACGATGCGCTCGTAATACCCGGGGGAATTCGCGATAAGCTTAGTTCGCTCACCGGCGTATCTTTGTATATAACAAAGGATAATGAAATAAAGATCAATGCGGCCTCGCCTAAAAAGCTAAGCAATAAGTAGTGTAAGAAGCCTAAGTCGAGTGGTTTAATGGTGCCCGAAGCACGATAGAGAGAGTTCGTCGAGTACATAGCAGAGCAGAGGAATCAAATTGAAAGAGAAATTGAAGCAGGCTCTTGAAATAACTTGGCTCAAGATAAGCCTCATAGCGGGCGCGGTAATCATCCTTTTGGTAGTCGGGCTTGGGATTGCCGATGCGGCGTTATACGCTAACAAAATCCACCGGAACGTAAGTGTCGGCGGCTTATCCCTGGGCGGCCTGACAAAAGATGCTGCCGCTGACAATATAGGTAAGCTGTCGAAGGAGTTTGAAGGACAAGACGTCCAGGTGGTCTATACCGATAAGAAATGGGTTGCGTCACCGGCCAAGCTCGGGGTCGAAGTAGACGTCGACGCAACGCTGGAGAGGGCTTTCGCGTTAGGTCGTTCCGGCAATATGCTCAAAGATACGCGGACGCGAATGAGTCTGTGGTTCAAGAAAAAAGAGCCGGCGCCGGTATTCGATGCCAAGGATGCGAAGTTCGTCGCGTTTATCGCTAAGGTCGCAACGGAAATAGACCAGCCGGCTGAAGACGCGGAGATAAAGATAGTCGAGGCGAATGTCGTCACGGCGAACAGCAAGAACGGCTTGACTGTCGCCCGGAAGGTCCTGGCGTCGCGGCTCTTAACCGCCTTCGGGGATCCCAGGAACAAGAGGGTTCTAGTTCCGGTCGAAATGCAGAAACCGGATATTCACGAGGACGCGCTCGACGAGGCGAAAAACACAGTCAAGCAGATGATAGATGCCCCGTTGGCGCTCACATACGAGCAGGAGAGTTGGACGATAACCGAGGAGCAAATCATCGAATGGATCTCGTTTAAGAAAGTGCGGGAGGGTGCGGTTTGGAACCTCGATGTAGGTTTCGACAGCGACAAGGCTACGCTGGAGATTGAAAAGCTGACCGCAAATATCGCGAGCGAGCCGAAAGATGCTCAATTTGAGATAGTCGAGGATACCGTTACGATTATCCCGAGCGAAAACGGGGTCAAGGTCGATTTAAAAAGGGCAACCGAGGGCATGCTCAAGGCGAGCAAGACCAGCGACGACCGTCAGGCCGTGCTCACGACCGAGGTTGCGGAGCCAAAGCTCACGACCGAAGACGCGAAAAATATGGGAATCAAAGAGAAAGTCTCGAGCTATACAACGCATTATAGCGCGTCACAGACATCCAGGGTACATAACATCAAGACGCTCGCGGGAAAACTCGACGGGGTGATTCTTGCGCCCGACGAAACGTTCTCGTTCAACGGCAATATCGGCCCCCGAACCGCGAGCAAAGGCTACAAGGAGGCACCTGCAATTATTAATGGCGAACTGCAGCCATCGCTCGGCGGCGGGGTGTGCCAGGTCGCCACAACGCTCTTCAACACGGTCTTTTTCGGGGGATATGAGGTGGTCGAACGGAGCAACCACAGCCTTTTCATCAGCCATTACCCGACCGGTCGCGATGCCACCGTCTCGTACGGCGGTCCGGACCTGAAGTTCAAGAACAACACCAAATTCTACATGCTGATAAAGACCAATGCGACGTCGAGCACATTGACTATAAATTTCTATAGCACTGGCCGGGGTATCGAAGTCGCATATACGACGAGCGCACCGAGCAACTACAAGACGTTCCCGACAAAATACGAGGACGACCCGACCTTAAGCAAAGGCGTTACCAAAGTCAAAGACCACGGTTCGCCCGGGCGCGACGTTACCGTCAAGAGGATAACAAAAATCGCCGGCAAGGTCGTCAAAGAGGAGAAGTTTTTCAGCCGTTATAAGCCGAAAACCGCAGTAATAAGAGTCGGCACGAAAGAAGCGGCTGTAAAGCCGCAGCCCGATAAAACGCAGCCCTCGACACCGCCTACTACGCAGCCCCCCACACAGACTTCGGAACCGCGACCGCCCGTACCGGCCCAGCCGGCGGTTCAATAGCGACCCGAAGAGGACAAACCGGCGACATCAGTGCAAATCACCTGGCGACAGCGGGACATACTAGCTATTATATAAAAGTAAACACAGGGGGGACGACCAGCGCTTTGGCTGATCGCTGTTGAGAAAAATAAGTCAGCGAGGGAGCACGTGATGATCTGGAACAAAGAAGCCGAAACTATGCCGCGGGAGAAACTCGAAGAGCTGCAGTTAGAGCGGTTGCGCCAAACAGTCAAGCGGGTGTATGAGAACGTACCCATGTATAAGAAGCGCTTCGATGAGCCGGGCTCGCTAGCGAGGATTCTCACAGTTCTCGATGATAACGGCATGAACGTCGAATATCTCTACTGTTTCGTCGACAAAAACCGCAATGCGGCGATAGACATCATGCGAGTGGAGGATTCAGAGAAAGCAATCGAGGTCATGCAGAAAGCGAACCTAAAGATATTGAGCGAGGCAGAGCTCAGCGCTCTTTAGCAGGGCCGTCACTCTCAATTCAATCGAGCTTCAATAAACGATCAAGCCCTGTCATTTCCAGGCTTTTTCTAACTGTTCTACTGGCGTTGATTATTTGTACGGTCTCTACTTGGCTGGCTATCCGCGATAAGAACTGAAGGAAAGCACTATCGACATACTGGACCCAGTCACAGTCGAAGGTTACTTTGGTGATTTCGGGCTCCAGCCATCCCCATATCTGTGTCTGTATCTCCGATATCGAGTACATATCGAGGTCGCCGTGGAGACTTACGAGAAGCTCGGAATCGAGCCTAATGACCTGGCTGCTGAAATTGTCTGGAGTTTGCACAAGGTTTCTCCGATTGCTTCGGCTAGCTCGATCTAGGCCGGAATGGATATAAATCGATTGAACGGGTATACATTGAGCTTGTTATACCCCCGCACTAACATCCGTTAAACAATAAACAAGCGCTCTTTGGCATGCGGTAGTGTTGCCGGCAAGGGCAAGACTTGCTTTAAGTTCAATATATGTTGTATATATGAGATTTAAGATATTACGTTTACGGCCGCATGGTTTGTGAATTAGCGAGAGCTGAACGGAGGTCGCAATGGATTACAGGTTTGGCGACGTTGAAATCATCGTAGAGCAAGGCGATATTACCGAAATCGATGTCGATGCGGTAGTCAATGCCGCCAACAGCGAGCTTTATATGGGCTCGGGCGTGGCCGGCGCGATAAAGCGAAAGGGCGGCATCTCTATCGAGAAAGAAGCGGTAGAAAAAGGGCCGATAGATGTCGGCTCTGCCATCGAGACCTCAGCCGGCGCATTAAAAGCAAGGTATGTGATTCACGCGGCGGTTATGGGGATAGACCGCGTGACCGATGGCGAAAAAATCGAGAGCGCCACCCGGGCCACGCTAAGCCTCGCCGATACCTTAGGCGTAAAAAGTATCGCAATCCCCGCGCTAGGGACCGGCGTCGGGGGGTTCCCGGTGATGGAATGCGCCAAAATTATGTTCAGGGTATTGAAGGAGCACGTAGAGGGCGGAAACAAAACGCTTGAGAAGGTCGTATTTGTGCCCTTCGGCTACGAGGCTTACAGTGAATTCGTCCAACGTGCCGATAAAGACCTTAAATAAAGCAGATAAGCCGCAGAACAGCAAAAAGAACAACAAAAGCAATCATTCTTGCCGATAAACACGTGTTATTCTAGAAGAAACAGTTTTATCAGGATGCGAAGTATGAATCGAGGGGCAATCAAGACACTCGTTATAGCCATAATCCTAGTGGTCGCGGCCCCGTTTCAAGGTGGGGCGTTTGCCGCAACCGAGCCCGCAGCATCAGCTCTTAAAATACAAGCGCCGGCTGCGATACTCATCGATGAAAGGACCGGCGAGGTTCTCTGGGAAAAAAACGCCGATGAAAGACGCGCCGCCGCCAGCACGACTAAGATGATGACGGCCATCCTCGCGCTGGAGCGTGAGGAGATGGATGATACCATAACCGTAGGCGAAGAGGTAGCGGATGCCGGCCCATATGGGATAAAATTGACAGTCGGCGAGCAACTAGTCCTCAAAGACCTTCTCTACGCCCTCATGCTCAATTCGGCAAATGATTCCGCACTGGTCATCGCCGACCATATCGGCGGCGACGTCGGCAAGTTCATCGAGCTTATGAACACCAAGGCCACACGAATCGGAGCATTCAATACACACTATGCCAACCCGCACGGGCTCTCTGACAAGACGCAATATACGACCGCCCGAGACCTCGCCAGGATAGCGCGCTATGGACTCAATAACGAGGACTTCAAGACCATCGTCTCCACCACGGAATGGAAGCTGAACCGCTCCGACCCCAAGAAGCTCACGGTAGTCGAGAATAGAAACCAATTGCTAGGGCTTTACCCGTTCGCGACCGGCATTAAGACGGGGTATATAAGGGAGGCCGGCTACTGCCTCGTTTCCTCGGCGGAGACGGACACTATATCCATGATTGCCGTTGTCCTGGGGTCGAGTTCTTATCAGCGGCTCTTCAACGAGTCACAGCAGGTTCTCGACTACGGTTTTAGCCTCTATGAGAAAAAGAAGCTCATCACCAAAGGGCACAAGCATGAGATGGTCGCGCTAAAATACGGCGACGAGCTGGACCTGGTCGCGAAAGACGATGTCGAAGCCAACGTCAGACGCTCACTCGAGACGTCGACCACCATATCCCTCGAAAGCGACATCGATTATCCCATCAAAAAAGGCCAAGTCCTCGGCAAAATCAAGGTTTATCAAGCCGGACGCAAAGTCGCTTCCACCGACCTCATCGCCGAACGCTCATTCGAAAAACCCGGTTTCTCCAAAATAGCCCGCTTCTATCTCGACCGGATTTGGAAGAGCATTTTTTAGGAGGGGTTTGAGGTTCGAATCCGATCCGGGGAGCCTTTTGAGAAACCCAAAAGCCCCTTGATAATGTGTAAGCCTATGTGTAAGAATATGTGTGAGGTGATGTGTTATGGCAACCAATCTTGCAATTGATCAGACATTGTTAGAAGAAGCTCAGAAGCTTGGCGGGAAGAAGACTAAGAAAGATACAGTGAACGAAGCGTTAGTCGAGTATATCCAGCGCAGAAAGCAGAAAGAGATTGTCTCATTATTCGGCAAGGTAGATTACGAAGATAATCACGATTATGAGAAAGAAAGAAATTCTCGATGAGGGTTCTCGTAGATACGTCTGTATGGTCGCTCGCATTAAGGCGTAAGAACGATGCTGAGTCTCAGGCGGTAAAAATTCTAACAGAATACATCGAAAGCGGCGAGCAAGTTTTCGTTATTGGAATTATCGCACAAGAGATTCTCTCAGGAGTGACCAGCATAAAACTCTTCAATCAGCTGATTGAACATTTAGCCGCGTTTCCAATCATAGATCTCTTCGAAGATGATTTTATCGAAGCGGCAAGGCTGAGGAATACTTGCAAGAAGAAGGGAATTCAGATTGGAACTATCGACGCTCTTATCGCTGCAGTTTGCATAAAACACGACCTTCTGCTTCTAAGTTTAGACAAAGATTTTCAGGCCATGGCAGGCATTATGCCGTTACAGCTAGTAAGTACCGATAGCTAGCACCTTTATCAATCGCCGTGTTTACTACCATGCTTTTCTCTTGTGATGCCATCGTTTTCCCTCCCTTCGCGATAGTTTATCTGTTTGCACATATCTCCGTTCCGCGACCGTCGTGCGATAAACGCCCGAAGGCGACTAATTCGCGGCCATTGCGCCCTGCTTAACATGCGAATGATTAAGGAATATTTAATACCGGAGGTCGTAAGATGGCAGATATCGCTAAGCCGGTTATTGTCGCCAGCAAGTGTCTCGAGTTCGAGCCGTGCAGATATAATGGACAGGTCATCTCGCTCAAGCTCATCAAGAGGCTCGAGCCATATGTCACGTTTATACCGGTCTGCCCGGAGGTGGAGATAGGACTCGGCGTTCCGCGCAACCCAATCAGATTGGTGATCTCAAACGGACAAACGCGATTAATCCAGCCCGCAACCGGCGTTGACATGACCGAAGAAATGCAAGGTTTTTCAGATAAGTTCTTAGACGCCCTCCCTGTAGTCGACGCCTTTATACTAAAAAGCCGCTCACCATCATGCGGCAGCAATGATGTCAAAATATATCCGAGCATCGGAAGGGTTGCCGCAACGTCGAAGGGTGCGGGTTTGTTCGGCGGCGCGGTAAGCAACCGATACCCGCATTTGGCTATTGAGGATGAGGGACGGCTCAATAATTTTACTATAAGAGAGCGATTTCTAACCAGAATATTCGCGCTGGCTCGCTTCAGAGAAACGAAAGCCGCCCGAACAACAAAGGCGTTGGTCCATTATCACACGGTCAATAAGCTGTTGCTCATGTCCTACAATCAACGCGAGATAAGAACGATGGGTCAAATAGTCGCAAATCATGAACACAGACCGCTCGCCGAGGTGGTCGGCGACTACGAGAACCACTTAAGACAAGCGCTGCTTAAGTCGGCGAAGAAGACCTCGAATATCAACGTCATACTCCATGCATTCGGACACTTCTCCAAGCAGCTTACATCCGCGGAAAAAGCGTTCTTTCTCGATAATCTGGCGAATTACCGAACCGGCAAAGTCCCCCTAAGCTCCGTGCAGAGCGTCATCGGCGCCTGGGTAGTCCGATTCAAAGACGATTATCTCAGCGAGCAAACATTTTTCAATCCCTATCCTAAAGACCTAATAGAGATAAGCGATTCGGGAAAAGCGAGAAGCTATTAGCAGATTCCCGGTCCATGTTGCTCAAGGCTCCGGCAATGCAGGCCCTTTCTTAACCGTTTATTCGTCATAAACGTGGGCATCCACGGCGATTACGACCCGCATTCCGCCGATGGCGTCCGCAACCCGCTCCCTCAGGTGCTGCAGGACTTTAGCTTCGTCCGCTTAGCGCAGTGCGGCCACTATCCCTGGCTCGAAAAGCATGCGAGAGCGAGGTTCTTCGAGATTCTTACGGAAGAATTGGCTCACATGAATCAAGCGTAAGAAAAGCGTTGCGTAGTCGAGCAGTTGAGCAGGCAAAACGTAATGCCCATATCTAGAATAACGTTGAGCCGGCATACCCTAAGCGTAATATCGGGAAAAACATTGATCAGGGACAATTTCGGTGCAGGGCGACGACTCACCGAAATCGTCCTCGCATACGCCAACCGGAGGCGCTTAGGGAGGGATGATTTTGCTCGCATATTTCGGCCTCGCCCTATCGATTCTCTTTCTGTCGGCGGCGTGGCCTCCGCACAATGTCTATGTCGCGGATGCCCTGGCGCGCAACGACAAAAGAACGGTCGTCTTAATCGCCCTGGCCGTATTGGCAGGCGTAAGCCTTTCGACCGCGCTCGTTGCGGTGGGCGCCTCCCTCGCTAAGATACCGCTCTCCACCATCGGCGGCATCATCGTTGCTATCACCGGCATCCGAATGCTATTTAGGGCTTCGTTTGAGAAGAAGGCCGCCGAGGCGGAGGGGCACGACAAGCCAAAGCGCGATGTAATCATCACCGCATTCGTCCTCGCTCTCAACCCTGGGCCTTACGCGATAATAGCCGCCGAGGGAATCGCTAAAAAAGACTTCGTGCAAACCGCAATCGTCATAGTTTGCGACCCGGTCGGAGTGGTGGCGGGCGGGATACTTCTAGGATACGGAATACGTTTCGTTAAACTACCGCTCAACATCATCGGCGGTGTCATCGTCATTCTTATCGGACTCAAGATGATCTTCTTCTAACCGGTTGCTACCCCACCCAAGGCATCTTCATTGACCCCAGGCCGTTACCGCCCCAGTGTGAAAAAGTGCTATCATCACATAAGGCCTATGGCTACATTATGGAGGAGTTAGGTTGGATTTAGAATCACTCGGTTGGAACGAATTCTTTGAAGCGAGCTTTGCCGACCATGCGGAGCAGGGATACTTAGTAGGCAGAATCTCGGCGGAGCACAAACATATATATCGGGTCTTTATCGAAGACGGCGAGATACTGGCGACCGTATCCGGAAAGATGCGCCACGACAGCCATCGGCGCGCGGCGTTTCCGGCTGTCGGCGATTGGGTCGTGATGCGCCGGCGCCCGGGCGAAGACCGCGCCATCATCCACGATATCCTGGAGCGCAAGAGCAAATTTACGCGCCAGGTCGCGGGCAACATCGTCGACCTGCAGGTAATAGCTGCCAATATCGACACGGTCTTTCTTGTAAACGCCCTCAACGATGATTTTAACCTGCGGCGCATGGAGCGCTATATCACCCTAGCCTGGGAGAGCGGCGCCAAACCCGTGCTCATCCTGAATAAGGCCGACCTCTGCGACAACCTCGATGAAAAGCTGGCTGAAGTCGAAAGTATCGCGATGGGAGTGCCGGTTCATGTCATCAGCGCGATAAAGAAGCAAGGACTGCAAGAACTCGATCCGTACCTAAAAACGGGCACCACTGTGGCCCTGCTCGGCTCATCGGGAACGGGGAAGTCTACGCTCATCAATACCCTCTTCGGGGAAGACGTCCAAAAAGTGGCCGAGATACGTGAGAGCGACGGCAAGGGCCGGCATACGACGACATATCGCAGGCTCATCGCTTTGCCCTCCGGCGGCCTGGTCATAGATACGCCGGGCTTGCGCGAGATTCAGCTTTGGGGCACCGACGAGGGGCTCAATGACGCTTTCGAAGACATCGATGCGCTGGCGGGTGACTGCCGGTTTAACGATTGCAAACACGAGAGCGAACCCGGCTGCGCGGTAAAAAGAGCCATTAAAGACGGAACTCTCGATGCTGGCCGCTATGAAAGCTACCTCAAACTCCAGCAAGAGCTGGCTTTTCTCGCCGACAAGAAAGAATACCAAGCCCAAAAAGAGCAATTGGAACGGAGCTATAGAACTGTCTTAAGGGACAAGAACCGTTAGCTTTATAACTTATATTCGACTGATTCCAGTCCGAGCCCCCGGCATTGAATCCGCCCCCGCCTCTCGATAACAGGTAGAAACCACACGAAAATGGGTATCAACAGAGATAGCGCGATGAGCGATTGCTCTATTGGTTCAGAGCCGAACGGTCTGTATTTCGGCAGGTAGTATTGGCGGGGTTTCGGCGTTCGCTTCAGCCAAGAGTCCACGAAATCGCGAATCGGCAATCCCGCGAGTCCGTCAAGCGGGGAATTTAGTGTCGGCAATAACAGAATTGGAGGTATGCGATGTCGGATGATGTTAATAAAGGAATGCCCGTAGACCTGGACGAAGAAGGGTATCTGATAGACTATCACCAATGGGATGAAGCTATCGCTCACGCGTTGGCCGAGAAAGAAGGGGTAGGTGAGCTTACGCCCGACAGGATGGAGATCATCAAGTTCATGCGCACATATTATGAGAAATACAATTACTATCCCATTCTGCGCCATGTCTGCAAGAACGTCCATCAAGAGAAGGAATGTATAAACGAGGAGTTCATCGATCCGTTAAAGGCAGTGAAGATAGCGGGGTTGCCGCAACCGACCGGGGAGGTCGTCGCGTATCTCAAAGATGAAGTCGCATGATTCGCATTTGCACTGCTAAAAGTCCATTAAGGGTTGAGTGACGGAAAGGAGCCGGCCGATGTCGACGGAAGACCTCTTATTCCACAAAGAGCATAGTTGGGTGCGCGTCGCCAACAGCACTGCCGTTGTCGGAATATCGGATTATGCGCAGGATATGCTCGGCGATATCGTCTATCTCGATATCCCGGATGCCGGTGAGATGGTTTCGGCAGGCGATGTCATCGGCGAGATTGAATCGGTAAAATCGACATCAGACCTATACGCTCCGGTTAGCGGAGAGATCATAGCGACAAACGAAAAGCCGGTAGATACGCCGGAGGTAATCAACGGGGATCCGTATGGCGACGGCTGGATGTATAAGGTAGAGCTTAGCGACTCCACCGAGCTCGATGCGTTGATGAGCGAAGCCGAGTACGCCGTTTACGTAAAGGGACTGTAGGCGTAAAAAACAAAAATAATTCGTTAAAGTACTGGCTTTTTTAAACACTCAAGTTTATCTTTAGATTATATAGTAAATTACCGAACGTCGGATTGCCCACAAGAATCACGCTATTACAACGCAATAATCAGCACCAAACAATCGAGGCTTAATCAAAACAGAGGGCGCTTAGGCAGTTTGCACAGGCTGGAGCATAAATCTAGGAGCAGCCTGGGTTCTATGCTAAACTCGACAAACAAAACAAAGAGGGATGTGTCATGGACAAGAAGAACGAGTTAGACCTAAGTAACGTATTGGTTGACATTTCCGAAAAATCAGACGAAGAACTTAGAGAAATTCTAGACCAGCTTTGCGGCGAAGAAGAGCGGGTTTCGTTTAGGCGACGGGTGCTCCATGGAAAAATCGATATTCTCAAGGCGGAACTCGTCGACAGGATGAAGGCTTCCAGAGAGGGCGGACGAGTCATCTCCGAGGCCGATGTAGACAGGTTGAGCGAGATTCTGGCACGCGGCTTGACGAGTGTTTCGAAAGTAGACGTCTCTGACGAGGACGCGTTTTAAGCAGGTGCGCTATTAGTAGGCGCTAAAGAGGTCGCAGCGGTTATACCGGCGATAGATGCGGCTCTGGTCGATTGAGGTGAGAGGAGACGAGATGTCAAAATCAAGAATCACCGAGATAATTGAGCAATTCCTTAAAGAAGCCGGCGCGAATATTCAAGAAGAGCGTTTGACCGAGTATATCGTGAGCGAGACCCGCAAAGGCAGAAAGCTCGGCGAGATACTGGAAGACCCGAACATCAAAGGCAAAATCAGCGACGGTCATTTGGCTCACGTTCTGGAACGCAAGGAAGTCTTGCAGGCGTATGAAGATAAGCTTAAAGAGGCTACTAAGTAAGGCGATTATTACTACGTATATTGAACTTGGTGGGTCAAAATGGATTGCGATAAATGCGGTAGCAAAAACGAAATCGGCGATAATGTCTGTCGCCAATGCGGGGAGCTGCTGGTATCCGATGCCGAAAAGACGGTCTCCCTTTCGCGAGCCGATTTAGAGCAGGCGCAGGCTGAACTAGAGTTAGCAGTCGAGGACGAACCGGTTTTAGTGGTCAAAAAAGGCGCCTATGTCGGGCAGAAGTTCAGTCTGACCAAGGACGAGATTACGCTCGGTCGCGATCCCGCCAGCGACATATTTCTGGATGATATCACGATATCCAGGCACCATGCGAAGATAAAGATGAAGCGTAACAGCGTTAGCGTCGCCGATTCCGGAAGCTTGAACGGAACGTATGTCAACCAGGAGCGCATCGAGGAGCCGACCGTGCTTCACTCAAACGATGAGCTTCAAATCGGCAAGTTTCGGCTGATCTTCATGTCAAAAAAGCATTAGTTGAGACAAGCAGAGTAGGACAGAGAATAAAATGTCTCCGAACGTAAGAGCATCTTTTAGAATTATTTGGTTTAAGCAAGCGATTATTTGGAGGGAGGACAGGCAATGGCGACAAAGAGAGGCTATTTAACGATAGGTGAAGTAGTTCAGCAACTGAAACCGCGCTATCCTGACCTTTCAATCAGCAAGATTCGCTACTATGAAGAAGAGAATCTAATCAAGCCGGAGCGCACGGCGGGAGGGTATCGAAAGTTCTCAAAGGATGATGTCCGCCGGCTAGACTTGGCGCTGCGCCTTCAGAAAGAAAAATACATGCCCCTCAACGTTATCAGGCAAAACCTCGATATGATGGACATGGGGCAAGTTACCACCGATATCAGGCAAATCGCGCAGGAGAACAGCGAAGGAGAAATCGGCTCCGAAACCGCCGGGCCCGTTTCGGCAGAGAAGGCCATCAATAGCATCGGTATCTCCGCGGATGTCGCGAAGATGCTCGAGAATTTCGGGATAATCCAGCCCGTAAAGACCTCTGAAGGCAAGAGCTATACATCGGCCGATATACGCCTCATGACCATAGCCAGAGAGATGAACAAATACGGCATCGAGCCGCGGCACCTGCGCATGTATGCGACGCTGGCCGATAAGGAAGCGGCGCTTTTCCAGCAGATATTGTTACCGATGATTCGCCACAAGAGCGATGATCGAGACCGGCGTATCGCTGAGGTTCTCGAGATATTGAGTGACCTCTCGGCGCAGATGAAAGCGCTATTACTCAAGAAAAAGCTCGATGATTATATGAGCGACGTAAAATAGTTTCAACCAGGAATCTAATCAGGACTTAGGTAGCTCATGAACGCAGTGCATCTACTGCCCGTGGGCTTATTGTTGTTTTAAGCCTTTATCCATAGAACCTTGAAAGCAGGCTTAAGTTAGAGCGAGGGGTCCATGTCTATAGGCAAGGCCGGCGAAGATGTCGCGGTCCATTATCTTAAAGGTAAGGATTACCGCATTATAAAAAGAAACCACCGCTCGAAGCTGGGTGAAATCGATATTATCGCGGTAATCGGGCGTACACTAGTCTTTTGTGAGGTAAAGACCAGGTTGAGTAAGGCGTTCGGCGAACCGTTCGAAGCGGTAACGGCATCAAAGCAAAGAACTATCAAGAACGTGGCGGAGCTTTACATGGCATCTGCGCGCAGTCTGGCTGGACTCGAGAGCATAAGATTCGATGTCATATCATTGCTGGCGCAAGGAGAAGGCTTTCAGATAACCCACATCGAAGACGCGTTTTAGGGCAAAAAAAAAGAAAATGGGCAGGTGTTAAAAGGGGATCCTATATGGTCTATCGGGAGCTATAGCCATTAAGGTTTGGGAAAAAGTCTTTAGGCTTGAAGCCTACTGGGGGAGTCGAGCACCTGCCCATTGTCCCAACTATATAGTTTTCAACTAGTTATCAGATATCACAAGCACCGGTACATCCGTGCTTTTCATAACCGCGTCTACGACACTTCCAAGTGAACGCTTTATCCCTGATTTTTCCGAGTTACCGATAATAATCAAGTCCGGTCCGTACACCTCCGCATAGTCGGCTATCGTTCTAGCGACTTGCCCTCGGAGCACACGTGTCTCTAGGTTCACGTCGTTTTGCTCCGCGTAATTCTTGACCGCGTCCAACACCTCTGCACATCTGCCGACACCCGGCTTACCCTTAAGGTGCTTTTCAGTTTCCATGTAGGGCGATTCAAGCATCTCATAGTCGCTTTCTACGTAAATCGCTCTTACATCGGCTTCGAAAAACCTAGCCCAAGCTATAGCTTGTTTGGTTGCCATAATCGATGATTGGGATCCGTCTGTCGCAAGTAGTATCTTTCTTATGTCGATAAATAACTCTTGTACATCAGCTGCCTTCGACGTTGCCGACGACTTGTAAAGATTATCTATCATTTGGCTCCCTTAGAGTCGCATCGCTTTTCGCAACCATTAAGTGAAAAGCTTGACGTATTTAGCGTAATCCAGAAGTTAGGCTCGAAACAGTAAAAGTCGGTAAACGGCACAAAGAGTGGCTTAAGCGGAACAATAATGACAGCATGTGGCGCTAACTGCCTTTTATTACAAGGACAGGTATGGCTGAATCCTTGACGACCGCCTCCGACACACTGCCGAGCGCGAGCCGTTTCAGGCCCGTGCGGCCGGTATTTCCTATAATTATAAGATCTGCCTCATAATTGGCAGCCGCCTTTATGATGGCCTTTGCAACGTTGCCTTTTACTACCTCGATGTTGTAGTTGACCTTGTTCTTGTCGGCGTAAATCTTCGCGATGGAGACACCCGCCGTGCTTTGACGCATTTCCTTTGGGGTATCCAACATGACGATGTTTCGCGAATAGTCGTGCTCGTCCTCGCTGGTGTCGACGAAGATTATTTTTAAGGACGCGTTGAAGACCTTAGCCAGCGCAATCGCATATTTGGTAGCCATTATGGCAGGAACGGAGCCGTCAGTTGCCAGCAACAACCGTTTCATCTTGAAATCTACTTCACTGAAATCGCTGCGTGCGCGAACTTCGTCTTGTCTGCCCATTTTCCCTTGCCTTCTGCGTAATCAAGTTTTAAACAGCTTATCAAAATCCGCGCGAAACACGCAACATTTGGGCTACACTTCTACGTGTCCGGGCTTAGGCTCGATGTGACCGACGGTGTCGCCGACGATATGATAATAACCTATTGACGCGTCAAAAGCACACTTGCTCTTTAAGGCTTTGCAGGTGTTGTTGGTGGGGAACTGGAGTGAAGGGAATGAGCACAAATTTAAAAGGTTGTCTGCCGACAACCTTTTAAATACGGGACTGATTTGATAATACCTTTATCGGCTCTTCACCCGCGTCTATTTAGAGTTTATTTGAAAATGATTTGAAAACCGGTCCTAAAAAGACTGAGGGCCACCAGATGGTGGCCACATAGGCTTTCCTACGCTGTGCTCAGTCGCTTAGGGATGCAATAACTATATAATCGGTACAAGCGAGCGTAAACTTAACACTTTTCGCGTAAGGTGCGCGGAAACATCTAGTCTGTTTCATCGCCGCAGAATAATCCCGCGCTTTCGGCATCAGCCTCGGCCGGATTTCTTCTGTGTTCAAAGTCGACCTGCTCCTGTATAAAGCTCATCAACGTTTCCAGGCTCGCTTCGTCTATTTGAATATATTCAATTCCGACGAGATAATCCCTAGCGTTAGCGTTGAAGGAAGTGATATGGACGATTTCTCCAATAGCCTTGATGAAACTCCGGCGATCGAGGTTTATAGTCAGGCTTACGTGCGTGCCCACCGTAAACGCACTCGATGCCTTGACAATCAAGCCGATTCCACCGGCGCTGATATCGTGCAGCTTGAGACGTTTATAGCGGTTTGCGTTGTTTTGCGGACGCAGCTCTATTTCGAAAGGCACCGATATATCACTGTGGCTTAGGCGGTAGTGCTCGCGTCTTTGAATAAAGCGCGGCTCCGACAGATTGGTCAAGGCGATGACTGCACCGCGTTCGCTCGACTCCTTAAGCTGCGACTTGATAATGAACAACCCGCTTTCACTGTTCTTTATTATGAATACACGGAATGTCTCCGGCGTAACAGGAATAGGTTGCTTGACGGCTCTGCACACTAAGAGCTTGCTATTATTACACATATTGACGACGTACGGTGCGGTCGTGCCGTCGACTTTTAATCTGACTGCTTGGCCGGGTTGGAGAAGGGTTCCGAGGTCCAATTAAAGCTCCTTTGCCGAACAGAGCGGCGCCAATACTCATCAAATGTATCGGCTTGCTAAATTTGCGGCTTAAGGTATATCGCGCTTGTGTGACTACCGAGAACTTCATGGTTAAAGGATATGTTTATCGGTGCGCAATAGCTCTGGGCCGAAACCAGACAGAGCAATTTGCTCTGTAAAACCACTCTCCAAGCGATGTATAATATGTTTACGGAGCGATTTGGGTAAGTTTTCGGGGCGCCGCAATCGGTTTAATTAACGACGTCGCAAGGCGGTAGACATAATGCGCAGGAACCGGCGCCATTAAGAGGATACGCATGGGTAAAAAAATAGCTAAAGCCGGTGATAAAGGCAGCAAAAAAAGGAACTTAGGCAATACCGGGAAGCGTTGGGTGAGCATAGCGCTCGGCGTGATTCTGCTGGTTTGCGGCTTAGCGATTGTATGGACGTTGCTCTATCCAAGAATATATGCCGCAGTCAGCCCCGCGCCCGCAATAAACAAGATCGTCCTCGAACAGGGGCATTTCTGGGTTGTCATACCGAAGATCCGAGTCGACTCACCGGTGCTGCCGGCGGTCACGGAGGATTTCTTGAGGCGAGGCGTCGCGCATGTGCCGGAGAGCGGTTTTCCCGGCGAGGGGAAGAACGTCATTATCGTCGGGCACAATTATGACCCCGCAAACTGGGTCCCTCAGACCACGTTTGGCCTTCTCAGTGAGTTGGAAGACGGCGATGAGGTTCTCGTCGCGTATCGAGGCCGCGTTTACGCATATGTAGTAAAAACCAAGGAGACCTTGGGTGCAGAGGACCCGGAACTATATGAGCTTACCGACGATGAACGATTGACGCTGTTGACATGTGAAAACTACGAGTCCAAGACCAAGCGTTTGAAGGTCGTCGCGATGCCGAAATAGCGTTGCGGCGATCAGTATCCGCGCGGGAGAAGGCGAAGTCATGTTTGTGAATAGAAGTTGGGAAGGAGTTCGCCCCGAACATTCTAAGACGGGACGCGCATGAGAGTGATAGTTGATGCCGATGCCTGTCCGGCAATCTCTAATATAATCAAAGCCGCTCGTGCTTGCGGCGCCCAGGTCTTGCTTGTCGGAAACGAGACCCAGAATCTTCGCCGATTCAAGGATGCGAGAGACGTGACGATTGAGGAGGTGGCAAGCGAGCGCGACGCGGCGGATTTTGCAATAATGCTCGGTGTTCGCGCGGACGAAGTCGTCGTCACCAACGACATCGGCTTGGCGGCGATGGTTTTAGCCAAAGGCGCGCACGCAATCTCGCCGCGCGGCAGTCTTTACAATAACACCACTATTGAACAAGAGCTTTTTATTCGACATGTAAAGCAAAAAGTCCGGAGAGCGGGCGGTAGGACAAAAGGGCCGTCCCGCTACATCGAAGACGACCGCGCGCGGCTGGTCGAAGCCCTTAAGATGCTTCTCTGCAAGCAAAAGGACGACTAGCCAAAGCTCTGGTATACAGCGTAAGATCATCTGTCATCCCCAAATTGTAACGAACGCTGACCGGATACCGGACATAGCACAGACTTCCTTCATTATCCCAAGATGCCTTGAATTTGTGTCGAGAGCCATTGCATTAGTCTAGTGCAAACGATAAAATACATAATAGCACAAACGCACTATTAGTAGTCGACATCTAAACACATGGAGGGGCCCGTGCCGGCAAAGGTACTTTCAGCAACGGTCGTGGGTATGAGCGCCATGCCTGTGGAGGTAGAGGTAGACGCTTCACTCGGGCTGCCGAGAGTAAGTATAGTCGGCCTCGCCGATACGGCGGTGCAGGAGTCGAAAGAGCGGGTTCGAAGCGGAATCGAAAACTCCGAGTATGAGTTTCCCTTGAAACGTATCGTCGTCAATATGGCCCCGGCGGATATTCGCAAAGAAGGCCCGGTCTTCGACCTTCCGATAGCTTTAGGAATACTTGCCGTTACCGGGCAGGTGCCGGCTGAGCGCTTTGGGGATTATTTGCTCGCGGGCGAGTTGTCGCTTACCGGCGAGATAAGGCGGATAAACGGCGCGCTTCTGTTGGCGATTTGCGCCAAAGCACAGGGAAAGCGCGGCGTGATGTTGCCGGCGGCGAGCGCGCGCGAAGCCGCCATCATCGACGGGATAGATATTCTACCGGTCGCCAATCTCAACCAGGTCGTCGACTTCTTTGCGGGCAAGACCCCCATAGAGCCGGTGAGCTACCGGGCAGAGACGTCGGATGCGGGTGAATTCGAGCCGGATTTTGCGGACGTTAAAGGGCAGGAGCACATAAAGAGAGCGCTGGAGGTCGCTGCGGCGGGCGGGCATAACATCCTTCTGATCGGCCCTCCGGGCTCCGGCAAGACGATGCTTGCTTCACGTCTGCCCTCAATATTGCCATCCCTCAGCCTCGATGAAGCTATCGAGGTGACCAAAGTATATTCAGTCGCAGGCATGCTCAACCCCGAGCAGTCGCTGATAACGACGCGGCCGTTTCGGGAACCGCACCACACGATAAGCCATGCCGGCCTCATCGGCGGCGGCAGTTATCCGAGGCCGGGCGAGGTCTCACTATCGCACAACGGCGTTCTATTCCTCGACGAATTCCCGGAGTTCTCCAAAGGCGTACTCCAGGTGTTGCGCCAGCCCTTGGAGGAGGGCAAGGTAACGATTTCGCGGGCATCAGGGTCGCTCACCTATCCGGCGCAGTTTACGATGGTGGCCGCGATGAACCCGTGCCCATGCGGCCATCTGGGTGACAGGGCGAAGCAGTGCATTTGCGGGCCGCACAGGGTTCAGCAATATCGGGGACGCATCTCGGGGCCGCTTCTCGACAGAATAGACATACACATCGAGGTTCCGCGTCTCAGTAAGGACGAGCTTATGCGCTCATCCGATGGAGAGAATTCCTCGCATATCAAACGACGAATCGATTTGGCTCGCGCCGTACAAGGTAAGCGCTTCCAGGCTATAAACAGCAACGGCAACGGACGGTTGCTCCTTACTAATTCGAGGATGAAGGCGCGAGAAGTGAAGCGGTTTTGCATCTTAACGCCCGAAGCGGCTTCGTTTCTGGAAACATCGGTCGATAAGTTGAGTTTGAGCGGAAGGGCGTTCGAGCGTGTTTTGAAGGTCTCGCGCACGATAGCCGATCTCTCCGGGAGCGAGTCCATTGAAATCGAGCATATCGCTGAAGCGGTTCAATACCGCGCGCTGGACAGAAAGTATATATGATGGGGTTCAATGCGCACTACCGGCGTGAGGTTGCGTTGCCGGCGGCCAAGGAGGCAGACTTATGAGATTTGAGAGGCACGACGGTGTGCCTGGCGGAGGCGACAAAAAATATTGGTTGGGCATAAAGTTGGTGCCGGCTTTTCGCAACCGGCAATACGTCTTAGCCGAAAAGGCCGGCGGCCCCCGGGCGCTCTGGGAAAGCGACCACGCGGCACTAAGCGAGCTTGGACTCACCGATAAAGATGTAGCCGAAACCGCTGCTCTGCGCGCGGCCATCGATCTAGAAGAGGAACTCGAGAAACTTCGTGTTCGGGGCATCTCCGTCATAACCGATGAAGACGCGGATTTTCCGCAACTTCTTCTCGATGCGCCCTGGCACCCGAAGGCGTTTTTCATCAAAGGCACATTGCCCGAATGCGCTGCCTCTATAGCCATCGTCGGCTCCAGGCATGCGACCCTTCAAGGGAAGGCCTTCGCTATGGAGTTGGCCTCAGCGCTTGCCGCCTCCGGCGTGCTGATCGTCTCGGGCGGGGCGCGCGGCATCGACACGGCCGCCCATACCGGCGCGCTCGAGGCGGGCGGACTTACGGCGGCGGTGCTCGGGTGCGGGCTCGACCTCGCCTACCCGCCGGAGAATCGGAACCTTTTTGCGCAGATAGAGGAGCGGGCCGCGCTAATCTCAGAATACCCGCTGGGGACGCAGCCGTTTCCGCGCAATTTTCCGGCGCGAAACCGTATCGTCGCCGGCATGTGCAACGGGGTCGTTGTTGTTGAGGCCGCCCTCAAAAGTGGAGCCCTAATCACTGCCGACTTTGCCCTCGAGTATGGGCGCGATGTTTTCGCAGCACCCGGCTATAGTAAGAGCCCGATGAGCAAGGGGGCCAACGCGCTAATCAAGCAAGGGGCACACTTGATAGAGTCCGCGCAGGATGTGATCGATGTGCTGAGTTTAACGGGTATTACGCTGGACCAGGGTGAACCTCTCGAAACGCTCTCCGGCCCCGAGAAAGACTTTCTCATCCAGCTGGGCTGGGAGCCCAAGCGCTTCGATGAAGTCACGTGCAATATCCCGGTCGACAAAGCTACAGCCTCGGTTTTATTGTTAACGCTGGAGATATCCGGGTTTGTCAAACGTGATATCGACGGTTGCTATCTGCGCATTAAATAGTTTGAGCCCGGCACGACCGCTCACTGTCGCGAACGCGGTAAAGAGCTCGGCGACGACACCGAGCGGCCTTCTCTAGGATACCATTATACTCCGTGCGAAATGCCGTTACTTCGAACTAGTGAACGCTAAAATTCTCTCAAACACACTGCCGCCGCATGCGGCTGAGCGCAGCATAAACGGCTTGCTTGTTTGCCAAGCTCGGGATTATAACTAATATAAGTATGAATTCACTGACAATGGCCTTGTTAAATAGTATAATGGCGATGTTATGTCGCAATGATGTAAAATAGGCGTTACTGCGCGTAGCGATGAATATGATAACAGAATTATAGAAGGTGGCTGCAGCGGATGCCCGTAACTTTAGCTGAAATCAAAGAAGACTCTTATGTAAAAGCGTACATCACACAAGCGGATAAACACATGGAAGCCATCGGCTTCACAGAACACGGATTTCGCCACGCCGAGCTCGTCTCCAACATCTCCATGAATGTCCTGCGAAGGCTGCATTTCCCGGATCGTGAAGCAGAGCTTGCCGGGATGGCCGGTTATTTGCACGATATCGGGAATTCGATAGGACGGAGCTTTCATGCGGTCTCAGCCGCGATGCTGGCGCAGTCGGTATTGATACGCCTCGGCATGTCTCCCGATGAGATGATGGTTGTAATGAATGCTATCGGCAACCACGAGGAAGACTATGGAATGGCGACGAGTACGATAAGCGCGGCGATTATTCTTGGCGATAAGACCGATGTCCACCGCAGCAGGGTTCGCACACCGGACCCGTTGACGCGTGATATCCACGACCGGGTTAACCTCGCCGCACAGCGCTCGTTCTTGCGGGTCGATAACGACCGTAAGCTAATCGAGCTTGAAATAGACATTGACACCACTATTAGCCAGGTGATGGAGTATTTTGAGATATTCCTATCGCGTATGGTAATATGCCGCAGGGCGGCCGAATTCCTAGGATGCGAGTTCGGCCTGGTTATAAACGGAGTAAAACTTTTGTAGGAGGGAAGGAATTGACTGACAAGCAAAAGCACCTGTTATCCCTCGGTCTAGTGCTGATTATGATTGGGCTTTCTATCGTAATGATATTTCCGATCGAAAAATCGGCTAAACTCGGCCTTGACCTGAGGGGCGGCCTGCAAGTTACTTACGAGGCGAAGGACTCGCCTGAAGTCAAGGTGACAGAAGAACGGATGCAGCAGGCGGAATTCGTACTAAACCAGCGCGTCAACGCGCTCGGTGTCGCTGAACCCGAGATTCAACGGGAAGGCGCGCGCAACATCGTCGTGCAACTTCCGGGAGTAAAAGACCCGGAGCGGGCGAAAGAGATTCTCGGAAAGGCTGCCGTACTCGAATTCGCGATTGTTCAGGACGCGTATGCCGCAATCAACGACATGGCTGAGTTGAACAAGCAGAAAAGCGAAGGCAAGCCCGTGCTTGGTCCGGTAGAATTGACCGGCGACAAAATCAAGAGTGCTCAGGCTACTTTCGGCGGGCAAATCGGTGCCCAACCAATAGTCAACATGACCTTCGATGATGAGGGCGCGGTGAAGTTCGGCCAGATTACGGCGAACAACGTCAATAAGCGACTGGCCATTGTTCTCGATGACCAGATAATCACGGCTCCCAATATCAAAGGCGCCATCCCCGACGGAAAAGCGATTATAGAGGGAATCGACTCGATTGATGAGGCGAAAGAAATCGCTATCGTCTTAAATAGCGGCTCTATCCCCGTAACACTCGATATTCTCGAGTATCGCAGGGTCGGTGCCACGCTCGGTGCCGAAGCGCTGCGGTCGGGCGTAATCGCCGGCATCGCGGGCTTCTTGCTCGTCGCATTGTATTTGCTCCTCTACTATCAGGGCCTCGGTCTTATCACGTGGTTGGGTATTTCAGCCTATGCGATATCGGTCTGGGGCGTAGTCGCTGCGATGGGTCAGTTCTACGGTTGGACGTTGACGCTTCCCGGCATCGCCGGCCTTATTATAAGCATCGGTATAGCGGCCGACTCTAAAATAATCATTTTCGAGCGCGTCAAAGAAGAGATGCGTGAAGGAAAGACCTTTAGGACGGCGGTCGACAGCGGGTTCTGGCACGGCTTTAGGACGAGTCTCGACGCCGACTTGGTGACGATGCTTGTAATGTTTGTGCTCTTCTTCGTAGGTGTGAGCCAGATTCGCGGTTTTGCTCTCGCGCTTATAGTCGGGCTTACCCTCGATATCGTCATCATGCTTTTGTTCACGAGGTCGTCGCTCGGCTTGCTGGCTCAGATATGGCCGATAAAGAGCCCGAAGCTCCTGGTCAGAGTCGGGAAGGTGAGATAAAATGCTTAAGTTTGATTTTATAGGCAAGAAGAACATATGGTTTGCTGTCTCCGCGGCAATAATTGTGTTGAGCCTCGTAGGAATGCTGGTAATAGGGTTCAACTATAGCATCGATTTTAAAGGCGGAAGCTCGTCGGAGGTCAGGTTCAAAAAGGCCGTTTCTGTCGAGGATGTTCGCTCGGTTCTTAAAGAACAGGGATTGGGTGACAGCAAGATTCAACCCATTGAGAACATCATCGGCACAGATGTGGGGGCGCTTTCCTCTACGACCAAGGGTACGATGATGCTCTTGCGCACGACGGAACTCTCGTCCGATCAAGAAACCGAGCTGTTTAAAGCGCTCGATACGAAATTCGGTATTGCCGACCGGAAAACCATGACGGTCGATGCGAGTTGGGGAGCGCTAATCACCGAGCGCGCGATATACGCGTTTGTCGCTGCCTTGGTCCTGCTCTTAATATTTATCACGGTGCGCTATGAGTTTAAGATGTCGGTAGCGGCAATACTTGCGCTTTTCCACGACGTAATCATAACGGCCGGAGTATACGCGCTTGTCGGGCGCGAGGTAAACCCGAACATGATAGCGGCGCTCATTACCATCTTGGGTTACTCACTCTATGACACGATTGTCGTTTTCCATAGAATCAAGGAGAACTCTACTAATATCGTTCGCACTACCTACGGGGCGATGGCGAATAAGTCGATTAACCAAGTCTTAATGAGGTCGATAAACACCTCGCTAACAACACTTCTGCCGATTATAGCGATATTGATATTCGGCGGCGAGACCTTGAAAGACTTCGCGTTCGCGCTGATGGTAGGAACAATCGCCGGTACGTACTCGTCCATATTCTTCGCGTCACCGCTCTTCGTCGTATGGAAAGAGGCGGAGCCATATTACCGCAACCTGAAGAACAAATACGGGAAAGAGGCGATAGCGCGGGCATCAACGTCATAAGTTTAAAAGCCCTGGAAGCGCAAGTGTAAGATGCGCTATCTAATAAGGCATGTTATCTAAAATACAAGGTCCGCGAGAACATCGCGGGCCTTAAACGTTTATGTTTTGCGTGGGCATCGCATGAATAAGATATGCCCCGACATAGCAAGTAGGCTCCCGTAACATCATGCGCGTTATCTATTAAGAGCCCCGGTTATCTGCTAAAATCTTGTATATCGGGGGACAATATTGTGGCAAGAATTCGAAGTCTGATAAATAAAGTAAAAAGATATAATCCGGGCGCTGATATCGATGCGATACGCAAAGCATACAATCTCGCCCGTAAACTTCATGTAGATCAATACAGGAAGTCGGGTGAGGACTTTGTCTCACACCCGGTCGAGGTCGCCGATATTCTCGCCGATTTGGGCATGGATACGACAACCATCTTGGCGGCGCTTCTCCACGATGTCGTTGAAGACACGAGCATCTCCTTGGACGACCTTCGAAATGAGGTGAGCGAGGATGTCGTCGCCCTCATCGACGGCGTTACCAAGCTCGGCAAAATCGAATTCAGGAGCCGCGAGGAGGAACAGGCGGAGAACCTACGAAAAATGTTCATCGCCATGGCCAGAGATATAAGGGTGATCATCATCAAGCTGGCCGACCGGCTCCATAACATGCGCACTATCCGCCACCTCGACCTGCCTAAACAGCAGCAAAAGGCGAGGGAGACCCTCGAAATATATGCGCCGCTCGCGCACCGGCTCGGCATTATGTCCCTCAAATGGGAACTCGAAGACCTGTCTTTTCAGGTGTTAGAGACAAAGATGTACGATAAAATCCAGAACATGGTCGCCGAGCGCCGTTCTGAGCGCGAGGAGTACCTCAAAAACGTCATAAAGTCGCTCGACAGCGAGCTCAAAGCAGTGCATATTAAGGCTGAAATAAGCGGACGGCCCAAGCACTTTTACAGCATCTACGAGAAGATGGTCAAGAAGGGGCGCGATTTCAGCGAAATTTACGATCTCTCGGCAGTTCGCGTACTCGTAGATTCGATAAAAGACTGCTACGGCGCGCTCGGTATCATTCACGCGATGTGGAAGCCGGTACCGGGGCGTTTTAAAGATTTTGTGGCGATGCCCAAGTTCAATATGTACCAGTCGCTTCACACAACTGTCGTTGGCCCGATGGGAAAGCCCCTCGAGATACAGATACGCACCTACCAGATGCACCGCACCGCCGAGTACGGAATCGCGGCGCACTGGCATTATAAAGAAGGCGGCAAAGAGGACAAGTTCGATGAGCGCTTGACCTGGTTGCGTCAGATGCTCGAATGGCAAAGCGAGTTGAACGATCCACGCGATTTTATGGAGTCGCTCAAGATAGACCTCTTCCAGGATGAGGTCTATGTCTTTACGCCGAAGGGTGATGTTATAAATCTGCCGGCCGGCTCGACCCCGCTTGATTTCGCGTACACGATCCACACCGACGTTGGGCATAGATGCATCGGGGCTAAGGTAAACAATCAGATAGTCACGCTCGAGTACAAGTTGAAAACCGGCGATTTCGTCGAAATACTGACATCTAAGACGACCTCGGGTCCGAGCAAAGACTGGCTCAAGATAGTAAAAAGCTCGCGTGCCAGAAACAAGATTCGCCAATGGTTCACCAAAGAAAACCGTGAGGAGAGCGAAGAAGCCGGCCGCGAGATACTCCAGAAGGAGCTGCGCAAGATAGAGATAGGGATGAAATCGCCGATGACCGTCAAGGTACTCGAAGCGGTTGTCAAAGAACTCAACTTCACTAGAATAGAGGATGTCTACGCTAGTATAGGGGCGGGCAAAACCTCGGCCAAGCAGGTCGTAGGACGGATTGCCGACGCAATCGCCAAAAGTAAAGACGGGCAAAAAGCAGAGGCCGATTACGGGATAGAAGAGCTTCAGCTTGAAATTACCCAGAAACGCAAACCGCGCCGGATAAGCCGCTCGGGTGTCATTGTAAAAGGTCTCGACGACGTGCTGGTGCGAATCGCGCACTGCTGCAACCCGGTGCCCGGCGATGACATCATGGGCTTTGTTACCAGGGGACGGGGTGTCTCGGTTCACCGAAGCGACTGCTCCAACGCCAAGCAGTTAAAACAGACCGCGCCGAACCGGCTGATAGACGTATCCTGGGATGAGCGCCGGCCGTCCGCGTTCCAGGTGGAGGTAGAAATCGAGGCGCTCGATAGGCCGAAACTTTTGCGCGACGTCAGCACGGTCTTGGGCGACGCGGGCGTCAACATTCTATCGGCGGCGGTTTCGACCACCAGGGAACACATCGCGGTCCTGCGGTTTATCTTCGAGATAGGCGACATAAACCACCTCCAGACTATAATCGGCAATGTGCGAAAGGTGCCCGCAGTCTATGAGGTTTATCGCGTGGAGCCGAACAAACCGAGTCGCCAGAAAATAGTCGCCAAGTCGGGCGACGAGGGCGGCGGGAAGGGCTAGCCGCGCTTCAGAAGATAGATAAGGGAGACAAGATGTATCTTGAGACACTTGTTGTAGGCGATATCGACGCAAATTGCTATATAGTGGCGGCGGAATCGGGAGGGGAGACAATTGTCATAGACCCCGGCGGCAACGCCCAGATGATTCTCGACACGATAGCCGCGCAGAATCTGACCGTTAAATATATTATACTCACCCACGCCCACTGGGACCACTTTGCAGCGGCAGCAGAATTAGCCGAGAAGACCGGCGCGAAGTTAGCAATACACAAGCTCGACCGGGACGCGATAACCGACCCGAAACTAAGCCTTGCTTATATGTTTGGAGACACGCTCGACGTCGACCCGGCGACCATAATAGAACTCGAGGATGGTCAGCGCATCAAATTCGGAGACCACGAGGCCGAGGTGTTGCACACTCCGGGTCATAGCCCTGGAAGCATCACTATACGCGTCGATGACCACCTCTTCACCGGAGACCTCTTGTTTCAACGGTCAATCGGCAGGACCGACTTTCCTGGTGGTTCCTTTGAAGGACTGTTAAAATCTGTGAGGGAGCGGATATTTACCTATCCCGACCAAGTAAAAGTCTATCCAGGGCATGGGCCGTCGACGAGTGTCGGCGAAGAGAAACGCGAAAACCCGTATTTTGATTGAAAGAACGCGCATAAACGACTCGCCTTATCCGATTGACGAGGCGCGCGGATGCGCGCCTGACATTGTCTTTTAAGGAGGCAAACAACTTGCAATTTAGAGTACCGAAAGGGACAACCGACATCGTTCCCGATGTGGCCGTCAAATGGCAATATCTTGAGCGTATAGCGGTCGAGTTGTTCAAGAAGTACGGTTACAAACCAATAATCACGCCGATTTTTGAGCACACTGAAGTCTTTACGCGCAGTATAGGCTCATCGACCGATATCGTTCAAAAAGAGATGTACACATTCGAGGACAAAGGCAACCGGAGCCTTACGCTCCGCCCGGAGGGAACGGCCCCGGTCATACGAGCCTATGTCGAGCAAAACATGAACCAGCTTCCGCAGCCGGTCAAGCTCTATTACACCGGCCCGATGTTTCGCTATGAACGCCCTCAGGCTGGGCGTTATCGCCAGTTCTGGCAGATAGGCGTCGAAGCTATCGGATCCGATGACCCGGCGGTCGACGCCGAGTCGATTCTCCTGCTTATAAACTACTTCAAAGCGGTAGGCCTAAAAGAGCTGGCACTCTATATTAATAGCATGGGATGTGAAAACGACCGTCCGCAATACATAGAGATGCTCAAAGATTATGCTGAAGCGAAGCGTGAAAGCCTCTGTAACGACTGTGTAAAACGCATCGACCTCAACCCGTTGCGCCTCTTCGACTGCAAGAACGAGACTTGCCAGACGGTCATGGCGGATGCGCCGAAACTGATAGACCATCTCTGCGAGAGCTGCCGCGGCCACTTCGACGAGGTAAAACACTATCTGGAGATGCAATGCGTCAACTACGTAATCAAGCCCGAGCTGGTACGCGGTCTCGATTATTACACAAAGACGACCTTCGAAGTCGTGAGCCCGCTTCTCGGCGCGCAAAACGCGATAGGCGGGGGTGGCAGGTACAACAAGCTAGTCGAGGAGTTCGGAGGCCCATCGACACCGGGAATCGGTTTCGCGCTCGGCACCGAGCGGCTTGCGCTTGCCGTCGAAAAAGAAGGCGTCTTCGATGTTGACGAAAATTCGACCGAGGTCTTTATAGCGGTGGCCGACCCGGCAGCGAAACACGCCGCAGTCAATATACTCTATGAGCTGCGCGCAAAAGACGTAAGCGCGGATATAGACTATATGGGCAGAAGCCTCAAAGCCCAGCTCAAGGCGGCAAATCGCAGAGGCATCAGGTATTTTGTCTTTCTCGGCTCCCGGGAGCTTGAGTCCGGTGCTGTTGTGGTAAAGGATATGGAGAACGGCGCGCAAGAAGAGGTAAAACTCAACGAACTGGTGGAATATCTCACCGGCCTTGTCGCGGACATCAGTGAGCGCGTGGCCGATTAAGTCAAAACCGCGCGGTGTTGGCAGAAGACGTGTGCAAGAGATGATGCTATGGTCAAGGGACCGGCTGGGGCATAACGAAGAATATCAGATGCAAAACAATGTAAGGTCATTGTATATACGTAAACAATTGGAGCGATATTAATGGAGAGTCTGGCAAAGTATGCGACGAGGACGCACGCGTGCGGCGTTCTCAAGAAGGATGATGTCGGGGCCGATGTCGTGCTGGCCGGTTGGGTGCAGACAAGGCGCGACCACGGAGGGCTGATATTTCTCGACATACGCGACCGCTCAGGGATTGTCCAGGTCGTCGTCGACCCGAGCATGGCAGGTGCGTTCGAAGAGGCGCAGAAGATACGGAGCGAGTATGTCGTGTCGGTCAACGGCAAAGTGCGGGCGAGACCCGAAGGGACGGTAAACCCGGGGCTCGCGACCGGCGAGGTAGAGGTCGAAGCCGACAATATCCAAATACTCAATAAATCGAAGACTCCTCCGTTTGAAATCGACAGCGACGCGCCGAGCGATGAAAGCTTGCGCCTCCGCTACCGTTACGTAGATTTGCGCCGCGCCGAGATGCAGGAAAACCTCATCATGCGCCACAACATAGTCAAAACAGTCCGCAATTACCTCGACGAGAACGGCTTTATCGAGGTGGAGACGCCTATGCTCACCAAGAGCACACCGGAGGGCGCGCGCGATTTCCTTGTGCCCAGCCGCATGCAACCACACCATTTCTACGCGCTACCGCAGTCGCCGCAGCTCTTCAAGCAGGTGCTCATGGTGGCCGGTATCGAGCGCTACTTCCAGTTCGCCCGCGCGTTTCGCGACGAGGACCTGCGCGCCGATCGCCAGCCCGAGCACACCCAGATCGATATGGAGATGTCGTTTATGGATGTCGAAGGCGTCATCGCGCTAATCGAGGGTATGCTAAAAGAGGTCTTCTCGCTGATCGGCCTCGATATCAGCGAGCCCATTATGCGGATGCCCTTCGACGAGGCCATCGCCAAGTACGGCAGCGACAAGCCCGACTTGCGCTTCGGGATGGAGATAGAGGATGTCAGCGACATAGCGGGAAGCGTCGATTTCAAGGTCTTCGCCGACACGGTCAAGAAGGGTGGGGCGGTGCGCGGCATATGTGCGCCGGGATGTGCGAGTTATTCGCGCAGCCAAATCGAGGAATTGACCCAATACGCGGTCGAGCACGGAGCAAAAGGCCTGGCTTGGGTCGCTATCGAGGCCGAGGGCAACATCCGCTCACCAATCGCGAAGTTCTTCTCCGAGGAGCAGCTCGAATCGATTCTAACGCGCCTTCACGCCAAGCCCGGCGACCTCTGCCTGTTCGCGGCGGACACGCCGGTCAAAGCCTCGACGGTACTCGGGGCACTCAGGCTGCGCTTAGGCAGCGACCTCGGCCTAATAGACCCCGATGATTTTAAGTTCATGTGGCTGGTCGATTGCCCGCTTTTCGAGTGGGACGAGACGAACGGACGCCTAAGTTCGAATCACCACCCGTTTACAATGCCGAAAAAAGAGCACATCCCGCTGCTCGATACCGAGCCGCTAAAGGTCCACTCATACGCCTATGATATTATTATCAACGGCGTTGAGGTCGGGGGAGGAAGCCTTAGAATCTATGACGAAGAGTTACAGGAGAAGATATTCGGCCTGCTCGGGCTCGATATTGAAGACGCGCGCGAGAAGTTCGGGTTCCTGCTGGAGGCCTTCCAGTACGGCGCGCCACCCCATGGTGGCTTAGCGATAGGCCTGGATAGGCTGGTAGCGACGTTGATGAAGAAGAAGACCATTAGGGAGGTCATCGCTTTTCCGAAGACGCAGACGGGCTCGTGCCTCATGACGGGCGCACCCGACACCGTCACCGACCCGCAGCTCAGGGAATTGCATATTAAGCTAAATTAGACGATTATTATTGACACAGTGCGCGAGTGCTGTGATAAGATAGTGATAAGAGAATCTGGCTCTGCCTTGTACGTGGATCGTAGTGTATATTTGAGCCAACACTATTACATAGGGAGATTAACTCTGCCGGCAGCACAAACGCCCTCTTGATTAGGGACTTGTAAAGCGGACAGGCAATCACCCACCTGCGTGCGCGCGGGCTTCAATATGTATTTCGGGAAGCGGCAAGGCGGAGCTCCTTATAACAACATAACGATAACTTATTAAACACCGGGTTTAGGCCTGGTGTTTTGCTATTCCGCACGACTACTTTTGCAGGTATTATCCCTCAAGCAACCGACAGCCTTAATACTATTAATAAGCGCGCTAAAACGGTCTGTCATAAGCGGTAATAATTAAAGTCCATTATCTTTAAGCCGATACAATAACCACTAATTGTGCAGGCAGACGTTATAGCGAGGAATATTATCACATGAAAAGCTATATCAGCAACATAAAAAAGCATGCAGACTTTACCTAAAACTATAGTAATCTCAGGCTTTGCGCTTGTAGCAGCGTTTGTAATAATGGAGCTAGCTCATGGCAAGGGCTTACTCTTTATCACAGGTACTAAAATAGTTGACATCACACTAATCGCATTGTACGCGCTAGTTGTCGCAAATGCTGCGATATCAACGTTCTTTGCGGCCAGAATGAGCACTAATTACAGGCGTATGTGGAAACTGCTGACCGTAGGCATGCTCTTATGGCTTGTGGGGATCATTGTGTTGCTCGCCTATGTGATGATGCCAACATACCCTCACATACCTTCACCTTCGTTAGCAGACGTCTTTGCCATAGCATATTTACCGATTATGCTAGGCGTTGTGTTGAGCGTGGCGAAGCTCAGACGTCCCCTAGATACGCGGAAAAAACAGTTCATAGCAAACATTTCGATGGCGATAATGGCAATGTTTCTACTCTGTTTTGAGTTCGTTTTGCTGCCATTATGGCACGCAAATTCACACGAAAGCCTATCTAATCGAATGTTTGCTATAGCATACCCGATGCTAGATTGGATTATCTTCTCCGTCCTGCTTTTTGCGTCTCATAGGCTTAAGGAAGATCAGATCAACGGCTGGATAGTACTCTTGCTTTCGGCTTTTGGTTTAAGCGTTACGTCCAACATGCCCACCATAATAACCGGAATCGCATTGAACAAAATTGAAGTGCTTTTGTTGGTTCTTACAGCTTATCTCATATCGCTCTCGGCTGTCGATGAAGTACATGGCTCGCTCATTGGAATCAAAGAAAGAAAAAGCAAGAAGGCACATAAAAATCAGCTCGCACACACAATAGACGAATCAAATTTAGATACATACATAGTACCGTTCGCTTCGGCAGTCGTTATACCGGCTGTATGGCTGCATCATTCAAATAGCGGTCTAATAGGCGGGGATATTCTGATATTCGCAATATCAATGGCTATTTTGGTAATTGCGATACAAAGAAATCATAGATTAGCAATTGACAATGCAAAACTATTTGCCACATCCATGCGTGACCGTCTAACTGGATTAAGTAACCATCGTTATTACCAAGAGAGTCTCTGTAGATTGATAGCAAAAGCGAAGCGAACAAAAAAGCCGTTGTCATTACTGCTCATCGATGTTGATGATTTTTCCAAGGTTAATAACAAATATGGGCATGCTTACGGTGATGCGGTGCTTATGTTAATCGGCAAAACAATTCTCGCTAATGCTAGCGAAGAGAACGAGACGTGCAGGCTTAGTGGCGACGAGTTTGCATTCCTTATGCCGAATACGAGTCAGGCTGAAGCGCTGATTCGGGCTGAGGTTATCAAAAAGCAGATATACAGGAAAATGAATGAAACATTAGAAAAGGGAAGCATAACAGTCTCGATGGGATTGAGTACATATCCATCTGTCGCCGACGATAAGATACGGCTGCAGAATACAGCGGAAGGCGCGCTTTATTGGTGTAAGTTGCACGGTAAAGACTCGATTCTGCTCTATGATTCTGCGGTCGTTGAGTCATTAAGCCCCGAAGACCGGGCAAAGAAAGCGGAAGAGGTAGCACTTGTCGATTTGGTTACAAGTCTTGCACTTGCGGTCGACGCGAGAGACTCATATACGAGATTGCACTCAAAAGGCGTGAGCGTGCTTTCAAAGCGTTTGGCTATTAGGCTAGGTCTAAGCATACAGCAAGCGAGCAGAATCGAGATAGCCGGTCTCCTACATGATGTGGGAAAAATCGGAATTTCTGATGAGATATTGAATAAGCCGGGCCGTTTGACTGAAGAAGAGATGTTAACCATTAAGAACCATTCGATAATCAGTGCTCAAATCATCGATTCGACCAGCCTTAAGGATATCGTACCCGCCATAAGATATCACCATGAACGCTGGGACGGCAACGGTTATCCTGACGGTCTCAAGAACGACGATATACCGCTAGAAGCAAGAATAATCGCATTAGCCGACACATTTGACGCAATGACGACAGATAGACCGTATCGCAAGGCATTGCCGATCGCCGATGCGGTCAATGAGATCAAACGATGCGCGGGGACGCAATTTGACCCCGAATTAGCCGCAGAGTTTGTACTTGTTATCGAAGAACTGGTGCTAGAAGAGGAAAATGCTGACTTACAGAAAACGATAATAAAAGTTGGTTAAGGCGCTACGAAAGATTCTAGAAGCGACTTGTTATCGTTAAAGGCAACGCCTTCACCCTGAAAAGCAAATTGCGCCCACTCAGACAGACTCATTCTCCGAAGCTCAGAAAAACCATTACGTGGAATCGCTTTTCTAGCAAGGGATATATATGGTGCGGCCACAAGGGCGCAACCTATCTCACCCTTATTTAGACTTATTTTTCGGAGACCTACCAGAACTTCCTCAATCTCATAGCGCTGAATCTCACCGATGCGCAGCACGCTTGTGGC
>JASEGT010000110.1 GCA_030018005.1 Actinomycetota bacterium
CTATACTTTCGCATACGCTTGCCTGGGGGGTCGACAAATGCACTTCTGGAAATTAGATGCTTGATTAAGCAAGTAGACAGGGTTTTAGAGCTAACGGCTGCTTCGGTGATTCCGGACAATTCAATTACTCTGCCGGTATTCGATTTTACTGACTGTCTGTAATCGGGGTATTTGAAAAGACGCAGGGCTGCGATGCTTGCTCTATGCCGCAAGACCGTGGCGCCTTAAGATGCGACTATCGAGTGAAATGCGATACGCGCCGCTTCTACCCGGTTTTTGACGCCGAGTTTGTGGAAGATGTTACGAATGTGGAATTTTACCGTGCTCTCTGAGACAAAGAGTTTTTTGCTGATCTCAGCATTGGAAGCACCGTTGGAGAGAAGCTGCCAGACCTCTTTTTCACGCGGAGTCAAGCGCTCGCAAATCTGTGTCTTCTGCCTGGCCATTGGGATGACTTTACCTGTTAGCTGGGGAGATATCGGGTTAAGGCCATTGGCCGTCTGCCGCACGGCGTCGGCTAACTCATTGCCGCCGATATTTTTTAGCAGATACCCATTCGCGCCGCTTTCCAGCGCCCGGACAACATAATGCTCATCATCGAAACCCGAGAACATCAAGACTTTGGCGCTCTTGCACCGGGTCTTTATCGCCTGCATCGTGGTGATGCCGTCGCTATCCGGAAGTTTAACATCCATGATGATGATGTCCGGGTTAACATTATCGGCAATCTCGGTTGCCCGCTTTCCTGTCGACGCCTCACCGACCACCTGCATATCATCGCACCTTTCCAGCGCTTTTCTGATACCTGCCTGCATAAGGGGATGGTCTTCGACGATCATGACTTTCAGTTGACCCATACCGTGTTTCCTCCCACATTAGCGGATTGATGCGATTTAGATGCGTGTCGTTAAAATTGAGCCGACTGCCCATTGGTTGACCCGACATCACTAGTTTATTATCAAGTCAACGGTATTCTAAACACGACACGCGTGCCGGCGCCGCGGCGGCTTTCGATTTCGAACTCACCTAGAAACTGACCGACCCTATCGCGCATACTGGTCAGACCGTATCCGTAGAGCCCCCTCGCCCGGATGGTCGACTTTTTACCGTCAAAGCCGATGCCGTTGTCCTCGACACTGCAACTCACGTGCGTCTTACTAAACCCCATTGTGATGGTCACGTGCGATGCTCGCGCATGCTTAGCCACATTGCACAGCGCCTCCTGGACTACCCTGAAGACGTTAATCTCCACGACCTCGGGGAGCGCCCGCTCCGTGTTTTCCACTACCACAGCGACATCTATGCCGGTTCTTGCGGAGAACTGCTTAGCATAGCCTTTGACGATGGCCATCAGCCCTTTCTGTGACATACACTGGGGTTTCAATGAATAGATAGAGGTGCGCAGCTCATGCAAGCACTGGTTGATAATGGATTTCAGCGATGCGAGTTCGGCGTGCGCTTCTTTTGATGAGAGCATTTCATCCAGCATGTCTGCTTGCAGAAGAGCACTCGAAAGAGCTTGTGCCGGGCCGTCGTGGAGATCGAAAGCAAGCCTTTGGCGGTCCCTCTCGAGGGTCTCGGTCACATCGCCTAAGGCTTTCCTAATCAAGGCCTTTTCACGCTCAAGCCGCCCGGCGACATTGAAGATGGCGGACATAAAACTCACCGCGATGGAATCCTCGAGTACATGGATAAGAAGCTTGACCTGATATTCAGCAAGCTCCTCTTCTTGTGCGTCAAAATCCAGGCGATACACCTGCTCTTGAAAAGCCTTGGCGAGTTCGCCTTTTAATCGTTCGTATTCTTGCCGGTCTAGAAGAAGCACCTGTGGGGCTACGCTCTCGTCGGAGAGCGGGATATCCCCGTGGGCCAGCTCGACCGCAATGCCGTTGTCGAGCTGTCTAACCGCCGAGCGTATTCTGCGCCTGAAGAAGTCGAGCAACTCTTCATCGATGGTGCCGTTGAGAGATTCTGTCCACACCTCTAAGGCGGCCTCGGAGACCTGCTTGAGCTTCGACGCGATTTCACTCAACGATAAGGATAGCTTCTCCACTGGCTTGCCTGCCTTTCGCATCATTGTTTGAATAGCCGGCTAGCGCACATACCACATCCGCTAGCTCGCGCCGCAAAACCTTTAGGCACACCGTTTATGCCCTTCCTAACAGCAAACTAAATACGATGCCCTCAGCCATCGCGCTTTCGTTTTAAAAATACGAAATAACCTGTCCCGCTGCGCTGATTTCGCTTCGACCTGAGTTCATAGTTTACCCAATCCGACCAAGCCTAAACAAAGCAAATAAGAACGCGCGGGTTAAAAAGAACACATGGGAGGGGTAGTTTTGCGCTATCGACACAAGGGGGTCATAAGGCTCTTCACCAAATGAATAAAAGAAGCATCAACGCCTCTTTTGTCGACAAGCCATCGCTCTATAAAACAAGTGATTTTCAAGTGATTTAAATATTACTTGATATCACTTGAAACATCGTCCTGTTTGCCGTCTTTTTTGTCGTCTTTATCATCGGTAGCTTTCTTAAGTTCTCTTATGCTCTGCCCGATGGCGCGACCCATCTCCGGTAATTTTTTCGGACCGAAGATAATCAAGACGATGGCCAAAATAATGATCAATTCCATAGGGCCTGGCAAGAAATTTATTAGCGCCGGCGTAATCAAACTCTGTGCCGCTAGTAACATACAATCACAACTCCTCAGCTGTTTTGTTTCATGTCGATGGAGTGGCGAAGCCCGGCGGTACTGATCCCTGGCTCCTACTCCCTCGAGATACCTGAATCATACCACTTAACAGCGGCAAACAACAACATTTTATGTTTTCTTCTGCCGCTTTGGGCCTGTAATAGACGAGCGCTTCCGCCTGGTCAAGCCCTTCTCATTGGCCGACAAGTAGTAGAGAGTGTGGAGAAGTTGCTGCGCGGGGTCGGTGTTGTGCAACTGCACACCGGGCGGCACCCTGACAAGCGCCGGCGTGTAGTTTAAGATGACCGAGATATTGCCCTCGACAAGAAGGTCGGCGACCGGCTGCGCGGCGGCAGGCGGGACCGCGATGATGCCTATGGCGATGTTCGCGCTACGAACGATTTGCGACAGGTCTTTGATATCGAAGACCTCGAGATTGCGTATGTTGGTGCCGATTTTC
>JASEGT010000111.1 GCA_030018005.1 Actinomycetota bacterium
CTTTATATCATCTACGGGACCTTGCGGATTTACCCCTGGCTGCTCCTCAATATCGAGGCGGCCGACAGTTGTCAATTGTGCATCAGGAAATTCATTCGAAAGAAAGGCGAGGCTCTGAGAAGCTATATCTACGCCTTTACATAGTGCGCTGCCGCTACCTATGAGAAGCATATTATGAGAATCAAGAGATGGCTCCACTGCCAATAATGATTTTGATGCTTCATCTGGTAACTGCGGATACCTAATCGCAATGGGCATGGGCTTGAGGTGCTGTTCCGCTAGCTTTGCAACCAAGTCACCGCTGGCTATAATGCCTGATATATACCGAAACCCCGCTCCGATCAATATGCGATCTAGCAGCTTTCTTGCCGCAAAAGCACGATATAGCCCATCTTCAGCGCTGAGCGTTATTATTATCTTAGATTTTGGGTTGCGACAATTAATGAACGGCGCCATCAGCGCAGACTGTGTCGTGCCCTCTATTATTATGATTTCGAATGCGCTTTTTCGAAGCTTTAAAGCTGTGCTCACATATAGAAGAAACTTGTTCTTGATAGAGATGTCGCGATTGATAGACCAGTTGCCTAACATCAAAATGCTGGTAGAATAAACATCGGCCAGCATTTTGATGTGCGCGGGGTGCGCGCCCGAATAAGCAATAGCAATGCGAGTTTTGTTGTGTTGGGGGTTAGACATACTCGAGCTTTTCCTTTTTGACATCGATAGCTTTTCTCTAAAATTGGCGAAACATTGATTACTTTTGGCTTATGCTTGAATTATACTTTAAGTCTAAGCAGACATCCATTCGCTAACGCTGGTATTATCATAGATGAAAGGGTCGTACCAACGCTACCGTTAGGCGGACAGAATGCTTCACAGTTGCTGCTTGCAAGCTCGTATTCAAGTACATAATCTTGATTTGACGAAAAGGCTATGCTAAACTATGTTCAGTTTATGAACAATCGTTCAGTGGCGGCGAAAGTCAAGAAGCCAGACGGCAAAGACGGAGCACACGCAATGCGAAAAGACGAGATTTTCCTGAAAGAGGCTGAGGCTTTACAGAGCCTCCGCGCTTTAGAGGAAATCGAGAAGAACCCCGAGATCTCCCAACGAGAACTCTCCAGCCACCTGGGGGTCGCACTTGGCATCACCAATGCACTTCTCAAAACTTTAGCCCGTAAGGGCCTGGTCAAAATTCGCGGCAACAACAATCGCTCACTAACCTATCATCTCACGCATGCCGGTGTCTTGGCCAAAAGCAAGCTGGCGATGGAGTGGACGTTAAACACGATTGACTTCTATCGACAGGCCAGATTAAGTATTGCAGGAAAGATGGCAGCATTGTCAGAACAGGGCATCGATTCCGTGGTTTTATTCGGCAATAGCGAAGTGACTGAAATTGCAGCTATTGTAGCACCCGAAGTCGGTATAAGAATAATCGGCATTATCGATGGTCAGATAGCTGCTATTTCGGGAACAATTTTGGGATACCCGGTGATGCGGTTTGAGCAACTTACCAATGAGCAACCGGATGCGATTATCATTTGCCTGGAGGCAGATGATGCAAGGATAGAGGCGCTCAGCCACCATGTTGAGGCAACAACTAGGCTGTGTCGGCTAACTTAGTACTTGTACAAACATAGTAGAACATATTCGTTATTGGGCAATTGTCCGATAATGTTGATTTACATGCTTATTGAAGTCGCGAAACTTACTCTTAGGGGATGATAATGGATATGACGAAGACAGCTCTTATAACCGGCATTACCGGCCAAGACGGCGCTTATTTGGCAGAGTTTCTATTGGAAAAAGGCTACACCGTTCACGGCATCAAGAGGCGTGCATCACTTTTTAATACTCAAAGGGTTGATCATTTATACACAGACCCCCACGAAGGCCATCCCAAGTTTTTGCTTCACTACGGGGACGTAACTGATTCTACGAATGTGATTAGACTTATCCAAGAGATCCAGCCTGACGAGATTTACCATTTAGCCGCGCAAAGTCACGTACACGTATCTTTTGAGTCACCGGAATACACGGCAAACGCCGATGCGTTGGGAACCCTTCGCCTCCTTGAGGCGTTGCGCATTCTCGATATGGGCGACAAGGTACGTTTCTACAATGCCACTACGAGCGAGCTTTACGGCCTTGTGCAAGAAGTTCCGCAAACTGAGAAGACGCCATTCTACCCGCGAAGCCCTTATGCTGTCGCTAAGCTCTACAGCTATTGGATAACCGTTAATTATCGTGAGGCATACGGTATGTATGCTTGCAACGGTATTCTCTTTAATCATGAGTCCCCGCTTAGAGGCGAGACCTTTGTAACCCGTAAAATCACAATGGCTGCAGCCCGTATCAAGCTCGGCATGCAGGACAAGCTTTATCTTGGCAATATGGATGCCATGCGCGATTGGGGCTATGCGAAAGATTACGTCGAGGCGATGTGGCTAATGCTGCAGCAAGACAAGCCGGACGAATTCGTAATCGCGACCGGCGAGACCCACTCCGTTCGCGAGTTCTGCGCCGAATCATTCAAAGAACTAGGCATTAATCTCGAGTGGCGGGGAAGTGGTGTGGACGAGAAGGGTATCGACAGCGCTACCGGTCGAGTTATCATCGAAGTCGACCCGCGCTACTTCAGGCCGACGGATGTTGAACAACTTCTGGGTGATGCCACTAAAGCACGCGAAGTGCTAGGCTGGCAGCCCAGAGTGACCTTTGCTGAGCTGGTAAGGATTATGGCTAAGGCAGATTTTGAAGAGGCACAGAAGCAGCTGGCGGTATCATCAGCGGGACATTTAACCTTGGGGTCATAGGGGACCAATTGATGAGCGGTTTAGATAAGGATTCAAAGATATATATCGCCGGCCACAGGGGCCTTGTAGGGTCGGCGCTGGTGCGCAAGCTCGAAGCCGAAGGCTATAATAATCTACTGTTACGCACACATAATGAATTAGATTTGTGTGACGGCCAGGCAGTTAAGAGTTTCTTTGAATCCGAACGCCCCGAGTACGTCTTTTTGGCTGCGGCTAAAGTCGGCGGAATCTGGGCGAATAGCCACTATCCGGCAGACTTCATTTACAGCAATCTCGTAATACAAGTAAATGTTATCCATAACGCCTATCTGTA
>JASEGT010000112.1 GCA_030018005.1 Actinomycetota bacterium
TGTCTCGACTTAAAAACAAAGAGCTAAAGCATATAATATTTAAAATTTAAGGAGGTGGCACCTGGCGCCACCTCCTTTTGGAAACATAAGGGGTTACAATGCAATTATTGCCGTTCATCGCTTGGCTTAGAAATTATAAAAAGGGCTATCTGGTTCGGGATTTAATAGCCGGCATCACTATAGCCGTGGTGTTGATTCCCCAGTCGATGTCCTACGCTATGATAGCGGGCATTCCCCCGGTATACGGGCTCTATGCCGCTGCCTTGCCTCCGATAATCGCCGCCCTCTGGGGCAGGTCAAGCCTGCTGGCCACGGGTCCGGTCGCCATGGTCAGCCTGCTGGTATTCACCTCTATTATTCCTTTCGAAAAGCCGGGCAGCCCGGAATTTATCTCCATAGCGATAATGCTTGCGCTGATGGTCGGCGCGATACAGATTTTGATGGGAGTCTTCAAACTGGGTTATCTGATGCGCTTCGTGTCGCATCCGGTAATTGTCGGGTTCACCAATGCCGCAGCCATCATAATCACCGCCACGCAAGTCAAGCATATTCTGGGCATCGATGTAAAAGGAAGCAAATTCATATTTCAGTTGTTCCTGGAGATAGGCAAGAACCTGGCTGACACGAATCCATTTACGTTGGGGGTAGGGATTCTCTCTTTTGTCATCATAATCGCCGGGAAAAAGCTACACGAGAACTTTCCCGGCCAACGCCGTCGGTTATTTATTCGGGGCATACCCGGTAAGCGGCTCATTCTCTAGGACTGCCGTTAACTTACAGATTGGCGGTAAAACCGCATTATCGAATGTCTTTTCCGGCCTGGCGGTAGTAATAACGCTCTTATTCTTCACATCCGCGTTTTACTACCTCCCTAACGCAACGCTTGCCGCTATAGTGATGTCCGCCGTTATCGGCCTGGTAAAGCACACCCAGTTCATCAAGCTTTACAAGACGAACAAGATGGATGGCGCGGTCGCCTTTATCACCTTTATGTTCGCTTTCATAACCAAGCCCGCCTACGCCATATTTATTGGGATAGCCGTCTCCTTGATATTATTCCTTTGGGCGTCCATGAGCCCACGGGTCGTCGTGTTGGCAAGAAACCCTAAGACCGAGATATTCGAGAATGCCGAGATATCCCATCTGCCCACCTGTCCGCAGATACTTTTTGTAAGGCTTGATTCGTCAATATACTTTGCAAATGCAGAATATATTACCGAAGATTTGCTCAAGAAGATACGGGAGAGAACGAACGGGTTGAAGTATGTGCTCTTAGATATGGAGGCTGTCAACCATATAGACGCCACAGGGGTCGATGAGTTGACTTCCTTGTTGTCTGAGATCAAAGCGCTGGAGCTGGAGCTTCATTTTGCGAACATAAAGAAGCCCGTAAAAGAAGTGTTGACCAATTCAACCTTCATAAAGCTCCTGGAACACACGTGTTGTCTAGACTCCAAGGGAGATTCTATCGCGATGCTCTTTGAAACGCTCGACCACGACTACTGCAAGAATACCTGCCCCTATCAAGTGTTCGAGGAATGCGCGGCCGTAAAATAGTGCCCCATGATCAAGCACATCTGAAGAGCTGCAAAAAGTGCGTTCGCGCCGCCCTAAGGCAGAAATTGACTAGATACCCCGGGTGGGGATATAATACCTCCCAGGGGTATTTTTATTTGGTTTTTATTTCGGGCTCTAAACTTCCTACTTAAGGGGTGATATTGTGCGCGCTTTGTTGATGAAGGTCTCGAAACACCTGGTAGTGCTAATTCCCGCGTCGATGCTGCTCGGTTTTGCGGCTGGGCTCGTCTGGGACGTCTCGTGGTTCAAAAGCCTGGTCCTACCGGCGACCTTTCTTATGATCTATCCGATGATGGTAAACTTTAAGCCGCGGACGGCGCTCTCGATGAAAGACAGCAAGCCGGTGGCCGCATCGCTCGTGCAGAACTTCGCCGTCATCCCGCTCATCGCGTTCGGGCTGGGCAGCCTCTTCTTTTCCGATCGGCCGGAGCTATTCATCGGTCTTATCCTAGCCTCCCTCTTCCCGACCAGCGGCATGACGATATCATGGACGGGTTTTGCCAAGGGCAACGTCGAGGCGGCGGTCAAGATGACCGTTGTCGGCCTGATAGTCGGCTCGCTCGTCGCACCGTTTTACTTGCAAGCTTTCGCCGGTAAGTTGATACCGGTAAATATCGCCGAGGTCTCGCGGCAAATCCTCCTTATAGTATTTCTGCCGATGATTCTCGGTTGGGCCACTCGCAAAAGTCTTGTGAAGACCGCCGGCAAGGAGGCGTTCCAGAAGAAGTGGGCGCCGATATTTCCCGGCATCAGCACCATCGGAGTTCTAGTCATCGTCTTTATCGCAATCGCACTCAAAGCAAAGGGACTGGTCGCCTCGCCCGACGTTCTTCTGGCGATACTCGTCCCATTGACAATATTTTACGCCATCAACTTCTTGCTCAGCACCGTTGTCGGCAAGATGTTCTTCGATAGGGATAACGCTATCGCGCTCGTTTACGGCACGGTCATGCGCAACCTCTCGATTGCGCTCGGCATCGCGGTCACCGCGTTCGGGCCACAAGCGGCGCTGGTGCTCGCTGTGGGGTACATAATCCAGGTCCAGGCGGCCGCATGGTACGTTAAATTCACGCCATCGGTCTTCGGCCCCGCACTCGAGGAGGCTCGCCCGGCCTCGTCAGCCGCGTAGCTCCCCAGTGCCCATATACCACATGCCGTTGCAAAAGCAATAAAGCGCTCGTCGAAGCGCCTTCTCGCTGCATCGATGACGATGTAATCTGATGCACCATCACAGAGTGTTTATGTATTCTAAACACTGCTGGTAATACATAGTAGCTCCAGGATTTCTAACAGTCTAGAACGTATTGTTCACTATATGATTACTCTTGTTCATGTTGTGATAACATATATGTTGTAAGAAGCAGTGTATGATTAAAATATACATTTATTTATGCCGGCGTTTCGGTTGATTAAAATACGTTACCAACCCCCGCTGGCGCCGCCACCGCCGGAGCGTCCGCCCCCAAAACCCCCGAAGCCGCCGCC
>JASEGT010000113.1 GCA_030018005.1 Actinomycetota bacterium
CTTCTGGGATAACGTTTTAGATTAGAAGAATGCTTTAGAGCCCGGCCATATCTAGCCGGGCTCTTCTTTCTTAGCTGAACTGATTTTATTGCGTCTAAGTAATGTCGCCCGCTATATTTATATTTTCTAGCGTTCTCTAGCGTTCGCCTTGTATCTTATACTCGTAGCTCAGGGCTTTAGCCCTGCTAAATAGTGTATAGCCTAAGATTCATCTCTGGCTGTCAGCCCTAAAGGGCTGAGCTACGTTGTTTGTGCGTGCTGGGCTGGGCTACGAATTAGAGTGACTTGAGCGCCGTGCGGGCCGCTTCGATAGTGCGGTCGATATCGTCTTCGGTATGCGCGGTCGAGACGAAGGACGCCTCAAATTGCGACGGGGCGAGATTTATCCCCTGCTCCAGCATCGACTTGAAGTACGCCCCGAAGCGCGCGGTGTCGGACTTCTTAGCGCTCTGGTAATCGAAGACCGGCTCGTCGGTAAAGAACATGCAACCGAGCGAGCCGACTCTGGTAAACTGCGCCGCGATTCCCGCTTCTGCGGCGGCTGCTTTGAGGCCATCGCTGAAACGCGCGCCCATCTTGTCGAGCTGCTCGTAGACGGCCGGGTTCTTGAGTATATTGAGTAGCGCGAGCCCCGCGGTCATCGCTATGGGATTGCCGGAGAGCGTACCCGCCTGGTAGACCGCCCCTACCGGAGCTATCGCATCCATGATGTCGGCGCGCCCGCCGAAAGCGCCGACCGGGAAACCGCCGCCGATTATTTTGCCGAGACAAGTAAGATCGGGCATGACATCATAGTATTGCTGCGCGCCGCCGTAGCCTACGCGAAATCCGGTTATAACCTCGTCGAAAATCAAGACCACGCCGTGTTCCTGTGTGATTTTGCGGAGGCCTTGCAGAAAACCCTCTTTCGGCGGGATGACCCCCGCATTGCCAGCGATAGGCTCGATGATGACCGCCGCGATATCTTCGTGCTTCTCGCGGATGAGCTTCTCGACCGCCGCCAAATCGTTGTACGGCAGGTTGATGGTATCTTGCGCGGCTCCCTTGGTGACGCCGGGGCTATCGGGCAGCCCGAGCGTGGTCACGCCCGAGCCTGCTTGCACCAGCAAGCTGTCGGAATGGCCGTGATAGCATCCTTCGAACTTCACAAACTTGCTGCGTCCGGTAAAACCACGGGCGAGGCGTATCGCGCTCATGGTCGCTTCGGTTCCCGAGCTTACCATCCTCACCTTTTCAATCGACGGCACGGCGTCGACGACCGCTTTGGCCATCTCTACTTCGAGCTCGGTCGGAGCACCGAAGCTCGTCCCGTTTTCGAGCGCGGCGCGCACCGCCGCATTTATCTCTTCGTTGGCGTGCCCGAGAATCATAGGACCCCACGATGCGACATAATCGATATATTCATTGCCGTCGGCATCGTAGACTCTGGAGCCCTTTGCTTTTGAGATGAAGAGCGGGTTCAAGCCGACCGATTTGAATGCGCGAACCGGGCTGTTTACGCCTCCCGGGATAACCTTCTGCGCCTGGGCGAAGAGTTCTTGCGACCTGGATATGTTCATGACCTACCTCCGTTTATCAAACATTAACAATTTGAACTATTTAATGAACACGAGACCACTAATAATAAACATATTATTGTACAATATATATTAACAGTGCTCTATATTGGCCTGTTCTTATAATAATCCCAAGCTTCGGGGGCTTGGGATTATACTGATAATCATTCTCAATTAATAAACGTAAACTATATATTAACAACCTGGCGCGCCGCAGCCCGATCCGGCCGCCGCCGCTCGCTTGCCCGCCTTCGGCTCGTAGACGCAGTACGGCTCCTCGGCGAGGTAATCGCCGGTGACTTCGAAAGCGCGCGCGCGGCAACCGCCGCAGACCCGTTTGAACTCGCAGATACCGCACTTGCCTTTCAATTTGTCGTAATCGCGCAAGTCGGTGAAGAGCGGTGAGGTCTCCCATATCTCCCTGAACGATTGCTCTTTTATGTTGCCGGCGGCTTTCTCGAAGTAGCCGCACGGTTGAACCTGCCCGACATGGCTGATAAAACAGAACCCGATTCCGCCGAGGCAGCCCCTCGTCATAGTCTCGAGGCCGCGCGAGGCGTGCGGATGCCCGGCCATCATCTTCGAAGCTTTCTCTCCGTCTTCCTTCGCCCGCTGGTGCATTATCCTAAAATAGTGCGGCGCATCGGTCGGTTTGAAGAAGATATCTTTTTCTACTTTTTGCATATCGTAGACCCAATTTAAGGTGCGCTCGTAATCCTCGGGCGGGAGTTCCTGCTCTTCGAGGTCTTTGCCGCGTCCCGTGGGAACGAGCAAAAACGGATGGAAAGCGACCGCGCCGATCTCTTTTGAGAATTTCAAAAGGTCGTCGAGGTAGTCGACGTTGAGTTTGGTGATAGTCGAGTTTATCTGGACCTCGACGCCGGCGGCTTGGGCTATTTTGATGCCTCTTACCGCCTGCTCAAATGCGCCGGGCAGACCCCTGAACTCGTCGTGTTTCTCGGCGGTTGGGAAATCGATGCTCACGCTCATCCTGGGGATGCCGACCTCTTTTAGTCTTGCGGCGATTTCCGGGGTCATGAGCGTGGCGTTCGTTCCAAGTACCATACGCAGCCCAATTTGTTGGCCGTATCTTGCTATCTCGTAGAAATCAGGGCGCGCCAGCGGCTCGCCCCCGGTCAGGATTATGATCGGGTTGCTAAACGATTTTATATTATCTAGAAGCGCTTTCGCCTCGTCGGTGGTGAGTTCTCCCTCGTAGTGTCCATGTTGAGCGGATGCGCGGCAATGGACGCAGGCCAGATTACAGCTTCGCGTAATCTCCCAAGCGATCATCCTCGGTGGCGACACAACACCCGGGGTAGCTTTGGTCTCTTCCGCTTCGTGCACAAAAACCTCCTCAATTCGCCGGCGCTCTGTCGTCTCGCGCCAAGCACATCTGACTTACCTTACGCACATCTTTGCCGTGCTTGACGTGCCTATTCTTATACTATTAT
>JASEGT010000114.1 GCA_030018005.1 Actinomycetota bacterium
GTATTTGGCCAAAAGAATAGGAATTCCCAGCTCAGATAGCGAATCTATACTTTGAAAGAAGAAAGATAGCAACTGAAGAAAGGAATTCCTATGACACCTATTGTGACCGAAGTGAGAACCCCCGGCAAGGGGGTGAGCATATGTTAAGAATAGAGGCGACTGTACAAATGAACCTGTGTGAGGCACTGCTGCCACGGCAGGTGTTTGAACTAAACGAAGAGTTGGCACAAGTCGATGCTCTGCTGGATGATGACTCCATCACACAACCGTTCATAGATGAGTTCGCTCAGAAAAAGGGCCGGCCCACTGTTCCTGTTCAAACATACCTTCGATTGATGTATTTAAAGTTTCGCTACCAACTCGGCTATGAGGCGCTAGTAAAAGAAGTGCGAGATTCTTTGATGTGGAGGACATTTTGCCGCATTCCGCTAGACGGCAATGTGCCGGACGCCACCACGCTCATCAAGCTCACGCGCAAATACGGGGATACAACTGTTGAGGCGTTAAATGAAGCCCTCGTTGACAGGGCGGTTAAAGACAAGGTTGTACGGGGGCGCAAACTGCGCGTTGACACCACTGCGGTTGAATCCGATATCGATTACCCCACCGATGCCGGGCTACTTGCCAAGGCAGTAGCGACAATTACGCGCGAGGTTAAAAAGCTAAAGAAAAGCGGTGAGGCAGACGGTGCATTTCAAAACAGAACCCGCTCGGTAAAATACCGTCTCCTTGAGATCGCCAAGTATGCAAGGCGCAGGACCTCGGATAGGGTCTCTGAAGTGCGCTCGACTGTAGGCAGGATAGCAAAAACGGCCAAAAGCGTGGTGGCGCAAGCAGAAGCAATCCTTGATACCGCCAAGGCTAACAGCGCCTCGCACAAGAAACTCGCCAAAGCAATCGAGCTGACCAATAGAATAATCGAGCAGGCGCAAAAAGTAGCGGACGGTGTACGCATCGAAAACCGCGTCGTCTCCCTAGCAGATGAAGATGCCCGCCCCATCCCTAAGGGCAAACGCGTAGTCGAGTTCGGCTACAAGACGATTCTAACCGAGACAGAAGAGCGCATCATTATCGATTACGAGTGCCTGATCGGTAACCCGAGCGACGACGCCCTACTTGAAGATACCCTTGTGAGATCGAAGGAAAAACTTGGCCGAGCCCCTCGCTCAGTGGCAACAGACCGGGGCTTTGCTAGCGGCGCCAACGATACTATGTGTGCCGAGCTTGGTATTAAACAAATTAGCATGCCCAGAAAAGGAAAGCTTGGCAAGAAACGAAAGAAACACCAGAAACAGGGTTGGTTTAAGCGATTGCAACGCTTCAGGGCCGGCGGCGAGGCTACCATTAGCCTGCTCAAGAGAAAATACGGCCTTAAAAGAACACGACTCAGGGGTCACACTGGGGCAAAGATATGGGTTGGCTGGAGTATTTTGACCTACAATCTTAAAAGGTTGGCAGTTTTGCAGGGTTAATCGGATAAAACAGAAGAGAAGTTGATCCGCTTGAGCGGAAATTATCGTCAAGCGACAGGTACCATGGTTCTCTAGCAATGGTATTTTTCAGGGGTAACTAATTAAGCGAAAACGCCGCATTTAGCGGTAAGCACGTTCTAGAAAACGGACATTTTATCAGGAGGTGAGATCGATGACGACAAGAACGACAACCTTTGGCAGATTACTCGATTGGGCTGGTGTTAAGAGTGTAAAGAAAGACACCTGGAGTGTTATTAAAGTCGAGAAGATGCTCGATGAACTCGGCATCAACGGGTATGAGTTTATGTACCAGGCAAAGGCAGTAAGGCTCGGGAATCCAGAGGACCTTACGAGAATCATGCTCCATACGGTTCCGTCGGAGGTCTCGCACGATTACAGCCTGATTGTAGGTAAGATAAACGAGGATATGAAGCTGAAAGTCGGATCCTGGCAGTTCGAAGCTAAAGCGTAAGCATTGCTATTAGAAGAGTGTTGACCATTTCGAAAGCAAGCACGGTAAGAAGGATTGTTGAAAGTATCACACCAAAGCCATTGGGGGGCGATTAATCGCCCCCCTTTTTTCGTCCTCTTTTTGCGAGCCTTTAACGCCCCGCTTTTTTGATTTTATCGGCCCGGATATCGAGTGCCGTCTACCCTTTGCCGCTTACCGGGCTTCCCAGCTTCCGCTTTAGCACATCCATCATTATGTAGTTCGCCTCGTGCGTGATGCTGTCTTTGAAATCTGGGTCGATTTTCGTGCTCGCCGTGCATGGATAACTCGAGAGCCCCTTGCAGGCCACTTCGAGCAGTTTGTCATCGGCCGTTACACCCTTGAAGAGACGGGCCAGATAGTAGGTCGCGCCGCAGGGCGCACTCGTCGTGACATGGCCTCGCGTGACGATGCCGCCCTCGATATCGAGCTCGACCTCGGGGAGGCCGACTTTGAACTCCCGTATGAACTCTTTGATGTACTCATAGCCGTCGCCGGTCAAGCGGCAGAACGGTTTGGGCGCGGCGAACTCCAGTCCAAGCTCGGCGCACTCCTCTTCTAGCCTGGCTTTCGTCCATCCGCCGAGCCAATCGGGGTCCTCGACCGGGACGATGAGCGCCTTGCTCCCCGCTTTCGCGGCGAGCGCCGGCACATCCAGCAGGATATCGGCGTGGATATTGAACGCGAGCGTGATTTCGTGCTCGGGCACGGATATGGAAAGATACTCTTCCGGGTCGTCGATGAACTGGTCGGTAAGGAGCGGCAGCTTGAGCTGACCGGCGATATTGCCGGATAGGTCATCAACCAGGCTCAACCGGCACTCGACACACTCGTCGTGACACGCGGTGCAAAGACC
>JASEGT010000115.1 GCA_030018005.1 Actinomycetota bacterium
TAAGGGCTAAGCTTCATATCTTGCTGTATCTAAATAACTAAACGTTTGGTTATTTAGAAAGATACCACATTGTTATTGGATTACCGAATAAATCATCTTGCTCGCCTCGGCCCTCGACGCCAGCCCGTCCGGCTTGAAGATGCCGCCCGGATAACCGCCTACTATGCTTTTGTTCTTGGCGGTCATGACCATGTCGTAAGCCCAGTGGCCGGCACCGATGTCCGTGAAACCGGTGCCGCTGTTGTCGACGGGATATGCTTGCGAGCGCACGACCATCGCGCAAATCTCGGCCCGCTTGATGTTGTTTCCGGGCTTGAAAACACCGCCCGGATAGCCACTGATAACACCGCGCGCTTTTGCCGTTTCGATATAGGAATACGCCCAGTGACTCGCCGGAACATCTTCGAACGACGGTGAAGCAGGAGTCGCCAGAGGCCAGCCCGAGGCGACGACTATCATCTTCGCAAATTCGGCCCTGGTCACACTATTACGGGGACGAAACGTTCCATCGCTATAACCGCTGACTATTTTCATCGCGGCAAGCCTGCCTATGAATGTATAAGCCCAGTGTTCACGGCCGACGTCTTTGAACGTCAACGGCTCGAGGAGCTCATCGATGACGACCTCTACCCTGGTGCTCGGGTCGCTTTCGAGCGGCCCGCCAACTACGGTTGTCACATAATAATAGTAGGTCTTCAAACCTTCGACCGTACCATCGACATACGTGGCTTCGGCGACGTCGTTCGGGTTAAGCTTGGCGCCCGGCGCGTCTGCGCCTTCGGCGCGATAGACATTGTATCCCGTAAGACCGGTTGCGGTCACCGGATTCCAGGTAAGCGTGACTTTGCCCTCTTTATACGAGGCTTTTAGGCCGGTCGGCGCGGGTGGTTTATCTCCAGCGCCTGCGCCGCCGCCTCCACCGCCGCCGCCTCCACCGCCAGCTCCACCGCCGACAGGGCCGTCTTCGCCGGCGCCGCCGCCCGGTCCTCCGCCACTCTCACCCACGACCATGGCAAAATCGATTCCGGACACGGTGTTTGGAGCGCCGACAAAGACCTTGTCGGCGGTTTCGAACGTAGTCTTGTTGTTATAATATGCATCCGCATAACCGATTTGGTAGGCCTGAACCTTATAATAACCCGACGCCAAACCAATTACGGTGTAGTTTCCCGAGGCGTCGATTGAAGCCTGGCGCATATACCTGTTGATGTCGAGCAGGCCGTTGTTGAGAACCGGTATGGCAAAGACCGTCGCCGCAGGGGCGCCCGTCACTCTGCCGGTAACTCTGCCGCCCACATACATCGATGCGTCGACATTGTTGGTGGCGACACCATCTTCGACTTCGACTATATTTGCGGCATCCCAAGTAGGCTTGCCGTTATAGAGCTGGAAGATATATTGACGCGCGTTATCGTTTTGGGCAAGCGCGGCATTGATGATTACTTTATAGCCACCGGGAGGCAATCCGCCTATCGTGTAGGTGCCGCCAGAGCCGGTGTATGTCTTATACGTGCCGCTTCTTGCGGGGTCAAAATTGCCGCTCGAATCGACCGGCATGGCCTCGACATACATACCCTGAATCGCGGTTCCGGTTCCAGCCGCAGTCGTCTTGCCGGAGATACTCCCGTTCGAGCCGGCATTTGCCGCAAACGGGATGGATAAGAGCACGGTAGCGCAGATCAGCGCGATAATGAGCGGTAATGTTTTTCGATGCATGTGAGCCCCCAGAAAAGCCGATTTGAAGCATGAGAACTGTCAAATATACCCATGTCTTTGTATCGGCCGCATATTCTGGGGGCTTTAACGAGGATACACGCTAAAGACTACCCGCTCAGAGTCGGTTATCACCATCTATGGGTGAAGCACTGTTTTTAGCGCTCAACCTCGCTATTCTATCATCACCGATATCATTTTGGATGCTTCGGCTCGCGTTGCGTTGGCTGACGGGCGGAATGTGCCGTCCGGGAAACCGGAGACAACGCCATTTTCTTTAGCGGTCGCAATGTATGTCTCGGCCCAATGACCGCTGCAGTCAGGAAACGCGTTGAGGCTCTCTCCGAGACGATATTGTTTTGCGTACGCCACCATCTTGCATATTTCGGCGCGGGTGATGCCGGTATTCGGGCGAAAACTCCCGTCTTTATAGCCATCGATAAAGCCTAACGATTTAGCTTTCTCGATATGGCCTAGCGCCCAGTGTCCGCCGGTGTCTTTGAAGGATGGCGCCGCACCTTCTAGCGGGGTCTCGCCCAACGCGGCTAGAACTATTTTGCAGAACTCGGCTCGGGTGATGTTGGCATTAGGACGGAAGCTCCCATCACTGTACCCGTCGATAATACCTGCTGTGACCAATTTCTTGACGTAGGCCATGTACCAGGCGGCTGCCGGGGTATCGTTAAATGTAAGATCGGGCAAGACCGCGGTGAGCGAAACTGCCGCGTAGTCGGAGCGCGCGCTTTCTTTGCCGTCTGAGCCGACCGTCGTCACCCAGTAATAGTAGGT
>JASEGT010000116.1 GCA_030018005.1 Actinomycetota bacterium
TTGTAGTTGTAGCCATCGACACCCGCTGTGAACGGGCTGTTCCAGGTACCGTATACATGGGTGCTCAATTTGTTCATATCACTTGGTGTTGACCCTGCATAAGAGCCTGAAGTAACGGCTATGCCTCTCTCTTTATATGTGTAATCCTTTGCCAGATTCCCGTTTTGCGGAATAGTCAAGTCATAATCGTTAGCGACGATGTTGCCTGGAGTCGGGCCTTCTTGCTTAGCAAGCGCCATACTGGTCATCGCGAACAACAATGCAAAAGCCATCAAAATAACCAATGCTTTTTTCATATTTTTCACCTCCTTTATCGTTGAGATCGTTTTAATAACATCTTTCATAAAATATTTCACCTCCTTTCAACAGGGAATAATCTATTCAAGTTATTAGTAGACAATCTAAGAGGTCGAATGATTTGTGGTACATGTGGCGAAAACCATATTCGAATAATGTTAGGGTTGTTAGGGCTCGTTAGGCTTGGCCAGACTTGATTAGATTCAATACCGCTGGGCATTTATCCTAATTTTAAAGCGGATGATACCTACCCGTATTCACTCGCGCGAATAAACCCAGCGGTATTGAATATTGTTAACTTAGCGATATATAGTTGTTAATAATTACTCATAGTTGCTCGATGGTGTACTGCCTATAACCAGCTATATGGGCTAGTCTTTACTTTATTCAATATTATGGTGTCTTATAGTTAGTATAAGCTTTACACATCTACTGTCAAGTGGTTTCTTGTTCTTTTCTTTTATTCATCTCGAATTCTTATATAGCCGCCGTGCAGGGCGGGCGTATGCAACGTCGGAAAACCGACTTATCGCTTACGCTTGCGCTCTGATTCTGCTACGATAATCTAAAGCAAGATACGCGGAAAAACTTTCCCCCAAGGAGGCTCGACATTTGCGAATCGACATAAAAATGCTAGATGAGGCGCTGCCCGTTCCACAGTATGCCCATGAAGGCGACGCCGGCTGCGACCTGAGAAGCCGCATCGACCAGACCATCCCTCCCGGCGAGCGCGCGCTCATCCCATCGGGAATCGCTATAGCCATACCCGATGGCTATGCCGGTTTCGTCCAACCACGAAGCGGCCTCGCTATCAAGAACGGCATAAGCATCGTCAACACGCCCGGTCTTATAGACAGCCGATATAGGGGAGAGATAGGGGTCATCCTCATAAACACCGACAAGGATACGCCTTTCAATATCGAGAAGGGCGACAAAATAGCGCAGTTGGTAATTCAAAAAGTCGAGCGGGTGGAGTTCGCGCCCGTCGAAGCGCTCGATGAAACCCTACGAGGCGCGGACGGCTTCGGAAGTACGGGGATATAGCACAATGGAGGTGAAAAGCAGGGGGCTCTGGCGATAAGGAGGACGTAGTATGGCTATGTCGTGTACGCTGTCGGACTTGGAGACATACCAGCGGGATGTCGACACGATAATCTCGCTGGTCGATGTCGACGATGCTAAGGAACGTCTTATCGAGAAATTCTTAAGCGACCCGAGTTTTAGGTCCAAGGCAGAAGAAAACCGAGCTGTTTTTCTTCCGATTGTTGAAAAATTGCCTTCTACGTGGTTAATGACAAGGTTTCTCCGCCTGTGCGACGAAGCCCTAAACGAGCTTCAATTTCGCACATTACAGTAACTGACGGACCAGCCCACCTGCTCACGCTAAAACCGCGGTGCTTAAGCCGCGGTTTTTTCTTGGGAGAAGGTCGGGGACAAAATCCCTGACAATCTTTTGACGTTTCCTGTAATTCGCTAATGGGCAAAATTAAAAGCACGTTTTGTCTTTTTGCTTGACAAGCGCTATTATGGTTGGCAATGGCAGACTCCAACCACACTAACATAAGCTCAATGATTGGATGGGAAATGGTTGCAACTGTAAATGAAGCGTTAGAAATCATAAAAACCCGCAAGAAATTTTTGCACGATAGATACAAGGTAACGGAAATAGCGGTGTTCGGCTCTTTCGTAAAAGGGGAGCAGAGAAGAAGTAGCGATATCGACATCCTGGTTGATTTCTATGAACTGCCCGACCTCTTTGAACTAATCAGGCTTGAAAGATACCTGCGACGAATTCTAGGCCGGAAAGTGGATTTAGTAAGAAAGCCGGCCATAAGAAAAGAATTAAAAGAGCGAATTTTGAAAGAGGCAATCTATGCGTGATTACTTGCTCTATATCAAAGACATCTTGGATTGTATGGGTAAGATAGAAGCTTTTGTGGGCAATATGAGTTATGACGAGTTTGTTAAGGATGATAAAACATCAAGCGCAGTTATCCATAAACTTGAAATCATGGGCGAGGCAGCAAAAAACGTTCCTAAAGATATAAGAACCAAATACAGACATATTCCTTGGAGCGATATGGCTAGAACAAGGGATAAAATTGTCCACTTTTATTTTGGAGTTGATTATGAAATAGTCTGGAAGGTTGTCAAAGAGAATTTGCCGGTGCTGAAAAATCAGAT
>JASEGT010000117.1 GCA_030018005.1 Actinomycetota bacterium
TATCGACGATGATAAAGGGCGCAGTGGCCGCTGTCATCATGGCTGCGGTTGCAGCATATACACCCGTTCGAAGAATCGCCTCTATCGACCCAAGCTTAGTTTTTAAAGGCTGATATATGATTAGATTTGCGTGGAAGAGCCTATGGCTGGAGAAGACTAGATTGGCACTGAGCACAGGCGGTATCGCCCTGGCCATACTTGTGATTCTTCTCATCGAGGGTGTCTTTGCCGGGGTCGAGGAGCAGGCCACGGCGTACATTGATAAAGGCGAGGCCGATATCTTTGTCATGCAGGAAGGGGTGGCAAACCTGCACATGGCAAGCTCGTTTCTACCCCCGGCTATCGAAAAAGACATCAATGATATCGACGGTGTGAAAAAAGCGGTCGGTATTACCTACTCGAATACCGCAGCTGAGATAGGAGGGAACCGGATATTCTCCTACATAATCGGTTTTGACCCCCAAGAGCCCTTCGGAGGTCCCTGGGAGATGAGCACAGGCACTCAAGATATAAGCCCCAATGAAGTTGTGTTGGATAAGATAATAGCGGCTCAGAACGGGGTCGGCTTGGGTGATGAGATAAAAGTCATGGGGCGCTCTTTCAAGATAGCCGGGCTGTCGCAGGACACATTTAGTATCGTCAGCAGCATCACGTTCTTAAGAAAAGCGACGGTCGCGGAGCTAAACCAGAGGCCGAAAAGCATAAACTATGTTCTCGTGAAGACGCAAGAGGGCTCCGACCCCAAGTCGGTGGCGAGATGGATTGAGCAGAGATTTGATGTAAATGCGCTGATGAAAGCCGAGTTTTCACAGAGCGACCGCTTTATGATACGAAAGATGGGGGTCGATATCATCCTGGCCATGTCGTTTATAAGCCTTATCATCGGGCTGGCTGTAATCGGGGTGACGTTATATACCGCGACGCTCGACAGGTTCAGGGATTACGGTGTACTAAAGGCCGTCGGGGCGAGCCGTTTTCAGCTCTACATAACCGTGGCCTTTCAGTCATTGACAACCGCGCTCTTGGGTTTTGCTCTAGGACTACTCCTGGGGTATCTTAGCAAGTTCGCCGTGGCCGCAATCTTCCCCGAGCTGCTGATCGTATTGCCGGCGCGAGCGGTTGGCGAGGCATTTATCGCGATTCTTATTATAAGCGTTTTGGCCACTATAATTCCTGTACGGCTAATTGACGCCGTCGATCCCACGGTCGTCTTTGAGGGGGCGTGATCATTGCAGAACGAAAAAACAGCCGTACCGGTACTTGAACTCAATGAAGTGACTAAGACTTACGGGACAGGCAGGGCGGCGGTTAAAGCCGTCGAAGGGGTGAGCCTTAGTATTGCTGCCGGCGAAGTGGTCGTCATCATGGGGCCTTCCGGCAGCGGCAAGACGACTGTGCTTTCGATAAGCGGGGCGCTGTTAAGCCCGACATCCGGCAGTGTATGGGTTGCGGGTAAAGAGCTAAACCGTCTTGGCGCACGGGAGCTTTCAAGGACGAGGTTGCGGCACATCGGCTTCGTGTTTCAGTCGTTTAACCTGCTGTCTTCGCTGACCGCAATCGAGAATGCGATGGTTCCCATGACTTTAGCCGGGGTGCCAAAGCGGGAAGCGCGGGAGCGCGCAAAAAAACTCTTGAGCGAGCTGGGCTTAGGAGAAAGGCTGACGCATTATCCAAACGAACTTTCCGGCGGTGAGAAGCAAAGGGTCGCTGTTGGGCGCTCGGTTGCCAACAACCCCCAACTAATACTGGCGGATGAGCCAACGGGAAATCTCGATTCAAAAAGCGGGCACTTTGTCGCTGAGCTATTGAGAAATATCGCGAAAGAACAGGGGAAAGGAATAGTCATTGTCAGCCATGATATGAGAATCGTCGATATCGCGGACAGGATTCTGTGGCTTGAAGATGGAAAGCTTAGAGCAGAGACGGGGGGATCATTCGCTACCGACCCGGTCTGCAAGATGCGGGTGCAGATTGCGGACGCGGCAGGGTTCCATGATTATAAAAACGAGCGCTACTACTTCGATTCGCTCAGGTGTCTGGAGCAGTTCAAAGCGGAACCCGAGAAGTATCTAATAGGCAGGCCGGTTGAATAGCTAATGTAGGGTCGTCGAGCGTTTTTATGTGAGCACAGAGGTGATTTACCCGGATTATATTGGCACACCTGGCATTTTCGGCAAAAGGTGGTATAATAATATCCGCAATCGGGATGTAGCGCAGTTTGGCAGCGCGCCACGTTCGGGACGTGGAGGCCGGAGGTTCAAATCCTCTCATCCCGACCCATTAAAGGTTTACGAAAACGCATTTCGTAAACCTTTTTTGTTGATAGAGCACCTTGCGCTCACCCTCGGTTTTTGACTAGGAAACAAAGGAAACAAGGGACATAACATTCCCCCGGGTCCATTTCGAAACCGCTTGCGACCAATCAAGCATCATACCTACCCTCTTCTTCCAGCAGCTGGTCGACAAG
>JASEGT010000118.1 GCA_030018005.1 Actinomycetota bacterium
GGTTTCGAGGAGCGCACCGCAGTAGAAGCGATGATGCCGCTCGTAAAAGGGACGCTCGCAAACATCGAGAGTGTGGGAACCGCGCCTGCGCTTACCGGGCCGATTGCCCGAGGCGACGCCGAGACTGTCGAGCAGCACCTTAAAAAACTCGTTGTCATGGGCGAAGAGATAGTCGAGACCTACCGCATGCTGGGGCTAAGAACAGTCGATATGGCGGTTACAAACGGGGGCTTGAGCCCGGAAGCCGCAGCCAAGCTCTACGCGACGCTCCAGGCGGAGCATGGGTAGCGTTCAGCGACTACCGGCGGCGACTTATGGGCGACGCAGCGCGAAATAGCTGCCAGCCGGTGGCACAGGTACGTTTTGGCTTGTATAATAAGCGCTTAAATTAAGAAGCGCTTTGGAGGCATACAGGGTTATCGACCGGGGAGGAAATAGCAGATGGCGGGAAGGGTAAACATACAGACGCTGCGCGAGATGAAATCAAAGGGCGAACGAATAACGATGCTCACCGCATACGATTATGCGTTCGCCAGCATATTGGATGAAACAGGCATCGACATTTTGCTGGTAGGCGATTCACTCGGCATGGTCGCGCTCGGCTACGAGGACACGCTGCCGGTGACCGTCGAGGAGATGATGCATCACACCAAAGCGGTGGCGCGCGGCTCCACGCGGGCGATGGTCATAACGGATATGCCGTTTATGTCATACCAGGTATCCGATGAAAAAGCGCTCGAGAACATCGGCTCTATCATGAAATTCTCGGGTGCCCAGGCGGTCAAGCTCGAAGGCGGAGCGCGTATCGTGGGTCTGGTTAAAAGGATAACGGACGCGGGCATACCCGTCATGGGGCACCTGGGCCTTACGCCACAGTCCCTCCACCAGTTCGGCGGCTACGGCCTGCAGGCGCGCGGCGTTGATGAGGCCAGAGTCCTCCTTAACGATGCGCTCGCCCTCGAAGCGGCGGGTGCGTTCGCCATCGTGCTCGAGAAAGTCCCGGCGGAGCTCGCCGAGCTGGTCACCGCCGGCCTCTCCATCCCCACCATCGGCATCGGGGCGGGATCCAATTGCGACGGCCAGGTGCTTGTCACCAACGACCTCCTCGGCATGTTCGAGAAGTTTACGCCCAAGTTCTCCAAACAATATACGAATCTTAAGGCCATCGTCGGCGAAGCGGTCCAAAGCTATATCACCGAAGTGCGAACCGACCTCTTCCCGACTCCCGAGCACTCCTACGGCATGGATAAGGATGTCCTCGATGCGTTTATAAAGATGATCGATGAGGGGCTGGGAGAGTCTTAACAATAGCATGTAACGATATATTGTTACGTGTGTGCAGATAGTCGGCGTTTGCCTTGCAATTGTAACAGCGCGCTGGTATAATGACACCGCTGACGAGGTGTTTATTGAGAGACGACACCAACCATAACGAGTATCGAGATGTTTGAAACACATACCGTTGTTGAGCTGCGAAAGAAGCTAAGCGCGGCTCGCGCAGAGAATAGAAGAGTCGGCTTTGTGCCGACGATGGGCTACTTCCATGAAGGCCACTTGACGCTGATGCGCGAGGCGAAGAAACGGGCCGCCGTGGTTGTGGTGAGCATCTTCGTAAACCCGACTCAGTTTGGGCCAAACGAGGACCTTGAGAAGTATCCGGTCCACCTTGAACGCGATAGGGCCAAGGCGGAGAGCGTCGGGGTCGACGTGCTGTTTACGCCGAGCGCCGGGGAGATATATCCCGAGGGGTATGCGACCTCGGTTAATGTCGCAGGCATCACCGAGGTGCTCTGCGGCAGAAGCCGTCCGGGGCATTTTAGCGGTGTCGCCACCATCGTCGCCAAGCTCCTCAATATCGTCGAGCCGGACCTAGCGGTCTTCGGCGAGAAGGACTGGCAGCAGCTCGCCGTGGTGCGCAGGATGGCGGCCGACTTGAACATCGACAGCGAAATCCTCGGCGTGCCGACCGTGCGGGAAGCGGACGGACTTGCGATGTCCTCGCGGAATACCTACCTCTCGGCCGAGGAGCGAAAGGCTGCGGTCATGCTCGTAAAAGCGCTTAAAATCGCGCAAGAGATGGTAGATAAGAATATAAGAGGGACGGCCGAGGTTGAGCGGGCGATGCGTGACGTAATCGAGGTTGAGAGTCTGGTCGAGGTTGAATATCTCGAGGTCTGCGACCCTCAAAGCCTGGCTCGGGTCACCGAAATCGAGAGCGATACTTTGATAGCGATAGCGGCCAGGGTCGGTAAGACTCGTTTGATAGACAACGCCGTAGTGCGGCCGGGCTAACAAGCCGTCAAGCGGCCGGAGCTTGAAAAACGTGGCGAATTGTTTTACATTAGATGTTATCCTTTCGTATAGTTGAAACAGGTAGGAGCATATGCAACGTTTTATGCTGCGAGGCAAGATCCATAGGGCGACGATCACCGAGGCAAACGTCGATTATATCGG
>JASEGT010000119.1 GCA_030018005.1 Actinomycetota bacterium
GTGCTGGCAGAGTTCAAGCGCCTCATACCGGGCCTATACGATGTTTTGAAGCGGTTTACCGCGCTTCCGGTCGACCAATGGGACACCGACGCCGGCAGAGCGATTTTCGGCGAGGCCGAATCGATATCGATCGACTACGGCATTATGGAGAAATCGGACAAGGTCGCGGTCATACCGGTCGACCTCGAATGGGGCGACGTCGGCAGCCTGATTGCGCTCGGCGATTTCATGGAGAAGGATGAGCGCGGAAATGCTATTTGCGGGAATGTTATAGATGTTGAATCTAAAAACTCGATTATATATGGCGAGGAGCGTCTCGTTGCGACCCTTGGCATCGAGGACATGATTGTCATCGACACGCACGATGCAACGCTGGTTTGTCCAAAGGACAGGGCGCAAGACGTGCGCAAAATAGTCGATGTGCTCAAGGAACGACAGGCCGAGGAGTACCTGGTGCACCGCACCATGTATAGGCCGTGGGGTTGCTACACGCTGTTGGAGCGGGGACCTGGGTTTAAGATAAAAGTGATTGAAGTGACGCCCGGCGCACGGTTGAGCTTGCAGATGCACCACCATCGCAGCGAGCACTGGGTGGTAATAGCGGGTACAGCGACAGTGACGCGCGGCGACGAAGTCTTTAACGTACACGTAAACGAGAGCACCTTCATACCGCCCTCTACGATGCACCGGCTTGAGAACCCGGGCATGATCCCGCTCAAGATCATCGAGGTGCAAAACGGCGAATACCTGGAGGAAGACGACATCATGCGCACCGAGGACGATTATGCCCGAAGCTAAGGATATCCGCGCCCGGGAAGAGACGATGTTTCGAGAATACGACTTGCGGGGCATATTCGGGCAAGAGCTGACGATTGAGTTTGCGAAGCGCTTAGGCGCTGTTTACTGCGAATATGTGCGCAATAAAACAGGAAAGAGCGGGCTTGTTTTGAGTGTCGGCCGCGATGTGCGGCTAAGCTCGGATGAACTCTCGGCTGCCCTGATAGAGGGTATGATGAGTCAGGGAGCACGTGTGTTTGACCTTGGCCCGTGCCCGACACCGCTTACGTACTTCTCGCTCTACCATCTCGAAGTCGACGGCGGCATTATGATTACCGGCAGCCACAACCCCGCCGAATATAACGGCTTTAAGATATGCGTGGGGCACGACACCATCCATGGGCAGGAGATACAGCGCCTGAAAGAGCTTTACTACAACGCTGAGCTGCAAGTTGTCTCTCGCGGTGATGTCGTAGAATACGAGATTATCCCGCCCTATGTCGAATACATCAAGAACGCTTTTAGTGACATGGCTCGACTTCCCCAGATAAAGATAGCCGTCGATGCGGGCAATGGTGCGGGGGGCCTGCTCGCGCCCGAGTTGTTTAGGGTGCTCGGCTGCGATGTCGTCGAGCTTTACTGCGAGCCCGACGGGCGCTTTCCGAACCACCACCCCGACCCGACGGTCGAGGAGAACCTGCAAGACCTGATCAAGGTCGTCACCGACGAGGGGTGCGATTTTGGCATCGCTTTCGATGGTGACGCGGATAGGCTCGGCGGCGTCGACGAGAGGGGCAACATTCTCTGGGGCGACAAGCTGATGATTCTATTCGCCACCGATATTCTACGGGAAAGAAAGGGCGAGAAGTTTATCGGCGAGGTCAAATGCTCGCAGGTGATGTACGACGAGATTGAACGCCTCGGCGGCGTCCCCATTATGTGGAAGACGGGCCACTCGCTCATCAAGGACAAGATAAAAGAAGAAAAAGCGGCGCTTGCAGGCGAGATGAGCGGCCACTTTTTCTTCGCGGATAAGTATTTTGGTTATGACGACGCGCTGTACGCTGCATGTCGTTTGATTTCGATTGTTAAGAGAAAGCGGGCTGCCGATGACGGTTTTGCCGGCGTCAGCAGTCTCTTTGAGGGCTTGCCCCAGACGCACATAACGCCGGAGCTGCGCGCCGACTGCCCCGAGGAAAAGAAGCGCGAGGTCGTCGAGGCGCTCAAGCGTGTATTTGAGGCCCACCGCAAGAGCGGCGCCGAGCCGAGAATAAAGGACATAATCACGATAGACGGAGTGCGGCTGATTTTCGAAGACGGTTGGGGACTGGTTCGGGCATCCAACACGCAGCCGGTACTGGTATTGCGCTTCGAGGCCAACAGCGCCGAGCGCCGCGACTACTTGAGAGCGTTTGTTGAGGGCCGGCTGCAGATGCACTGCGGTCTTTAGGCTTCTTAACACTAATTTTTAATTTGGATATATTCCAGACAGCCTTCTCGTTCTTAATATTCCGCACTGAAGAATTGCTTAAAATTGAC
>JASEGT010000011.1:0-27963 GCA_030018005.1 Actinomycetota bacterium
GGGGCGGGCTTGAAAAAACATCTTATCACGAACATCGCAGTACTTTTAGTTCTCGCGTTTACGGTAGGCGCGCCGGCGATCAGCGGATGCGCATCCCGGCAACCTCAAAACCAAGCCTCTGAGAAAAAGGGGCCGGTCATTGTCGCGTCGAAAATCGACACCGAGGGCGCGCTGCTCGGAAATATGATAATAGAGATGCTCAAAGCTAACGGCTTCGAGGTCGTCGATAAGGTAGAGTTCGGGCCGACCGACCTCATCCGCAAAGCGATCATCGGCGGTGAAATAGACATTTATCCTGAATACACAGGCAACGGAGGCTTTTTCTTCGACGACACCGACCCCGAAACATGGAAAAGCGCTGAACAAGCTTTCGATACGGTCAAGCGGCTCGACAAAGAGCAGAACAACCTGGTCTGGCTAGACCCGGCGCCGGCCAATAATACCTGGGCTATTGCGGTTCGAAAAGACCTCTCGGAGACCGAGAAGATAAAGACGATGGAGGACTTTGCGGCATACGTCAATCGTAAAGGTTTTGTCAAACTTGCCGGCTCGGAGGAGTTTGTGAGTAGACCCGACGCGCTTCCCGCGTTCGAGAAAGCCTACGGTTTCAAACTAGCCAAAGACCAGCTGGTAGTATTGGCAGGCGGAAACACCGCGCAGACCGAGAAAGCGGCCGCCGAAGGCACCGATGGGGTTAACTTCGCCATGGCCTTCGGCACCGACGGCTCGCTGGCGGCCCTGGACTTGATGGTCGTGGATGATACCAAGGGCGTCCAGCCGGTATATGAGCCCGCTCCGCTGGTGCGAGATGAGATATTCGTCAAATACCCGGAGATAGCGGATATATTGAACCCGGTGTTCAAATCGCTCAACCTCGTGAAGCTACAAGCGCTCAACGGAAAAATCGCCATGGAAGGCCAGGATGCCGCGAAGGTAGCTAAAGATTATCTCGACTCCGAAGGCTTACTGAAGAAATAGCCGTTTTGACCTTTTACGCCTAGGCCTTCCTGCGCATACGCGCTCATTTCGCTTCTAAGGCGTTTCCCCCGGCTTCCTGATGTTTTACTATGCCGAATCTTCAAACGTTCGTCTATTTAGCCTTTAAATACACAATAGTCAAGAATACGCTAACTTTACAAAAAGATATTCCTCGGTGGGTGGAATGGGCGTGTAGCCGAAGAGAGCGGGGCGTCAATATAATGAGTTGTTCTTCGACGAGACATAGATGATCCGCAGTGTGCTTAAGGCATGCATATGGTTGGCTATCACAGATAGAACAGACCGAGAAAAAGCCGCTCTTGCGATGTCGGAACCGTCATTTCACCGTAGTTTTAGCAACGTTATTCACAATATCCTACTTACCATAATATATGTTATGTTAACTAGCGTTATTCTGGACTATATGTGCGTTTCTGCTGCTCAGCATGGCATACTCCGCGTCTTGACCCTAATATCCGCGTTGATGCTCGACATGCTCCACATTCTTCGCTAATATCCATATCTCGATCCAATAATATGGCGCCTCGCCGCTCCCTCTCAACAAAATCTATCTCGACCCAGATTCATCGCATGCGTCCTATGGCTACTAGGCGGTTTCGTACCGCTGATCAACTTGTTCGCTCGATTGATAGCGAGATAGGTGCTCTATCACCTCTTTTCCCCTTCTCGAACACGTGTTCTGATTCGCGGGCGCAATTTGGCGTTTATAAAGGAATATAGTTAAGACATCATATTAGAACTCGGTGTCCGCCGGGTCATCCTCAACAATGAGTTTCGCCGTCTCAACCGTGCCTAGCGCCCATCCTACGAGGAGCAGCAGGACAAACAGGACATATAGACGAATCGGTGAGATACTTGAGTCAAGGGTATATTTTGAGATGATAACCGATGATAGCGGCAGAAGCGTCACGGCTCCGAATATCCTCGAAAACTCTTTGAGGTCGAGCCGTCTGAATATGCGAATCCCCATGATGTGACGGTGTATCTTCCTGCAAGATAGAGCCTCGTAAAAGAGGTATGCCACGCTTGAGGAAACGGCCAAGGCAATAACCGCTACCTCTATCATCTGCAACCCGCCGGCCACATACCACAGCACGCCAAAGACGATCAACGTAAGCACTGTTATTCCTAAGGCGGCCATTCTTCTGTTCATGGTTCTACCCCGGCTACAATCGCTTCATGGCTTTGCGCGAGCTTAACACTAAAGCGAGACTATTTCAAGCTTACGAAATGCACGCTCGCGCCTTGCACTCAAAAGAGGAAACGCGCTTCTATCAACTACTACGCGTGTCGCATCACTTCCGTCTAGCCACGTTCTCTACGCCTGAGAAATACATCACATCTACCAATTCCGGCTTCACGATGACGTATACCTCTTCTATGTCGTAGGTCTCGTCAAACCTCATCTTCGTCATTTCCTTGAGGTCTCTCGCCATCTTCTTATAGCGCCTCTTGGCTTCGCGCCCACTCTCTAAAATCGCCAGCTCAATGACCTTGTTCTCGGTGGTGAGCACCTGGAGCCGGTATGTGACCTTGACCTTGCTGGGATAGGCTTTGGGCGCCCTGTAGAGGATATCCTCTCGCCACTCGAGGTCGTCCGGCCGCTCTTCAAAAACCCTCAATAACCTAACGCGATAATAATCTCTAGCCATGCCGAATGATTTTGTCTGCTTCTGTTCCTTGAACATCGTTTGCTCCAAATTAATTATCAACCGTCATTTGCGGGTAATTCCCGGCAACTTCCCTACGGCGCCGGCCTGGTCAAACCTGCGCGAGCACTGATATACCCGACTTCGTCGTTGACGGTTCTCACCTTCATCCAGCCGTCGGCGCGTTCCTCGACCGCCACAATCGTCCCCTTGCTCATGCGCGCCATTACCTCAGAACGCGTACTCGGTTCCGCCCTCAGCAATAGCGTATTCGCCAACACCTGCACCCTGTCATTTCCCGAGAGCACCTTGATCTCTCCGGTCGGCGGTTTGGTCGTCGTCGTGGTTTTTTGGGGTATCATGGTCGTCTTCGTCACACCGGCGACATTCGTGGTGCTAACGCCGGGTTCTTGCGATACCGCCTGCGCCCCCGTTGTTGTCGATTCGCGCATGGAACCATCACCGGCCTCCTTGAGAACCATTACCGGCTGCGTCATCTTCCAGATTGCAACCATCACTATAAGCAGCAGAAACCAGGCGGTCGAGTGTCGTATTATTATACTGTTCCAATCCTTTTCGCGATATTCATGTTCCTTGCTTTGGTAATCGTCGTGCTCATACATTGTCGTGCATCCTGTTCTGTCACTAAAGCGCAATAAGAATTAATCACCAAGCCTTTAGTCGCATTCTGTTGGAGCCGGCCTTGATTGTCAAGCGCTGCACGCTCTGTTTTAGCGCCACAACATATCGACTAAAGATCGCGCTTGTCGATGACCCGCTTAGACTTGCCGCTCGTTCGCTCCCGCATTTTATCGCTGCACCGCTCGGCTCCCTTCATATAGTTATAACCGCTAGATCGCAGCTATATGTTGTTACCATCGCCTGCTATTAAATAATTAATTAAAGAACTTAACGAGCGGCCCGCGCTAAATCAGGGCTTCATCGGCCGCGGCACGCTCGGAAATACGGGCAAAACCCGTTTCAAACGCATTCTTGTTTATCTCCACTGTCTTAGGCGGAACACGCCTTTCGATAGCCGCGTGCCAAATGTCTTTTCCAAGTGGCATAAGCGAGGCTAGACAGCCCAGCAATACGATGTTTGCGGCACGCGGACTCCCGCTCTCTTCGGCCATAGCCGTCGCGTTCACCGTAATAAGGTTTATCCCCTTAGCGATAATCTGCTCTTCTATGTCTCCGGGATATTCAGCCCTACCTAGTAATACCGGAAGCGGGTTTAGGGTCTCATCATTCATGATGATGGTCCCGCCCGGCTTCAAATAATCGCTCCAACGTAATGCCTCAAGCTTCTCGAATGAGAGCATATAGTCTGCCTGGCCTTTTTCAACGACCGGTGAGTATACCTTGTTTCCAAACCGGACCATCGTGTTAACGCTTCCGCCGCGTTGACTCATTCCGTGTATCTCAGCCATCTTCACGTCATACTCGGCGCTAACTAAAACGTTTGCCAATATGTCTGCGGCTAGAATAATACCTTGGCCCCCGACGCCGACTATCAACACATTCCTGACTTCGTTGCTCATCTGACCCTCTCTTAAATTCCAGCGCCTTGATCGGCCTGTTCATACTTGACAATCGCGCCGGCTTTGCATATCTGCCCGCACACATCGCAGCCGTTACATTGGGAGGGTTCTATTCTCGCCCTATCGGCTTCCCATGACAACGCTGGGCAACCAAGCTGCATGCATGCTTTGCAACTATCGCACTCATCTATGACCATAAGTGGCACGGCTAAGACCTTCTCAGCGAGCAAACATACCCTCCTGAATATTATTACGGACGGCTCGTCCTTCGATATCTCTTCGGTGATTGCCGCGCGCGCCGCCTTGAGGTCATATGGGTCTACGACCTGCACCGAGGCTACACCCAGTGCTCGCACCAGCTTTTCGATATCGACCTCGACACCTGCATCTCCCTTGAGCGTCTTGCCGGTTCCCGGATGGTCCTGCCTACCGGTCATAGCGGTGGTGCGGTTGTCTAATATGATTACCGTCGCTATACCCTTGTTATAGACGACATCGATGAGCGGCGTAATTCCGGAGTGCATGAAAGTCGAATCTCCGATGACCGCCACCACATCCTTGCGGCCGGTAGCTTTCTGGAAGCCCATCGCATTTCCGATGCTCGCGCCCATGCAAAAACAGGTGTCCATCGCTTCGAGCGGAGGCATCACGCCCAGCGTGTAGCAACCGATATCTCCTGCGACCATCAGTTTCATCTTTTTGAGTATATAGAACACGCCCCTGTGCGAGCATCCGGCACACATCATTGGTGGTCTTCCCGGTATATCATCCGCAGCTGCGAGCCTCGCCAGCGTGTCGGCATCGCCCATGACGCCCGCGCGTATCGTCTCGGGATTGAGTTCTCCTATCCCCGGGATGAGCCGTTTGCCGACTACAGGCAGGCCCCAGGCTTTAAGCTGATCCTCGATAAACGGGTCGAGTTCTTCGACGACAATCACCTTTTCAATTTGTTCGACGAAATCGGATATCAGGCGCTTTGGCAGTGGATGGACCATCGTTATCTTTAAAACCGAGGCTTCGGGAAAGACCTCTTTGACATACTGATATGAGACGCCGTCGGCTATAAAACCGATGCTGCGGCTACCCCATTCAACCCTATTGCCCGGAAACTCTTCGGAAAACTCCGCCAGCGCTTCTAATCTCTGCTCGAGGTTGTTGCGGCGTTGACGCGCATGTGCCGGTATCATGACGTATTTCTGGATATCTTTCTCGTATTCGCGCCTGCTTTCCGCCCGCTCGATATCGACGTCGACGAGTGATTTCGAATGATTTATCCTCGTAGTCGTCCTTAGAATCACCGGAATATCAAAGCGCTCGCTTATCTTTAGGCCTTCGTCCACGAGCCATGCGGCCTCTTGGCTGTCGCTCGGCTCCAGCATAGGCACTTTCGCCGATTTTGCGTAGTATCGGTTATCCTGCTCGTTTTGCGAGCTGTGCATGCTCGGGTCGTCGGCGTTGATAATGACCAGCCCACCGTTGACTCCAGTATAGGCTAGTGTAAATAGCGGGCCTGCCGCTACATTAAGTCCCACATGCTTCATGGTGACAATGGTCCTCGTTCCGGCTAGTGATGCGCCCATACCGATTTCCAGGGCTACCTTTTCATTCGGCGCCCAGGATGAATCTATCTGATCGTACTTTGCCAGTGTCTCTAGAATCTCCGTGCTGGGGGTTCCAGGGTAACCGGAGGCTATTTTGACCCCCGCCGCATACGCCCCATAAGCTATCGCTTCATTTCCTGATAGAAGAACTTTCATCTCTAAACCCTAACCAATCATGATTAATATATTTTAAAAAAAGACCCCTTATTTGCCGGGGTCTTTCTTGTGTGCACTAATCTTTCTTGCCGTTTTACCTTACCGCCGCTTAATAGGTTATCAACGAAAAGACATCTTGGCCATTGAGCTTTGAGCGCCCGTTCAAGAACGACAGCTCAATCAGAAATGCGATTCCCACGACATTCCCGCCTAATAGTTTAACAAGCTCTATCTTGGCAGCCGCCGTTCCACCCGTAGCGATGACATCATCGACTACCAGGATGTTCTGGCCTTTCTTTATCGCATCTTCGTGCATCTCTAACGAATCGAAGCCATACTCCAGCTCATATTCCGCCTTGCACGTGTTGTACGGCAGTTTTCCGGGCTTGCGGGCCGGTATAAACCCGCAATCAAGCGCGTAGGCTAGGGCGCTCGCTAAAATAAATCCTCTGGCCTCCGCCCCGAGAATCGCGTCTATCTGTTGCCCTTTGTAGTGGTCGGCAATCGCATCGATGGCATACTTAAAACTCTTCGGGTTTGCCAAGAGCGGCGTGATGTCGCGAAACATAATCCCTTCCTTGGGCCAGTCCGGAATGTCTCTCACATAAGCTTTTAGGTCCACGTCTACCCCCTAGAATAACGTTTCTAATACCAATTTATCACAATCGCCCGGCAAATGCAGCCCGCACCCTTTTACCGCGTCTGATTCGACATTGAGGCGTTCACCTTTAGACACCTGGTCGCTATCTAAAGACTGTACCTCTCCTTGCGCAAGGTGCTAGAAGCTTTTGATAACTGCTTCTATCTGGTCTTGCGTGCCTATGATTACGAGTTCATCGTCTAGCTCAATCACGGTGTCAACATCCGGCGACGTGTTGAACCTCCCGCTTTTATCCTTTATCGCCAGCACAACCGCACCCGTGCGCCGCCTCAAGTCCGCCTCGCCGATGGTCTTCCCCTTAATCGATGAGCCCTCGCTGACTTTTAGCTCCTCTAGCCGGAACTCCAGGCCGTCACCGTATGTGACGACATCGAGATAGTCGGTGACGACCGGGCGAAGCAACATCGCCGCCATTCGTTTTCCGCCTATTATGCTCGGCGAGACGACCTTATTCGCGCCCGCACGCTGCAGCTTCTCAATCGATTCCCCTACGATGCTCCGCGCCACAATCTTTATGTTTTGATTTAAAACGCGAGCGGTCAACGTGACGAAGACATTGTCGGCGTCGCTGTCGACGGCCGCCACCAATCCTTGCGCCCGCTCGACGCCGGCGGCCAGGAGCACCTCGTCGCTGGAAGCGTCGCCTTCGATGCATAGATAACCAAACTCCCGGCATCCCGCAACCCGTTCCGGTTTGTTCTCGATGACTACAAACGGCACTCTCGAGGTGTTGAATTCTTCGGCTACGTTCTCGCCGACCCTGCCAAATCCACAGATAATGTAGTGCTCTTCCAGCCTGCTAATTGTCTTTTCCACTCTTTTCTCCGTAATATATCCCGATAAATGACCTTCGACCATAAACTCTGCTACCGTCACCAGCACGTAAAACGCAGTCCCGGTACCCGCCAATACGATAATCATCGTAAAATAGCTGCCCGCTACTGAGAGCGGCTTCACGATACCATAGCCGACAGTAGTAATCGATATAATAGTCATAAACAGGGCGTCCCTAAACGACCAGCCCTCGATAATCATATAGCCCGTTACGCCGATTATGACAACCACCGATAGCAGGCCTAGCGCAAGCCACAGATGCCGTACCGTCTTCACCTATTGACGCCCCTCCAAAATTACATGCTTGCTTTAGTATAGCGCTTAGTATATTTCTTTCGCAATTTATCTCTTTTCGCATCCGCGAGTACGGATGCCGTCCCGAGGGTATGATTATAATAGTCTCGCGCTCAATCCCGACATACGAGAAGCCGTCTCTTGACTGGAGGTCTGTAGTGGACAAATACTCTATAGCGATTATAGGCAGCGGGCCTGCGGGTTATGTCGGCGCTATAAAAGCGGCACGTAGCGGCGTTCCTACCTGCATTATCGAGAAGTCCGGTTTTGGCGGTGTTTGCTTAAACACGGGCTGTATACCGACAAAATCTTTTGTCGCATCGGCAAAGGCGATCCGCAGCGCCAGGCGCGCACAGGAATTCGGGTTCGAAATCGACGGAGACATCCGCATCGACATGTCTGCGCTGCAGAAGCGGAAGGACCGGATTGTAGATATCGAGCGAAAAGGACTCGAGAGACTCGTCCGCGATAGCGGTGTCGATATAATCGAGGGAACTGCAAGCTTTGTCGATGCGCACAACCTGGCAATCAACAACGCTCGGGGAGAGCGGATTATTTTCGCTAAGAATACAATAATCGCGACCGGCTCCGTATCGGCCTCCCTGCCGCTTATGCCCTTCGACGGAGCAAAGGTCTTCTCAGGTGAGGATGTCCTTTCAGTAGATCGAATTCCCGCGTCCATGGTAATCGTGGGTGGCGGCTATATCGGGTGCGAATACGCGGCGCTCTTCGCGACTTTAGGGACGAAGGTGACGGTCATCGAGGCGCTGCCTCGCATCTTGAACAACGCCGATGAAGAGATATCGGAGATTCTGGCACGTGAACTTAAGAAAGCCGGCGTCAAGGTGCTCTCGGGTCACAAGATCATCTCCGCTGAAACCGACGGGCCGGTCTCCGTCACGTTGGAAGGCGGAACGGTCGTCTCCGCGGATATCGCACTAGTCGCAGTGGGGCGAAAGGCGCATACCGCGGGCCTCGGTCTTGAAAACGCGGGCGTAAGCGTTGAAAAAAACGGTACCATCGAGGTGAACAACGAGATGATGACTACGGCGCAAGGAATCTACGCCGTCGGCGATGTCGCCGGTGAACCGATGCTCGCGCACGTGGCCTCCGCCGAATGCCGGGTGGCGGTCGAAAACGCGCTTGGCAGGCACCTGATAATGGACTACAGTGTTATACCGAACGCGATCTTCACGATTCCGGAGATAGGCAGCATCGGCTTGACCGAAGCCGATGCGCGCGCCAAAGGGATGGAGGTACATGTCGGGCGAGTGCTCATGCGAAGCGTCGGCATATCTCATGCGGCCGGTGAGATATCCGGTCTAGCAAAAATTGTCTGCGATTCCATCTCCGATGCCATCGTCGGGGTACACATAATCGGCGAGCGCGCGACCGACCTTATTCATGAAGCCGGCTTAGCTCTCTTTCAGGACCTGTCAGCCTCTACGTTGAGCCGGATGATCCATGCCCACCCGACGTTCTCTGAGACGCTATTGGAGGCGGCTCTGGATACCCACGGTGATTCGATTTACACGGCGAAGCATCGAGGGTAGTGCCGATAGTCGCCAGCTACCCCGTCCTCACCTTTATCATCGGGATAACGCTTCTGGGTGAATCCATAACGATACCGAAAGTGGCCGGGGTTATACTGGTCAGTGCGGGTGTCCTGTTGCTGCGGTAGCCGGTATTGTGCCGGCCTGGATGCTGCTAATGACCGAACGCGAGACGTGACAACCGCTGTTCGGGAACCAATCTCGGCTCATGTGCTGCCGCCGGCCGATCCATTCGTCTGATAACCGAATCTTCGAGAAGCTCGAAGACGAGTTCGCGGGTATTGCAGAGGTCGTCCTCTTGAAGCTCTATCACCCACCAGGCGCATCCGGTGCCCTGAAGCCTCTCAAGAACCGGCCCGATGACCGATAAATCCTGCGGTGCTACGTGTCCCACCCCGTCAAGCTCATATTCGTAGACATGTGTATTGACAACCCGGTGCGCTATGAGTTCGAGCAATTCGATCGGCCCGAAACCGTTCGCGGCGGCCAAGCTCGATGTCGCGTGGCCGATATCGAAAGTCACGTTTGCGCCCGAGTACTCAATTAGCTCCGCGAACATCTGCGGGTTGCCGGTAAAGCCGCGCCTGAGGTTTTCAACACAGAGATTTACGTTTTTGCTTTGCGCAAATCCTACGAGCTCCGCCAAATTCTCTTTCGCGTCCTCGAAACTTAAGTCATCGTCGCTGTAGTTGAGGCCGATATGTATCGTCAGATATGCCCCTCCTTGCCTGGAGATGCCTGTGATGAGGTCTTTATATGCGGCGACAGCGTCCTGCGCTTTAGCGTTATCGAAGTGCCCGATGTCGAGCATTGAATAGAGGTGAAATCGCTCCAGGTCGGTATGGCCGCCGTTCCCTGTATCGGCCAGCGCCGACTTCAGCTCAGAAACATAGCTATCCAAGTTCGCCATGCTCTCATCGTCGAGAATCACGTCGTAAGCCACGAACCGCCGGAACTCCGAGCTCTGCTCGAATCCGGCTTCTTTAAAGTGCGATAGCCTTATGGGGCGTGCTATTGTAGGTATTATCATACGGTCATCAACCTTCTAGACTTTTGTTAATTTATATAATATAGTGAGTTGGATGATAATGCAAGTCTATTTATGCGATAAGTGGGACTTATTGGTTGGGAGAACGGCAAAGCTCGGTTAGTCGTCACTCATCTCATTACTGTAAGGATTTAATTATACCCGTCGACCAGGAGCGAAGCATGTTGGACAGCACCACAATGGCTAAATATGAACATCTAAAAGCGACTATCCACCGGCTTGAAAGCGTTGTCGTAGCGTTTTCGAGCGGAATAGACAGCACGCTGGTCCTTAAAGCCTCGCTAGAGGTCTTGCCGCAGGATAAGATCCTTGCGGTCACCGCTGACTCACCTATCTTCCCCCGAGACGAGCTGGAAGCAGCGGCCAACATCGCTAAGGAGCTTGGCGCCGAGCATATCTTCGTCGAAACCGGCGAGACCCGGCTAAAGGAATTCACCGAGAATACCGCTGAGCGATGTTATATCTGCAAGCGAAATTTCTATTCCTTGTTTGTAGATATCGCACGCGAGCGTGGATTTAGCGCGGTCGTAGACGGGACCAACCTCGACGACAAAATGGATGACCGGCCTTGGTTGCGCATCTTGGATGAGCTGGGGGTCGTCTCCCCTCTCTTCGAGGCGCAACTTACGAAGCAAGAGATAATCGAATTGAGCGACGCATTCGGCCTGGAGACGAATAAGCCACTCTATCTCTGTCTCGCCTCCCGCTTCTCCACCGGCATCCCTTTCGACGTCGAACAGATGAAGCGGTTATACGAAGTCGAACTTTGGCTAATAGAGCAAGGCGTCTCCGACACGTTCATCCATCACCACCACGAGAATATCGCACGCGTCATCGTCTTCCCCGAGGATATCGCACGCGTCGCCGAGCCCGTTGTCCGGGATAAGCTGGTCGCTCGCTTGGAGTCGTTGGGCTTTAAGCATGTTACGCTCGACCTTAAGGGCAAATTCTAAGCCGCATCCCGCTAAAGTGCCCTGAAAAACCCCGGCATGATCTTCTAAAATGGAGCCCCGGAGTGGTAGGCCTTGACTTGTACCCCTCGCCGTTGTAACATGCATATATGAACACTCGTTCATATATAGGCAAGATCAGCGATCCGACGTTCGAGGAGCGTGCGTTTTGGCGGTCGATGAGTTAGGACAAGACATTTGCGGGGTCGGCCAAATCGACGATGCAAAGATAGCGCTCGTTCGCGAGCAGCTTGTCTCGGATAAGATGGCCGAGCGCCTCGCAGAGACCTTCAAGGTCTTAAGCGACCCGACCCGCGTAAAGGTGGTCGCGGCCCTGCTCCAGGGCGAGCTGTGCGTCTGCGAGATATCCGAGATAGTCGGTATGAGCCAGTCCGCCGTCTCCCACCAGTTGCGAAAATTGAAAGACCTCCGATTGGTCAAACGTCGTAAACACTCTAAGATGGTGTACTATTCTCTCGACGACGACCATATTTTAGGATTGATAACCCAAGGCGTCGACCATATTAAAGAAGAATTCCCCGGCACGTATGGCGCTTTTGCCATGCCCGGACTCGAAGGTGATGTCGATGGCCGTAGATAGGGAGGCGCGCGGGCACGTCGAAGAATCGTACCCGCTATCCGGCCTCGATTGTCCCGATTGTGCGCTCAAGGTCGAAAAGGCCATCAAGAAGATGCCCGGCGTCGATAATGTAATCGTCAATTTCTCGGCGTCCAACATCCACCTCGCGTACGACCCGTCTGTCAGTTCGCGCGATGCCATCTTCTCACAAATCGAATCCTTCGGATATAGTGTCGGCACTAAAGAAGCCTTCAGGACATCCGCTTTTAGAATTCACGGCTTGGACTGCCCCGACTGCGCGATGAAGCTCGAGCGCAATATAGCGGCGCTTAAGGGTGTCACGTCGGCGAGCCTCGTCTACGAGACCGCTAAGCTCACGGTCGGCCACGATGAGAACCTCGTATCCTCGTCTACTGTCATCAAGGCCGTCAAAGCGGCCGGGTATGAGGCGACTATCGAGGGCGCCAAAATACCGGTCAAAGCGCGCGGACAGTTTTGGACGACGGATAAAAGAGCCAGGGCGGTATTGATATCGGGGTTTGCGTTTGCGACCGGCGGCGCGGCTCAGCTAATCTCGGGGCTTAACCCTGTCGCCATCGCGCTTTATGCCGTGACTATTCTCGTCGCCGGATACCGTCCGGCCCGAAGCTCCCTCGCGTCGCTTCGCTCGCTCGTCTTCGATATGAACGTCTTGATGACCTTCGCGGTTATCGGCGCTATCATTCTGGGCGAATGGGTCGAGGGCGCGGCGGTCATGTTCCTCTACGCGATTGGTACCCTTCTCGAAGCCTATACGATGGACAAGACGCGACACGCCATACACGGGCTTCTGGAGTTCGCGCCGAACCACGCCCTGGTAAAGACAGGCACCGAGATCAAGCTAATTCCAGTCGAGGACCTAAGCGTCGGCGACATAATAATAACCAAGCCCGGCGAGCGCATCCCTATAGATGGGCGCGTCGTCTATGGTCGCTCCTCGGTCGACCAATCGACTATCACGGGCGAATCGGCGCCGGTCACCAAAGACCCCGGCGACGACGTATACGCCGGCACACTCAACCATGAAGGCTATATCGAAATCGAGACGACCAGGCTCGCGGCGGACAGCACCATCGCCCGCATAATACACCTCGTAGAGGACGCGCAGGCGAAAAGGGCCCCGTCGCAGCAGTTTATCGCCAGGTTTTCGGCATACTATACACCAGTCGTCATAGCCGCGGCCTTCGGCGTGGCCATTATCCCCCCACTATTCGGCGGCTCGTTCGTCGAGTGGTTCTACCGGGCGCTCGTCCTTCTCGTGATCTCGTGCCCGTGCGCGCTGGTAATATCGACGCCGGTGTCGATTACGGCGGCTATCGGCGCGGCGACCAGAAACGGCGTCCTTATAAAAGGCGGCTCCCACCTGGAGAGCATCGGCCAGATAAAATCGGTCGTATTCGATAAGACCGGAACCCTTACGTCGGGCCGGCTCTCGGTCACTGACATCGTCCCCCTCAACGGGTTTAACGAGGCCGACATCGTCCGCGTAACCGCGGCACTCGAGGCGAAATCGTCGCACCCGCTCGCAAAAGCGGTGGTCGATTATGTCAAGACCCTTGATGTTGAAGTACCGGAGACCGACGGGTTCGTCTCGCTGCCGGGGCGTGGACTCCGGGCCGATATCGACGGTATCACCTACTATGTGGGCAACCCCCGTCTCTTCGCCGAGATGGGCCTCCTAGACGCGGAGGTCGAACCGCTGACCTTCGCGATGCAGCGCGAGGGCAAGACGGTCTTTATCCTTGGGACCGGTGAGAAACTCCTCGGCCTTGTCGCCGTCGCCGATAGCGTGCGCCGAGGCGCGAAAGATACGGTCACGCGCCTCAGAAACCTCGGTATTGAAAATATCATCATGCTCACCGGCGACAACAAGGAGACCGCGGATGAGATTTCGCGAAAAATCGGCATAGACGAATACCGAGCCGACCTCCTCCCGGAAGACAAGGTAGCCGAAGTAGAGAGGCTTTCGCAGAAATACGGAAGAGTTGCTATGATTGGTGATGGGGTAAATGACGCGCCGGCGATATCCCGGGCCGACGTCGGGATTGCGATGGGCGCGGCCGGCTCCGACATCGCGCTTGAGACCTCCGACATCGCGCTGATGGGAGACGATTTGAAGAGCATACCATATACGGTCGACTTGAGCCGCCGCGCGCTCAAGATAATCAAACAGAATGTCGGTGTCTCGATTGCCACAAAAATCGTCTTTATAGCGCTGGCGGTCGGCGGCATGGCTACTCTGTGGATGGCGGTCTTTGCCGATACGGGAATATCGATTTTGGTCATCCTCAACGGGATGAGACTTTTTTCAAGAAATGTGGAGGCCTAACTTAGACTTATGAAGCAAACGATTGTCGATTACAGCAGGTGCAAGCATTGCACTAAATGCGTCGCCAGGAAAGCGTGTAAGACCAAGGCTCTTTTCCAGCTCGACCCCGAAGAGCCTCCTGCGGTAGATACGAAACTCTGCTACGGTTGCGGCAAATGTGTCCTCGAATGCCCGAGCGATGCGCTGACAGTCAAAGACCTCTAACCGGACTTGCTCTTAGTCACGATGTGCTTCGCTATATCGCCATACATCTTCATACGAGCTTTCAATCCCTGACGCATACCGAGCTTTTCTTCCTTTGTGACCTGTGTCGCCTCGGGTATGAGGACCTCCCGCACCTTGAATTTGTTCTGCTTGGCGTGCTGGGTGATGACGATTTCTACACCGTAGCCGGTCTTCGTCAAATCGGGCAGACCCTTTAAAAACTCGCGTTTTACGGCGCGCTGCCCCGAGATAAACGGCACCATGGCCTGCGCGAGGTCGGTTGTTATGCGACCGCTCGTAAACCTTCCGACCGTCATATATAGTTCGTCTTCTTGAATGAGCGGCATTATCATGCTTTCAATGTGCTCACGCGTGATACCGATGAGGTCGGCGTCGATAAATGCTATGATATCCGCGTCGGTTGTCTCGATACCCGCCTGCATTGCCGCGCCCTTGCCGCCGTTTACAGCTCTTTCTATTACCTGGACGCCAAAGCTTCGTGCTACATCCACCGTTCGGTCTTTAGAGCCGTCGCTGACGACTATTATCTCGTCGACCACATCGGCACTCTTTAAAATGTTGAGCACATTGCCTATGTGGCGTTCCTCGTTGAACGCAGGCACTATTACGGCAACCGATTTTTTATTCGTCGGCATCAATTCCTCCGCGGTGCTAACCCGCTGTCAATTCTATTACCACATCCGCAATTAGTTCAACCGCTTGTTCGAGCTGCACATCGCGCCGCTCTCCGGTCTCCCTGATCTTTACTTCGATATTTCCGCTCTTTAGGGTTCGCGCGCCGATGACCACCTGTACGGGTATTCCGATCAGGTCGGCATCGGCAAACTTCTTACCCGCTGACTCAACCCTGTCATCGAGAAGGACCTCGATGTCGCGCTCGTCAAGGCCGTTATATAAGTCGTCGGCAAGCTCTCGCTGCTCGTCCCGGTCGTAATTGAGGACGACTATCTCCACATGATACGGGGCTATCGCCATCGGCCAGATAATCCCGCCCTCATCGTTGTGCTGCTCTATCGCCGCCGCCATCAAACGGCTTACGCCTATACCGTAGCAGCCCATCACATATGGTTTCAGGTCGCCGTTTTCATCTATGTAGGTCGCGCCCATGGCCTCGCTATACTTGACCCCGAGCTGAAATACCTGGCCCACTTCGATACCTTTTGCGGATTTGAGCAGCCCGTCGCACTCCGGACAAGGATCTCCGTCGCTAACCGCATGTTCACCTGCATCGTCGGTTTCCCCCGCGGGGGCGTCGACAGTCCTCGTCTTTGCCACCTCCAGGTTTGCGGCGTAATCGCAAGTGTCGCAGTAGACGACCGTGTCTTCGCCGGCATCAGCCAGAACCATGAACTCCTTTGAGACATTTCCGCCGATGAGCCCGGTGTCGGCATCGACCGCCCGAAACTCCAGGCCGCAACGCGAAAAGATGCGGTTATAAGCATGGAACATGGTGTCGTACGATTTCTCGAGATCGTCCTGGTCCAGGTTGAAACTGTACGCGTCTTTCATGATGAACTCACGTCCGCGCAGCAGGCCGAATCTCGGCCTAATCTCATCCCTGAACTTGACCTGAATCTGGTATAAGGTCAACGGCAGCTGCCGGTACGACCGCGCCTCCTTCATAGCCAGATCCGTTACGAGCTCTTCATGGGTCGGCCCAAGCGCGAAATCGCGGTTATGCCTGTCTTTAAGGCGCATCATCTCCGGCCCGTACTGGTCCCACCGCCCGCTCTTCATCCAGAGGTCGGAAGGCTGCAGCGCCGACATCAATATCTCCTGGGCGCCGACCCCGTCCATTTCCTCGCGGACTATCTTCTCTATCTTCTTCAGAGTCCGGTTGCCGAGCGGCAGAAAGGTGTATATGCCCGCCGCTACCTTGCGTATCATGGCGGCGCGCAGCAGCAGCTTGTGGCTTATAACCTCGGCCTCGGCCGGGCTCTCTTTGAGTGTCGGCGCGAACAGTCTTGAAAATCTCATTATGTTCCTCCTGCGCGGGCCGGTATTTTTGCTTGCTATGCTCAAGTGCCCGCGCGCTTAAGTCCAACTATATATTTTACACGATACGCGGCGATGGAGACACAAGCGCAATAATGCCATTTTCGGCTCGTGTCCACTGCTACCCCTGATTTTCAGTAATAAGCTCTTCTATCTCGGACATCAGCTCTTCGACCATATCCTCAGCGGCGACCTTGCGTATCGCTTTGCCGCCTTTAAAGAGAACCCCCTCACGCTTGCCCCCGGCGATCCCGACGTCCGCTTCGCGCGCCTCACCGGGTCCGTTGACCGCGCAACCCATAATAGCGACCTTGAGCGGAGTGCGCACCTTCATCAAGCGCCTCTCTATCTCCTCGACGACCGGTATGACGTCGATATCGCATCGGCCGCAGGTGGGGCAGGATATTATCTCCGGCCCGAACGAGCGAAGCCCGAGCGACTGCAAAATCAGGAAACCGACTTTTATCTCGTGGATAGGGTCAGCCGAGAGCGAGACCCGCAGCGTATCGCCTATTCCCTCGGCGAGAAGGACACCCAGCCCCACCGAAGACTTGACCGTTCCCGACAGCAGGCTGCCCGATTCGGTAATGCCTAAATGGAGAGGATAATCGGTCTCGGCCGCCAACGCCCGGTACGCTTTGATGGAATCGAGCACCGAAGACGATTTTACCGCGAGCACCAGGTTGTCGAAGCGCATCTCTTCGAAGAATCTTACATATTCGAGCGCGCTTTTGACCAGCGCGATCGCCATGTCCTCTTCTTTCCGGTATTTCGGATGGAGCGAGCCCGAGTTAACCCCGATTCGAATCGCCGCGCCCTTCTCTTTCGCTTTTTCGATGATGGTCGCGACGTGCTCGAGTTTGCCGATGTTGCCGGGGTTGATGCGAATTTTGTCCGCACCCGCGTCGAGCGCGCCTATCGCATATTCCCAGTGGAAATGAATATCGGCGACGAGCGGGATATTGATGGCCTTCTTTATCTGCGGCAACGCCTCGATAGCTTCGCGGCTCGGTACCGCCACGCGGATAATATCACAGCCGACTTCCTTGAGTTCCTTTATTTGCTCGATTGTCTCGGCGATGTTTTCGGTCTTGGTATTCGTCATCGACTGGACGGCTATAGGGTTGCCGCCGCCAATTTTAACGCCGCCGACTGTCACGACCCGGGTGTTATGTGACACGCTAGCCACCACCGTTGCCCACGGTTCGCGTGAATATCCTGCCGACATCCATGACTATGAGGTAGAACATCAGTGTTAACAGAAGCGCCATACCTGCGGCGTTGATTCCAAAGACCAGCTTCTTGTTGATCGGCCTCCTTATGATGCCCTCGACCCCCAATATCGCAAGCCGACCGCCATCGAGCGGCGGTATGGGCAGCAGGTTTAGAACGCCGAGATTTATACTAAGAAATGCGAGCACCCCGATAAATTGCCAGAAATCCTGCTCCGCAATGCGCGCCGTCTCGTCTATGATGCCGACCGGACCCCGACTCGACTCGGTGAGTTGTCCCGAATCCTGCGTTATGACATGGTAGAGCGTCACCACCAGGAATTTCGTCATGTCATAAGTGAGTAACGTCCCTTTGTAGAGCGCCAAATGAACCGGCTCGCGTTTTATGATAGGTTTTTCATCTTCAGACGGTGAGACACCGAGAAAACCCCTGCCGTCTTTTACGCCGAGCTTCGGCGTGAGCGTCAACGTCTCGTTCCCACGCTCGATAGTCAGTCTAACCTCTTTGCCGGGACTTTCACGCAGGTGTTCCGTCAAATCGGTCCACGTCTCTATATCGTCCCCGTTGGCGGAGATAATTCTGTCACCTATTTTTATGCCAACCTCTTGAGCCGCGCTGCCTTTTACGACTTCGCCGATTACAGGCTGGAAAAACTGCTGTCCCTGCACGGCAAGAAGAAGCGACACCAGCAATATCGGGAACAACAGGTTCATAACCGGTCCGGCAATCATGACCAGAGATTTCTTCCACTTCGGCAGCGAGTCGTATTTGCGCTCCGGCGGAGTGTCCCGGTCCTCTTCGTCTTCTTCCATCTGCAGCTCCGATTCGGTCCCCGCAAACCGGACATAGCCGCCGAACGGTATGTAGGTCGCCCCATACTCCGTCTCTCCCCATTTATACGAAAAAATGCGTGGCCCGGGAAGGCCGAACATGAACTCTCTGATTTTTAATCCCATGAGCTTGCCCGCCGCAAAATGGCCGAACTCGTGGACGAATATGATGAGACCCAGACCTATAAACGCTACTATTATAAATATTACTGCTCACTCCCTTTTGACTAACTATATCAAGAATACTCGATAACGACCTTTATTTCAGCTATTAGCGTTGGCTTGTGCTCCAAGCAGGCGCTAATAGCTGAATGGACCATGCCCTCTATCTCTCAAGGCTTTCGATGACCTCGCCCGCCGTGCGCCTCGCCCATTCCTCGACCTCCAGTATTATACCCAAATCGGTGTCGTCCCCACATTCATGGCGGTCGAGGACGCCCCTGATAACGCGGGGGATATCGAGATAGCCGATGCGCTTGTCGAGGAACGCGTCGACGGCCTCTTCGTTGGCGGCGTTTAGCGCCGCCGGATAGGTCCCGCCGGCCTTGGCCGCCTCAAACGCATACTGCAAGCACGGGAAGTTTTCATAATCGGGCGCCTCGAATGTGAGTTGAGCCACGTCGGTGAAGCTCAATGGCGGTACCGGTGACGGCAATCGCTCGGGATACGATAGCGTGTACTGGATTGGGATGCGCATATCGGTCCGCCCCAAGTGCGCCTTTATCGAGCCGTCTTTGTACTCGACCATAGAATGGATGATGCTTTGGGGGTGGACGACGACCTCAATTCTTTGATAGGGGATACGAAAGAGCCAATGCGCCTCGATGACCTCGAGCCCCTTGTTCATCAACGTCGCCGAGTCGATGGTTATCTTCGGACCCATGACCCAACGCGGATGAGCCAGCGCCTCTTCGACCGTGACTTTGCTGAGTTCTTCTCGCGTTCGCCCGCGAAACGGCCCGCCCGAGGCGGTAAGAATGAGCTTATCTATTTCATCTTCGCTCTCGCCGACGATGCATTGGAAGAGCGCGTTGTGCTCGCTGTCGACCGGCAATATGACCGCGTTCGTTTCATCGCGCGTCCTGTTTACGATTGCGCCGCCGGCGACCATCGATTCCTTATTCGCGAGCGCCAATACTTTGCCCGCCTTCAAGGTCGCTATAGTTGGACGCAAGCCGACCGAACCCACCAGCGCGTTAAGGACGATATCCGCACCGGGATAAGCCGCCAGTTCCTCGAGGCCTGCGATGCCGGCCGTGACTTCAACACCGCCGAGGTCTTTGCCCTTTAGCGATTTGGCACTCTCTTCATCTGCGACAACAACGACTTCCGGCTTGAGTTCTTCTATCTGCGCCTCTAAAGCGTCGATGTTTCGATGGACGCTAAGGCCAACGATGTTGAAATGCTCCGGATAGCGCTTGACGATGTCTATTGTCTGCAGCCCGATCGAGCCGCTCGAACCCAAAATAACTATGTTTTTCAATCAATACCTCTTGCTTCAGAGCTGTCCGGGCCGGTCGCGGCATGCAGCTCGTTCATGCGCCGCCTAAACGACGAACAGCCAATAGTAATATGCGATGACACCGGCGACGATGACGCTGTCAAACCTGTCCAGAAAGCCGCCATGACCCGGTATCGTCGCACCGCTGTCCTTGACGCGGAGTTCTCGTTTGATTCGCGACTCGATAAGGTCTCCTACCGGCGCTACGACGCCGACTATCAAACCGAAGCCCAAGCCCTTTAAAATCGCGACTACCGCGCCCTGGTCGACGACGAAGGGCATCCACGGCATCATGAACGCCAAACCTATAAATACAGTCGGAGCTATTATGCCCGCTATCGTACCTTCGATAGTTTTCTTGGCGCTTATCGTCGGGGCTAGTTTGCGCTTTCCTATCGCCCTGCCAAATGAATAGGCGGCGATATCGCTTACCCAGGTCGCAACTAAGACCAGGATGGTCCCGATTACTCCGTGCGCAAGGCCGTTCAGCAATATCAGGTGGCTTAGCGGGAGCGTGATATAGACCAAGCCGGTTATGGTCAACCCAGCGTTTACGATACTGCCCTCGGTAAAGGTCTGCCATACCAAGACGACCATCGTCACGAGTACGAGAGCCAACAACAAGCCGCTGATTCCACCCACGAGCGTCCCAAGAAATATGGCAATGCTGCCGCCTATACCCGCTACGATGTTGGGTTTAAACTCGCGCAAAATGAGCATCGAATAGAACTCATCCGTCGCTATCACCGCGATGATGACTATCAATAAGGCGAAGACATACTTCCCCAGAAATAAAGAGGCGATTATAAGCGGGGCCCCGACAAGCGCACTGATCACTCGTTCTTTTAGCATTCTCGGCTCCTGTTTGCTCCGACTAGACTTCGACTAATCCACCGAATCTTCTTTTTCGCTGCTTATACTCGGCAACCGCTTGCAAAAAATCGTCTTTAGCGAAATCGGGCCATAATTTCTCGGTTATCCACAACTCTGAATACGCGATTTGCCAAAGGAGAAAGTTGCTCACCCGTAATTCGCCGCTCGTGCGGATCAATAATTCGGGGTCGGGTATACCTGAAGTATACACGTAACGCGCGAACATTTCCTCCGTTATATCCGGCGTTTCTTTACCGCTTCGGATTGCCTCACACAAAGCATTTGCGGCATCTACAATTTCCGCTCTGCCGCTGTAGTTGAGCGCCAGATTCAAGTTCAGCCGCGAGTTGCCCTTGGTCTTCTCGATAGCATCGGCGAACGCCTTTCTCGTGCTGTCGGGCAATTCCGCCATCCGTCCCAGCACCCTGATGCGCACACCCTGCCGGTCCAACTCATCCGTCTCTTTGGCGAGTTGTTCTTCGAACAACGACATCAAGCCGGTTACTTCAGCTTTTGGCCTCTTCCAGTTTTCCGTCGAAAAGGTATAGAGCGTCAGGTACTCGACGCCGATTTCCGTCGCTATCTCGATGGTGCGCCTGATAGCATTCGAGCCGGCCTTGTGCCCCGCCAACCTGGGCAACTTCCTTTTCGAAGCCCAACGCCCGTTTCCATCCATAATGACCGCGACATGGCGCGGGACGTAATCTTTTTTAACCTCATCCGCAGAAAGGTCTCCGCTCGGCCCTGTAGACCCCTTGCGAAGACCCGTTTTATGCCTCTTCAATCCCGGACTACCCTATCACTTTCCAGCACCTCTTGTGCGGGCTTCTCTTAACCTGGATTCCATACATGACAGAACCTACACTTCCATGATCTCCTGCTCTTTTCGCTGGAACATGGCATCGATTTCTTTGTTGTATTTCTCGGTCAGCTCATCGATTTTTTTCTCGGCCCTCTTCCGTTCGTCTTCGGATATCTCTTTCTCCTCTTCAAGCACTTGTAAGTCGTCGCGCCCGCTGTGGCGAACCCCGCGAATCGATACTTTACCCTCTTCGGCGACCTTTTTGGTCAGCTTTACGAAATCCTTGCGGCGCTCTTCGCTCAGCGGCGGGAAGGGTAAACGGATGACCGTGCCGTCATTCGAGGGCGTCACTCCGATATCCGAGGTCATAAGCGCTTTTTCAATCGCGCTTATAGCCGATTTATCCCAGGGTTGGATAACAGCCAACTGGGCTTCGGGCGTGCTGATGCTCGCAACCTGTTTTAGAGGCGTGCGCGTGCCGTAATAGTCGACCACGATCCGGTCGAACAAAGCGGCTGTTACCCGCCCGGTTCTGATTCCCGCCATCTCATTGCGTATCGCTTCGACGGCCTTTTTCATCTTCGATTCCGACTCGTTTATGACTTCCTGGAACACACTATCGCCCTCCTCGCACCGTCGTACCTATGTCTTCTCCCATCAACACCCTGCGAAGGTTGTCGGGTTGGGTCATGTCAAAGACGATTATGGGAATGTCGTTGTCCATACAGAGAGATATGGCCGTCGCGTCCATAACGCGCAACCCTTTATTGAGAACATCTATATAGGTCAGCTCAGAATAACGCTTGGCATCCGGATTCTTCTCGGGGTCCGAATCATAGACTCCATCGACGCGCGTGGCTTTAAGAATCGCTTCCGCGCCGATTTCGAGCGCCCTGAGCGCCGCCGCGGTATCCGTGCTGAAATACGGGTTACCGGTGCCCGCCGCGAATATGACGGCTCTGCCTTTCTCAAGGTGGCGAATCGCGCGCCGGCGAATATACGGCTCGGCGACCTCCTGCATTGTGATTGCCGATTGGACCCTGGTGTAGACGTCCTCTTTTTCCATCGCCTCTTGAAGCGCGAGTGCGTTCATTACGGTGGCAAGCATACCGACATAATCCGCAGTCGCCCTGTCCATGCCCTTGGAACTAGCCTCGAAGCCGCGGAATATATTGCCGCCGCCAACGACTACCGCAAGCTCGATATTGTCCTCGTAAAGCCGCTTCAGTTCTTGCGCTATCCCGAGCATCACAGCGGGGTCTATCCCGTAACCGCCGGTTCCGGCGAGGGACTGTCCGCTCAGTTTCAGGAGTACTCTCTTGTATTTATAGCTCGCCATATCACACTCTCTTCTTGGCCGTTATTACGATTCCGTTGCCTCCAATATTGCTTTAAGTTAAGTGTAGTTTCCGACTAAACGCTCTCGCCCAGCTCGTAGCGGACAAACCTTCTGACCCCGATATTCTCGCCAAGCTTCGCTACGAGGCCACCGAGATAATCTTTCATCGTCATATCCGGATTCTTGACGAACTCCTGCTCCATCAGAACGACCTGCTGGTAATACTTTTCGATGCGACCTTGGGCTATCTTGTCGAGTACGTTCTCCGGCTTGCCTTCTTCGAGCCCCTGAGCACGGTATATCTCCATCTCTTTCAGGACGACCGATTCCGGTACGTCCTCACGATTGACGTACGTCGGATTGCCCGCCGCTATCTGGAGCGCCACGTCATGCGCAAACTTCTTGAAGTCTTCGCTTCGCGCGACAAAATCGGTCTCGCTGTTTACTTCAACAAGAACACCGATTTTTCCTCCACCGTGAATATAGGATTCGACGAGTCCCTCGTTCGCTTCGCGTCCCGCCCTTTTAGCCAACGACGCCAGGCCTTTCTTACGAAGAATATCGGTTGCGCCGGCGACATCGCCGCCCGCTTCCGAAAGCGCTTTTTTACAATCCATCATTCCAGCGCCGCTCAATTTCCGCAGTTCGTTTACTGCGGCTGCCGTGATTTCCATTGGAACCCCCTGTATTTACCTATATTTATGCCTTTTACTCGTCTCAATCCACGCTGCCCGCGCGAAGTCCTACGCGGATTCGTAGCTCAGCCCTTTAGGGCTGACCATCCACGCCCCCGCGCGATGGGCGACTGCTTGTCCTTGTTGGTTGGTTGCAAATTGGACAAGCCAACATTCAGTTACCCGTTTCCTTTAATGTGAAAACGGGTAACTGTATTGGCTATAACGACGTATTGCCGTTGTTCTTCTGCATTTAATGCAAACTAAGCTTTCGAAGCAGCTTCCGCGCTTTCAGCTTCTGTCTTAGCAGTCTCTTCGACTGCCTTATCTTCAGCTTTGGCCTTGGATTTAGCTTCCGCCTTAGCTTCAACCGCTTTCTCTGCGTCTTTAGCTTCGGCTTCAACCTTAGCTACGGCTCCAACTTTGGCTTCGCCCGCCTTAGTCTCACCTTCGGCCTTGGCTTCTTCAGCCTTCGGTGTTACAACCTCAGGCTTACCAAGCGACGCCATCCAGGCCTCACGACCTGCGAGCGCCGCGTCGGCGATAACGCGCGTGATTAGTGTCACCGCGCGAATAGCATCATCGTTGCCGGGTATTACATAATCGATCTCATCAGGATCGCAGTTCGTATCGACAATCGCGATAATCGGGATTTCGAGACGACGTGCCTCCTGCACCGCTATTCTCTCTTTCCTGGGGTCGATGATGAACACAGCCCCGGGAAGTTTCTTCATATTGGTGATTCCGCCGAGATTCCTCTGCAACTTGGTCTTTTCGGTGTTAAGCTTCAACAGCTCTTTCTTGGTGAGCATGCCCGGATTCTCGGTATTTACTATCTCGAGATACTCAAGCCTTTTTACGCGACTGAAAATCGTCTTGAAGTTTGTGAGCATGCCGCCCAGCCAACGATAGTTGACATACGGCATCTCGCATTTAGCCGATTCCTCTTGAATGGCCTCTTGGGCCTGTTTTTTGGTACCGACGAAGAGGATTTGCTCGCCATTTGCCGCGATGTCCCGCGCGAACGCATAAGCTTGTTCGATAAGGCCTAGGGTTTGCTGAAGGTCGATGATGTAGATACCGTTGCGCTCTGTAAATATGTAGGACTTCATCTTTGGATTCCACCGGCGCGTTTGATGCCCGAAGTGGACTCCAGCCTCTAATAGGTGCTTCATGGAAACAACCGCCATTACTGCACCTCCTTTCTTGGTTTTTTCCTCCGCCGCTTTCAACTTTCGACCGACCTTTTTCAGGCACCCGGACGAAATCCAACGGCGTGTGTAATGGAAGATACTCTATCATAACAGGTGATATAGGGCAAGCTTTTTGCGCGGAGCATTTACTACATTCAGCAATCGTCCTACCACTTCGCCTGCGGAAAATCGCCGGCTCCGTTGTGCGTGCAAGGGATCTGCTAGTCCTTCTGAATGATTTGCGCGCTGCGCATTTTAGATTTAAGGCGAATTACCGCCTTGGTGTGGAGTTGTGAGATGCGTGACTCGGTAACCCCGAGGATATCGCCTATCTCACGTAAGGTGAGGTTGTCGTAGTAGTAAAGCGCTATTACCGTCCGCTCCCGGTCGGGGAGCTTCTTTATAGCATCCGCCAAAATCATCTTCATCTCTTCGAACTCGAAGCTGTCCGCCGGATCGGGACTGGAGGTATCTTCGATACTGTCGATGAGGCTGACCTTGTCGTCTTTTTCGCCGACATTCCAGAGTTCCTCGAGTGCGAGCATCGACGTGTAGCTGAGCTGGCTTAGCAATTCTCCGTGCTCCTCTACGGTGATGCCCATAGCGTTGGCGACCTCGGCGTCACTCGGCGGCCTGCGCAACTCATTTTCAAGCTCATAGTAGACACGCTCGAGAACACGCGCCCGGTGCCTAATCGAACGAGGAACCCAATCAAGCGCCCTGAGTTCGTCGATTATCGCTCCCTTTATTCTGGTTATCGCATAAGTCTCAAACTTGATCTCGCGCGCCATATCATACTTTTCAATAGCGTCGATAAGACCAAAAAGGCCGTAGCTAACCAGATCGGCCTGGTCGACATTTTGAGGAAGATTGGCGGCTACACGGCCTGCTATATACTTGACGAGCGGCGCATAATTAAGTATCAGCTTGTCGCGACAATCCTGGCATGCTTCGCTCTTAAACTTCTTCCATACCTCGATTATCTCGCCTTGGCTTCGGGTCTCCAAATTCGTCTCCAGTTATTGCGTCTAGTTGTAACTCTAAGCCCTCGGATGCGCCTTCAGGTATACGTCTTTAAGCCGTTCTTTGTCTAAATGAGTATAAACCTGTGTCGATGATAAATCAACGTGCCCGAGCAGCTCTTGTATATACCTTAAATCCGCGCCGCGCTCCAGGAGATGCGTCGCGAAAGTGTGCCTTACCGCGTGTGGGGTAATCCCCCTACTTAAGCCCGCCAGCTTTACGTATTTGCCGACAATACATCGGACGCCGTGAGTGGTCAGCCGGGCGCCGCGAAAATTCAAAAACAACGCCGTGGTAGCGCCTTCTTCGGGCCTTCGGCTCTGGGCCAACACCTTTCTGCCCCACCTGATATATGTCCTGACCGCGTCTGCGGCGATTTTGTGTATCGGTACTATCCGTTCTTTACGCCCCTTGCCGACTACGCGCACCTCGAACTTCGCGTAGTCGATGCTGTCGAGGTCGAGCGCGGTCAGCTCGCTCACCCGCATGCCGGTCGCATAAAAAAGCTCTAGCATCGCTTTGTCGCGTGATCCGAACGGGGTCGAGATATCAGGGGCTGCCAGCAATTCTTCGAGCGCATGCTCTTTTAGATATTTTGGCAGCTTTTTCTCCAGCTTGGGCGCGGAAACGATATCGGCGGGATTCTTCTCGACGCCGGCGTGTTTCTGCGCGAAATGATAGAACGCCCGTACCGCGGAGAGTTTACGCGCGACGCTTTTTCGATCATAGCCTTTTCGCTGCATAAGCCCCAGGTAGTTCCGTAGAACGCGAAAATCGATATCGTCGAATGCCAGCGCTTCTTGCTCGATAAAGGCAAAGAACTGGAGTATATCGGTATCGTATGCGCTGATGGTGTTGCCCGAAAGATTCCGTTCCGCCCCCAGGTGGGCCAAAAACTGCTCGCGGACTTCTGCTGCCGTTAGTCCCATGATTACCGCCGCCTCTATTGCGCCTGCCTCTCAATACCTGTTACTTCGTTTCAGCCGCTTTTTTGGCCTCTTCCTTCGGCGTCCTTGCGCCTATCGCGTCTTTGTCGACTTTGACGCGCACGTTCTCATCGATTTGTAGGATAACAATACCTTCGCGGATATCCTTTATCTTCCCGTGCAGCCCGCCAAATGTTATGACTTCATCATTAACCTTGAGTTCGCTAAGGAGCACCCTGCGCTCCTTAGACCGTTTTTGCTGCGGCCTTATTAAAATCATATAGTAAATCACGAAAAACGCAGCTATGTAGATTATCAATAATGTCGATCCGTCTAAACCACCCAAAGCTTTATCTCTCCTCTCAGTGCTTACTGTCGTTATGCTGCCGCTTGCTATTTTATGATACAGGTCTTTCTTGAAATACTATACCCTTTTGGATCTATATTGCTCCGAATTCCATGTCGTGCCCGGCCAGATATTCGTTCCGGAAGTGCGCGTACCGGTCCTCGAGAATAGCTTGGCGCACGCCCCGCATTACATCGAAAAGATAAGCGAGGTTATGCCAGGTAAGCAACCGCGCCCCGAGTATCTCATCTGATTGCACCAGATGCCTCAAGTATGCCCGGCTGTAGTTGTTGCACACGTAACAGTCATGTGCCGGGTCTAGCGAGTTGAAATCTTTCGCGAATCTCGCGTTGCGCAGGTTGAGCTTGCCCTCGCTCGTCAGCGCGGTGCCGTTGCGCGCTATCCGCGTAGGAAGCACGCAGTCGAACATATCGATACCGTGCGATACCGCCTCGACAAGGCTGGTGGGATTGCCGAGACCCATCACATAGCGCGGCTTATCGCGCGGGAGAATCGGTACCGTGTAGTCGAGAATCTCAAACATCTCCGAATGGGGCTCCCCGACGCTCAAGCCCCCGATGGCGTAGCCCGGAAAATCAAGCTCGGCCGTCAGCTCGGCGCTGCGCTTCCTTAAATCCTCGTAGGTCGCGCCCTGTACGATTCCAAAGAGCGCCTGGCCGGATGTGAGCGCCGCTTTGGAGCGCTTCGCCCACTCATAGGTGCGCGTAACGGCACGCTCGGCGTCTGCTTTATCGGCGGGGTAGGCAAC
>JASEGT010000011.1:27973-45420 GCA_030018005.1 Actinomycetota bacterium
CATCGAGCACCATGATGATGTCGGCGCCTATCGCCTCTTCTATCTCGATTACTTTTTCAGGCGTAAAGAAATGGGATGAGCCGTCTACGACCGAGCGGAACTCGACGCCCTCATCCGTTATCTTTCGCATATCGCTCAAGCTGAATACCTGGAAGCCGCCGCTGTCGGTAAGGATGGGTTTATCCCAGCTCATGAACTTGTGGAGGCCTCCGGCTTGCTTGATGAGGTCGTGGCCCGGGCGCAGATAAAGGTGGTAGGTGTTGCCGAGGACGATTTGCGCTCCGATATCGGTCAACTCGCCGGGCGTCATGGTTTTTACCGTCGCCTTAGTCCCGACCGGCATAAAGACCGGCGTTTCGATATCACCGTGCGGGGTCTTTATCACGCCCGCGCGCGCCTTCGTCTTTTTGTCCTCGTGTATCAGCTCGAATTCTATCATCATCTTCCCTAAATTACTAGCATGGCGTCGCCGAAGCTGTAGAATCTGTAGCGCTCGGCAACCGCCTCCCGGTATGCGTCCGCCATCAAATCCTTGCCCGCGAATGCGGATACCAGCATAAGAAGTGTCGACTTCGGCAGGTGAAAGTTGGTTATCATCGCGTCTACCATATTGAACTCGTAGCCCGGATATATGAAGAGCTTGGTATCACCCGAGCCCTCAGCGAGCCTTCCGGCGGCCCCGGCGCTCTCCAAGACCCGAACGGAGGTCGTGCCCACAGCTATGATGCGTTTGCCCGCAGCTTTTGTCTCATTTACGACCTCCGCCGCCTCAGCCGTCACGCTATAGAACTCGCTATGCATCTCGTGTGTTTCGACCTCGTCTGCGCGAACCGGGCGAAATGTATCCAGGCCTACCCGCAGTGTCACCGCCGCGACTTTGACGCCCTTAGCTTCGAGCATCCCGAGCAGCTCCGGCGTAAAATGAAGCCCGGCTGTCGGGGCCGCCACCGAGTCCGGACGGTTCGCGTATACCGTCTGGTAGCGATCTATCGTCTCGATTGGCTGCTCTATATAGGGGGGGAGCGGAACCTCGCCCGCTATCGCGAGAACTTCCGTCAAGTCGCCCTCGTATTCGAGCGCGACGAGTCTCTCTCCTCCGGGCAAGCGCTTAACGATAGTCGCGACTATCAGGCCGCCGGCGATGACGACTTTTGAGCCCGGCGCCAATCGCCGCCCCGGCTTGACCAGGGCCTCCCAGAGATTCTCGCCGGTGTCATGGAGCAGAAATATCTCCGCTTTTCCGCCTGTTCCGGCTTTTACGCCCTTTAAGCGGGCCGGTATTACTTTAGTATCGTTAACGACCAGGCAGTCGCCCGCCTCGACATAATCGACGATATCCCTGAAGGTTTTATGTTCAAAGCGGCCCCCGGTGCGGTCGATGACCAATAGGCGTGAAGCGTCTCGCGGTTCTACCGGTTCCTGGGCAATGAGCTCCTGTGGCAGGTAGTAATCGAATTCGGCTGTCTTCATCGCCTACTCCCGCGCCTCGCGCTCCGCTTTGGCCGGCTTCTTCTCGTATCTTTCCATCTCGCTGTAGATGCAGCCGCAATAGGGCTGCCGGTACATCCCGAGCGCGCGCGCCGTCTCTTGCCCTTCTCGATAGAACGCCCTGAAATCCCGGTAGACAAACTCCACCCCGTGTTCTTCGCCCGCCTGTCTGCCTATCGCCTCGACAAGGTCATGCTTCTGGTAGGGGCTGACCGTAAGCGTCGTCGAGAACGCGTCGAAACCGTTTTGTGCCGCATACTTTGCCGCCTCCGCCAGGCGCAAACGATAGCACACCGCGCATCGTGCCTCCGCCAAGCCCGCGACTTCGAGCAAGTGGCGCCGGGGTTCATACTCTCCGACGACGAGCCCGTAGCCCGTGTCGCGGCAGTAGGTCGAGAGCGTCTCCAGGCGCTTGACATACTCGGTGGTCGGGTGGATGTTCGGATTATAGTAATAGCTCGTTATCTCGTATTCGGCCTTCAATATCTCACCTGGACGGATGAGACACGGGCCGCAGCATGTGTGGAGCAAAAGTCTCTTCAAAATCTCACCTCGAAGTCTACTCTGCGAGCCATCTCAGCAGCTCTTCGACCTCGTCTACCCCGGCAAGCGAAAAATCGGCTGCTTCCGCGACCTCCGCGGCCGCCTCGTTCGATGCCACCGCTGCCGAGACCGCCTTGAAATTCTCCGTCTCTTCTAGCCTGCGTAGAGCTTTAAAAGCATCGATGTCGGTGACATCGTCGCCGATGTAGAGCACGTTCGCCAGCCCTTCCCGCAGACATACCGCGATAATGGTGTCCCCTTTGTCGAGCCCGATATCGGGTTTGAGTTCAACGACAAAACGACCTCGTACCACCTTCATCGGATACTTCGCGAGCATCTTTTCGACGACCGGTTCGATTAAGGCGAGGGCCGCGTCCTTGTCGGCGGATAACCGGTAGTGGAGCGCCGCCCCCAGATCTTTCTTCTCGACCCGGATGTCGGTCTTGGTAAAATAATCGCTGAGTTCGTTATGGAGGCTGGGCGCCATGTCTAAATACTTCTTCACCTCGGGTGCGTAATGGCGCTCGCCCTCTTCAATCCATTCGACTCCGTGGCTGCCGATATACAGTAAGTCGTCTAGCCCGACCATGCGCTTGGCGTCGTCCGAGGCGCGCCCGCTGACGATGCCGACGACTTTGTATCGCTCTTTGAGCATTGTAAGCACCTCGCGGACACCTGTGGTGACCGACGCGCTCTCCGGCGTCTGGGCAATAGCGCTCAACGTCCCATCGAGGTCGCTGAAGATGCCGGTCACACCGGGGTGTGCTTTAAATTCTACGAGTGTGCTGTATATATCCATACCTATTTATTCAAGATAAATCTGTAGTTCTCTTCATACCCGTCGGTCATCTTTGCCGGGCTGAAATTCTTTTCGACGTGCTCGCGGCAAGCCCTCGGGTCTATCTCGCCGGCCCGCTTCACCGCGTCGCTCATCTCGGCGACCGTGTCTACGACAAAGCCGGTCTTGCCATCGACCACCACCTCGGGAGAGGAACCGTTTCTAATGACGACGACCGGCGTGCCGCAGGCCATTGCCTCGGTCATTACCAACCCAAACGGCTCCGGCCACTGGAGAGGCAAGACAAAGCACTCGGCTTTCTTCAAAAGCTCGCGCTTCTCGGCATCGCCGACCTCCCCGGTGAAGATTATCTGCTCACCATCGACTTCGGGCTCGACTTGGGTTGCGAAATAGTCCATATCTATCGGGTCTATCTTGCCGACCAGAATCAATTTCTTGTCCAGCTCTTTGGCGACTTTTATCGCCAGATGGGTGCCCTTGTTGGGGCACACCCTGCTGACCAAGATAAGGTAGTCGTCCTTTTCTTCGCAATACTCGAATTTCTCGACATCGACCGCGTTGTAGACGGTCTTTACATAGTTCAAGCCGTCGAGGCAACTCTTCTGATACTCACTAATGGCATTGTAGTAAGCCGCGTCTTTGAAGTGCTCATAGAATCGCGAGGTATCCGCCGTGAAGGGGCCATGGAGGGTGTGGAGCATCGGCGGCCTTAGTTTATGCGAAAACGCCACGCCCAGAAAGCCGCTGTGGTCATGGACGATATCGAACTCGTCGGCGATTTTGTACGCCTCGCTAACCTGCATCGCATCGTATACCGTCATGCCGAGTTTCGAGGTCTGCCCCTCCTTGAATAGGTACTCGAGGTGGGCTTTGGTATCGGAATCACCGGTCGCCATAAGCGTCACATCGTGACCACGGTCTGTAAGCTCATCGGCGAGCAGCCCTACGACCAGCTCGATGCCCCCGTAACCAAGAGGTGGTACCCGTATCCATGGAGGTGAGATTTGCAGAATTTTCATCGTTGCGCTCCCTGTTTGTTTGTTTTTTGCCGTGCTATGCCGGTCTGTCCCGGCACGCATAGCGGCCCTTTATAGATGATGAGCCCGTGGCTCGCTAATCGGCTTCCCATTCGACGCCTTGCATCTCCTCCACCGCTCCGCGCGACATCAACTCGGATACGCATTCCAGCGCGTTCTTGTCCAGATATAAAACATTGCGCACATTCTCCGTTATCGGCATGTCTATCCGATACTCCTCGGCGAGCTTGGCCACCGCCGAAGCCGTCCGTATGCCCTCGGCGACCATGTTCATCTCCGCGTATATCCGCGTAAGGTTCATGCCCTTGCCGAGCATCTCGCCGACCCGCCTGTTACGGCTATGCTGGCTCATGCAGGTCACGACCAGGTCGCCGATGCCCGCCAGGCCCGCAAAGGTCCGCGCGTCGGCGCCCATCGCCGTGCCGAGGCGTATCATCTCGGCGAGGCCGCGGGTCAAAAGCGACGCTTTGGTATTATCGCCAAAACCGAGGCCGTCCGAGATACCGGCGGCTATCGCGATGACGTTCTTTACCGCCCCGCCCATCTCGACCCCGGTCAAATCCGGGTTGGTATATACACGAAAGTATGGCGTCATAAATATATCCTGCAATTGATTAGCGATGCTCTGGCTGGGGCTGGAGATTACCGTAGCCGACGGAATACTCCGGCTAACTTCTTCGGCGTGGTTCGGCCCTGACAGAATAGCCACGCGATTTCTCATCTCCGGACGGAGTACTTCACGCATGACTTGAGACATACGCTTCAGGCTGTGCTCTTCGATTCCCTTGGCCAGGCTGACAACGACCGTCTCGCCCCGGATGCCGTCGCTCAATCGCGAAAGCGTCTCTCGCGTCACGTGCGACGGGGTCGCCATAACGACGACGTCGGCTCCGTCCGCCGCAGCTTCTAAATCGCAGGTCGCATTGACCGCCGGGTTTATCACCACGTCGGTAAGGTATTTGGGGTGGTGTTTGGTGGTGTTTATCGCGTCGACGACCAAAACGTCCCGCCCCCACAGCGTTACCTCGTATCCCTTGTTGGCGAGCAAGTTCGCTATGGCCGTTCCCCAACTGCCTGCGCCGATTACCGCTATCTTTTTCAGCTTAGCCTTCCTCTGCTTCAGTTTTCGTCCCTATCTTAAGCTCTTCGCCGGCGATAAGCCGAGCGATGTTCGAGCGATGCCGATAGATTATTACCAGCCCCGCCAAGAGCGCGAATATTATATACTCGGTCTTCGGGTACATCAAATAGACCAAGGCCGGCAAGAGTATCGCCACTATTATCGAGCCGAGCGAGACATATCGCGTCACCGCTATGACCACTATCCAAATACCGAGTAGAATCGGTGCGGCCAACGGCCAGAGCGCCAGTATGAGACCACCCGCGGTCGCCATCCCTTTGCCTCCGCCGAACTTTAAGAATATCGAATAGCTGTGGCCGATGATGGCGACCAAGCCGATTACGACGCTGGCGAGAGGCACCGCCTCTGGTGTGCCTGCTAAGAGATATCTTACCGCAAAGACCGGTATCATCGCTTTCAGCACATCTCCGGTCAACACCACCGCTCCCGCGACCGGCCCGAGCGTTCGATAAGCGTTGGTCGCTCCTATATTTCCGCTTCCGTGCTCTCTTATGTCTACATGAAAGAGAAGCTTGCCTACGACCAGCCCGAAAGGCACCGACCCCAGTAAGTATGCGAAAACGACCAATGCGGCTGTCAGGTATAGCAATTAAAGCTCCTATGGCTAACTCTCAAGGATTGCGATCTCTTAAGGATTGCGGCTATAAGCGACGACGGCACCCTATGTATATTTACTTCTAAACTGGATGTTCAAAGGGGTGCCGGTAAAGACGAACACGTCTCTAATCTGGTTCTCAATATACCGCTTATAGGAATCGGTAACAAGGTCCGGGTGATTGACGAAGAAGACGAATACCGGGGGCTTTATTCGTATCTGCGCGGCATAGGCTATCTTGAGCGTCCTCCCGCCCTTCGACGGCTGGAAGCCCTCCGATTTTATCTTCATTACCAGCCCGTTCAGCGCCGAGGTCGAAACCCTCTTTTCATATTCGCCCATTACTATTTTGAGCTGCTCGAATATCTTATGAATTCCCATCCCGGTCTCGGCCGATACTTTGAGGCGCGGCGCATAATCCAGAAACCGCATCTTGTTTTCGAGGAGATCCTGTACCTTTGCCGCCCATTCCGGGTCGTCCATCAAATCCCACTTATTGAGGACAAGGATGCTCGCGCAGCCTCGCTCTTCGGCCAAATTAGCAATCTTCTGGTCTTGGGTGGATGGGCCTTCGACGGCATCGATAACGATGACCGCGATGTCGGCCCTATCGAGCGCCCGCAACGACCTCACAAAGCTGTAATATTCGACGTCCTCCTTGACGCTCGACTGTCGCCTCAGCCCCGCCGTGTCGATAAAGCGGTAGATGACGCCGTCTTTTTCGAGGACGGTGTCGATAGTGTCGCGGGTCGTGCCCGGAATATCGCTAACTATCGCCCGCTCTTCCCCTAAAATCTTATTTATAATCGACGACTTGCCGACATTCGGCCTCCCGACGATTGCGACTTTTACCTCTTGGATATCTTCTATCCGCTCGACCGAGGGGATTAGTGCCGCTATTACGTCGAGCAGGTCGCCGACGCCGCGGCCGTGGGTGCTCGAAACGGGATGAGGGTCACCCAGGCCGAGGTTGTAGAAATCGTAAATCGCCGCCTCGTGCGCCATATCGTCAATCTTGTTTACAGCGAGCACGATTGGTTTCTTGGACGCGCGCAGTACTTTGGCTACCATCTCGTCCTCGTGCATTTGGCCGACTATACCGTCGACAACGAGCACAATCACATCGGCTTCTTCGATGGCCAGCATCGCCTGGTCGGTGATGAGTTGCCCCATCGAAACGTCTTCCCCGAAATCTATACCACCGGTATCGATTATCGTGAAGGTCTTGCCGTTCCACTCGGCTTCAACGTAGTTGCGGTCGCGTGTGACACCCGCCGTCTCGTGGACTATGGCGAGCTGCTGTGAGACTATTCTGTTTACAAGCGTTGACTTACCGACGTTGGGCCGGCCGACAACAGCGACTAAAGGATATGTCATCTTTCGTGTTCTACCTCCAAGTTCCGCAAAACAAATCAAGCACTAAAACAATCGACTATTCGACTGTCTGAAAAATTGCCGGCTCCAAAAGATTACTCTGCTGTTCAGAGAAGAGCTCATCGCCGGTTCAGCTTAAGTATCAACTACTTTGCCAGGCTGTTGATAAAGCCCGTGCCCGTACTCTCGATTACCCTGAAATTCAGGCCGAGTTTTTCGGCGACCGTCTCCGGCGTCGAATCATCGAGCATGAGGCCGTCCGCATTGAGCAGCACGTCCGGCAGGTACAAAAGGTCGGGTCGCTCATGTTCTTTGAGCCACGCGCCGACCGCCGCGACTATATCGCTCCCGGCTAAAAGACCGGTCACGTTGACATATCCCCCAAAGAAGAGATTGTCCACCGCTATGACTTCTATATTAAGCTTATGAGTTCGCTCTAGCTCCTCAATAACCCTTCTCAAGACGGGTGCAAAGAGCGTCCCCGTCACGACGGCAAGCTTTTGAGCGGGTAATGTTTGCTTAAGCTCCTCCATCGCGGTGCGCGCCTCGTCGATAAACAAACGCGACAAGCCTATGCCGTTCTCTATTTGCGGTAAGTCATCGTAATGCTCGAGCGGCGGCAGGTCGTCGCCGGCCGATATATAGAACTCATCCGCAAGATAGACCCAGGCGCGGCCCTTTTCAGCCTCGAACTTTCGCTGCCACGCCGATACCTCTTCGATGAGCGCCTTGGCGTCTTGCTTTGAAAACACGCTCAACTCACAGAGGCCTTCCCGGTACCCCGTAAGCCCCACCGGCACAATCCCGACCGACTCGATGTTATTGTACCCATAAGCCAGGTCGTCGACGGTTTTAGCCAGCACCTCGCCGTCGTTCAATCCGGGGCAGAGGACGATTTGGATGTGGGCCTCGATTCCCGCTTCGGTCATACGCTTCAAGTGCCCGAGCGAGTCGTCACCCTTCTTGCGCCCGAGCATGTGCGTCCTGAGCGCGGGCTCCGTCGCATGGAGCGAGACATAGAGCGGGCTGATGCGGTCGCCTATGATTCGCTCAACATCCTCGCTCCCCATGTTGGTCAAGGTCACAAAATTCCCGTAAAGAAAGGAGAGCCGGTAATCATCGTCTTTCACATAGACATCGCGGCGCATACCCGGCGGCAACTGGTCTATAAAACAGAAGACACACTTGTTCGCGCAGGTCTTTATGCCGTCGAAGAGCGAGGTATCGAAGACTATTCCGAGGCTCTCATACGAGGGATTCTCGATTACTATCTTTAAGATACAGCAGCTCCGCAGCACCATGAGCGTTACCTCACGCTCGGACGCCGCCATCTCAAAGTCGAGAATATCGCGGAGCGGCTTTCCGTTCATCGAGAGTATCGCGTCGCCGGTTCGCAAGTCGTGCTTTTCGGCGAGGCCCCCCCTTTTTATCTCATAAATCTCAGGAGGGGCCATATCAATCCGACCCCAGGTAGTCGATGACTTCTTTTAAAATCCAATCGGGGGTCGACGCGCCCGCGGTGATGCCGACGTTGCCGACACCCTCCAGCCACGCGACCTCTATCTCATCGGCGGTCTCGATATGGTGCGTCCGCCGGTTCTTTTCCTTACAGATGATATTGAGCCTTGTTGTGTTGGCGCTGTTTTTGCCGCCCACCACCAGCATCATATCGACACTCCCGGCAAGCTCCGCCGCCGCGCTCTGGCGCTGGCTCGTCGCGCTGCATATCGTATTATAGACTATCAGTTCCTTGGTCTTGTCCATCAGGCCGTCGACGATGCTCCGCAGGTTCTCGACTGATTGCGTCGTCTGGACTACTACCCCTACAGTCTCCATATTGCCGAGACCATCGAGTTCTTGGGCGTTCTCGACGACGATCGCCCGGTTCGCCGCGCACGCCAGCAGACCCGCCACCTCGGGATGATTTCGCTCACCCACAATTATCACGTCGTGCCCATCGGCAATTAGTTTCGCCGCTTTGTCCTGCGCCTTCGCCACAAACGGGCAGGTCGCATCGACGACTTCGAGCCCTTTATCCTTGGCTATATCCATGATTTTCGGGTCGACGCCGTGCGTCCGAATGATTATCGTCCCTTCGGTGACCTCGTCGACCGAGCCGACCGCATTGACGCCTTGCCGTTCGAGCGCTTCGACTACTTGGGGGTTGTGGATAATAGGTCCGAGCGTATGTATCGGTTTAGACGAGCGCTCGGTAGCCTCGCGCGCCATCTTCAACGCCCGCTGCACCCCGTAACAATATCCCGCGTGTTTTGCCATCGTAATCTTCAAAGTTTAATCACCAGCGACTAGTTTACCAATTTCTGCCATCATTTTACCAGTCAATTCCGCTTCTTTCGCCTTGCGCTCCGTCGCGACCAGGCCATCGACCCTAATCGGCTCGCCAACCCGCGCCTTGAGCGCACGCAAACGCGGGAACTTCGCACCCACAGGCAGCACGTCGCCGGTCCCGATAATACCTACCGGCACTATGGGTGCTCCTGTCTTTACCGCCAGCATCGCCACTCCGGGCAAAGGCTCCCCTAACCGGCCGCCCTTTATCCTTGTCCCCTCGGGATACATCACTACCGGTTTGCCTTCCGCCAGCAGCCTTATTGTGGTGACTATCGCCGCCCGGTCTATTGTGTCCCGATTTACCGGAAACGAGTTCATCATCCGCAAGAACGTTCCGAAGACGGGGAATCTGAAGAGGCTTGCTTTAGCCATGAAATTTACCTCACGCGGTGCTGCCGCGAGCGCGCTCATAGCGGGGTCGAGGTAACTCGCATGATTGGCGGCCAGAATGAAAGGTCCCTCTTTTGGGATATTGTTGCCGCCCTCTATCTTATAGCGGAAGAGTATCTTGAATAATGGTACGAGGATTAGATAAGCGATACGATAGTACATCGCCCTATCAACTCTTTTTGGCGAGGCCGATAATTTCCTGTACGACCTGGCCTATCGTCTTCTCGGTGGTGTCGACGATGAGCGCATCGGCCGCTTTTGCCAAGGGTCCGGTCGCTCGCGTGCTGTCGATCTTGTCCCTCTTGAGGATGTCTCGCTCAACCGAGACGACCTCTATCAGATGGCCTTTTTCTTTCAGCTCGCGCTGTCGGCGTTTAGCCCGTTCGCCAGGTAAGGCCTGGAGGTATATCTTGATGTCCGCGTCGGGAAAGACCGCCGTGCCGATATCGCGCCCTTCGACTACCATGTCCGGGTAAATGCCCGCGTAGCTCTGCTGTTTCTTAACGAGCGTGGCGCGCACGCCCGGAAGCTTCGCGACCGACGAGACCGCCGCGCTTACCTTTGGCTCCCTGATGGCCTCGGTCACGTCTTCGCCGTCGATGGTGACCGCGTAACGCGTGTCCTCGAGTTCACTGATGGTAATCCGCGCATTTCTTGCCAGGGCCGTCAGCGCGTCTTCGCTCGATATGTCGATCTTATCGCGGAGCGCCTTCCAGGTAACCGCCCGGTACATCGCTCCCGTATCGATATATTTAAAGCCGAGTCGTTTCGCCACTTCCCGCGCTACTGTGCTTTTTCCAGAGGCCGCCGGCCCATCAATCGCTATAATCATGCTTAATATCATAGCAAATCGAGATTTCTATAGCTATGCGAGATATGGCGAGCGGGGCGAGCCGTTTGAAAAGCCCGCCGTTCGCCGGATTTAAAACCGTACGATTAGCGGGCCTCTCGTTAGTCTTCAAACATAGAACGCAACGTACCTATGCGACCTTGTTGCCGGATTCTGCGATCAAGAATTCGGCCATGTCCTTGTCGACTTTCATAATGTGATTGACAAGCCACTTCACAACCGACTGCTGGAAGTTGATGGCCAGCGCCGAGGAGCTACCGCCCGTATTGTACTCGCTTACAAGCCTAGTGAAATCTTTAAGAAACGCTTCATGTTGGCGTACATGATCGGCGCGCGCGGGATAGTCGTGCTTGGCCATCAATTCTTCCTCGCCCTTGAAGTGATCGACGACATAGCTTGAAAGAAAGCCGATGGCTTTTTCAACATGCACACGGCCTTTCCCCTGGGATAGAGCTTCGTGGGACTCGTTTATCATCCTTATTATCTCTTTATGTTGCGTGTCCACCTTATCAACGCCGGTTGCCAAGCTGTCGTTCCATTGTGCAATTACCATATCTATTCCTCCTATACAACGTGGTCTTATCCCTTGACTTCGACTAAATAAGTCGAGCGAGGGAGGTTGCTTCGATTTAGTATCGGCTAGTTCGGACTTGCCTAAAGATTATATTTAAAAAGTATTTTAGGATGGAAAATGTTCTTATCGCCGAAATGGTTTGACATAAAGGCAAAGTAAAGGTAAAGAGGTAAAGGGACGTACATCGGCTATATCGGATTCCAGCTACGCGATGGGAAACGAAAATAGGCTGAATCCGATGCCCGTCCCTTTGCGCTTCTTTAAGATGGTTCTCGCTCGAGTTTAAGGAATTGTTAGCTGTGCCACTTATTTCTCCTTAGCAAAGTTACTCTCGGCCGCCCTGCTAATCACTCCAAGCCCCTCAGCCGGAACGAAAATATTCTCATCGGGACTATAGAGTTCAGTCTTCTCCGGGACAGGCATGCCCTCATAGCTCAGCGCCATCAGTCCGGAGTCCCGGTGTACCAACGCCTCTCCCAAAACCTTGTCTCCGCTGTACCAGCGAATTATATAATTACTCAGTCAAAGTCACGCGGAGCCTTGCTTATTCGCCGATGTCACCGCGCGCATGATGTCCCAGAAAACCGGGTCTTGCGTATTAAAGCTACTCAGAACAGTCTCTTTCTCCCGGTCGTCGATAATATCCGCCACAACCGAGATAACTACCCTATCAGCACCCTTGACGGCATGGTAGAGACCGGCGGTTTCTGTCGTTGGTTTTATCGTTAGCGCTTCTTGCCCCGCATCAAATGATTTTTCCGTCTTAGTGCTCCGTCTTTGGTCTTCGACTTCGCTCGTTTTTGTCTCAGATTTAGCCCGGCTTTCCGGTTGCGTTGAATTGCGAGCACAACCCTGCAGCCCCAGGCTGACAACTATGAGTAATAACATCATCGCCACTAAAGCAACCGTCAGCTTAACTCGCAGTGCCATTCAATACTCCTTTATAGGGTGCCGCAAACACTATTATAGTTGTATATGGCGGCATCGTATATATGATTGCGGTTTAATGGAGATAGTACTGCTGAAGATGAAGGTTTTAGGCGGTTCCGATCTTTTTACGGGACGGAGAAGCATATCGAGTGCGAGCAATAGTCCACGACGACGATAATTCCTGCCCATGGAGTGCGCATTGTTGTCTATCTCATGCATTATGCACATAATCAGCGCGATAGGCGTTCTATCGTTCGGCCATCATGCAAATGGGTACAAAACATACATGGACAAGTCTATTCAGGATAAACGCGAAAGTAATGTCGGTCGGGTGGTGCTAATAACCGGGTCGACGCGCGGCATAGGGCTGGCCGCTGCGGCGGAGTTTTTGCGAAACGGCGACAACACGGCCATTTTCTGCCGCCATCAGAACCATGTCGATGAGGCAGTGGATAAGCTCACGGCCGACCAGGGCGCCGGCAGCGGCTGCGAGGGGCTCCAGGGATTGGTCGGGGATGTTCGCGATCCTGATTCCGTTGATTATGTCGTCAAGGCCGTGCTGGAGCGGTTCGGGCGCATCGACATCTTGATAAACAACGCCGGGATTGCCGTTTGGAAACCGATTGAGGAAACCACAGATGATGAGTGGGACGAGGTTATAAAGACGAATCTCAAGGGAAGCTTTCTCTTCATGCGCGCTGTTCTTCCCATTATGAAGCGGCAAGGCAGCGGGGTTATTATCAACATTTCCTCCGGGCTTGGCGTGCAGGGCCAAGCTAAGTATTCGGCATATAGCGCGTCAAAATTCGGCCTGGTTGGCCTGGTGCAAGTTGTAGCCGATGAAACGAGCGGGACCGGAATCAAGGTCTACGCCATCCTTCCCGGCGGAGTAGCCACCAAACTCCATCTAGATATGCACCCCTGGGAAGACCCGTCGAAAATGATGACCCCCGAGCATGTCGCTAAAACAATCTTCGGGGTCGCCGAGGGAGTTGGGGCTTCGGGGTCGGCGGTTGAGGTTTATTTCTAGAGGTGGTATTTGTTATTTAGAATCGGTAATAGTTGAAGTGTTTTTGGTAATATCAAGCGAAGCCCGCCGTTCGCCGAATTTAAACGATGTTTTCTATTAGCCCAAGTTACTGGTAAAAACACTCTTTACCAGCTCCGTTAAGTGCAGTGCGACAATATTACTACTGCCGTATTCGCGCTCAACCCGCTCAAGGGATACCACGCCAAACCACTCAAGCGGCAAGAGTATCGACCGGGCAACTGCCATATAAGAGAAACGCCTTGCGCTATCCTGGTCTTCGGTTGCAAACCCGAGACGAAGCTCACTAAGGAGACTCTGTTCAAATGTATAGTAGTCAATTCTTTCGCCGACCGCCAGCCGCGATATATGCTCCGCTACATCGTACGCTCTTTCCATGATCAGCTCAACCAGCTCCGGCCAGTGTATGAGCCTTCCCCAGTGGTCTTTTGTTAGCCAGGCAACAAGAAGCAATTTAAGCTGCTCATACGGGTCTTGCTTAAGAAAACTTGCCGTCGCTTTCGTTATGGAAATCTTGTTATTGCGAACTTTTGTGAGCCCGGCTTTTTGGGACAAAACCCGCAAGAACCTTACCCGTTGCGCCTCCTCTTCTGTCCTTAGTTTAAAAATGCGGTCCCCTATTCGGTCGTCCAGCTCTTCCGGCTCGACAAATAAATCGTTGATGGCGCGCACGTCTTTTAGGGGCAGGTTGCCCGCCTGGGTAAGTCTGAGGCCGCGTTCGCCGATGTAGTCTAGGAGTGCTATTGTGTCGAGACGAAGCTCGCTGCCGGCAGCGGCCGCTTTTGCCTTGGCCTGCAAAGCCTGGGCTTCGACATCATCTTCCACCTCTTCGGGGAACCACTTCTTGCTGTTTCTCGCATGTAAAAGCGGGAGCTTGATGCCTTCTCTTCCGCCAAAAGCCACCGCCCGGCGCTCATTGGGGTCGTCAAACTCCACTTCAGCCGCACTAAAACGCTCCGGGTCGAATTTGCCGCCGAGCCACTCTATCAGCCGGTCGTGTTCTTCATGTTTTACATCGCGGACCGCCTCTAATAATTCCGCATAGCCGCCCACCCCGCCGCAGTCTTCAGGAGGGCACGCTCTCTCCCCGCCGGTACAAACCGGGTATTCTACACCCTTCTCTCTCGGCAAAATCCGCTCCAGCACCACCTCATGCTCCCAGCCGTCTCCAAAGTCATAGAGATAACGCGCCTTGTTGTTTTGCGGCGAGAACCAATCGCCGATCTCGCATGTTTCCTCGGGAAGTACCTCCCTATCGTCAAACATTTCTATATCATCATCAACCATCCCGATTATTGTCTTCTCGCCGCCGAAGGGATCAATTAGCTCGAACTCATGTAGGTGGTAATCCCACCAGCTCATCGCATCTGTAATCGCCACATGCAGGTCCCAGAAGGTGTACGTCCCGGGAACCTGGATGCAACGCCAGATAGGCGGCTCTATCTCTTTGAGCGTGATGTTGAATTCGTAAACGGTATCGTATTTTCGTTTCATAAGCCTACCTTTAGCAAATAGAGGCTTCAGCCGGTATTCTCCGCTCTTCACGCTTGGTTTTGCTATGCCAGATTCAATTCGCAAAAAGGCCAAGTTGGAAGATAGATTTTGAATAGGATGCGCTAACTGGTCTTTAGTATGTCCTTAATATGCTCAATATCCTTGCGGCTTTTCTCGACCTTTGTCTCAATCTTCTCAACTTCTCCCTCAACCCTTTTTACGTACTCAAACGTAAATAAGCGTTCCTGATCATGGCGCATTACCATTGTAACGATCTTATCGAGTCGCGAGAGAACCTCGCTTTGAGACTGTCTAAATTCATCCCTCAGCACTATGCCTAATTCCTCTAAATCATGCTTCGTCGCAATGTATTTCAGGATATCTTCATTCATCGGTCTCTCCTATAGTTATTGCCAAAAATAATATACCCGATTCAGCGGCACCATAATAGATGGCAACGCAACACAATAATAACTAAGTTAGCGGTTGAGTATGGGGTTGTCAACTAGTTGTGCTTAAGCACATTGGCGCTAAGCTATAGAAGAGTAACCTTTCCTGTATGCAGCATGGCAAGGATGAAAAAGAGGGGCGTTGTTAGAAATAATATAAATTCGACAAACCCCGTGGTTATTCAAGTGCTTTTTACGAGAATTTTAGAATTGCCAGCTACTTCCCACCGACTCACAGACGATCAACACACTAGGACTAAGTGTCTCGTTTGCCCTTGCGACGCCTGGTATTGAGAATAAATATGGCTGCTGCCGCGCCGAGCGCGACTACCACAAGCTGCAGTATGAACACCTTTGTCGCCTGCTTCTTGCCGCTCGATTGCGCCGCCGACGTCTCAATCGCAGATGTAGCATCGGCGCTGTTTGTACCCTCGCCGGCGCTCGTCGTGGCATCGTCTGCTGTCGATGGTTTTGATTCTTTCTTGATGCCTAGCTTGCTAAGCGCATCAAGGCGCTCGGGAGTCTTTGCTGACGCAAACTCTATCTCGGTGATATAAGTATCCGCTCCGACATCTCCCTTGTATACGTCGTCAATCGTAAGCTCGGCCCATTTCGCTACTATAGGGGTGTCAAGCGTGATGTACTGGACCTCAGGAGCGTCTTCTAATTTTACCCGCATGGTCGTGCCTTCCGAGAACTTGAGAGTCGCCGCCTTTGGCCTGCTGTATTTCTTGAAGAGGTCGAACCGCTTCGTATACCCAGGCAAGATACGCACCTCGGCCACCTTGCGCGGCTTATTGAACACCGCCTTGAGAGATTCACCGATGCCTGCTCCCGCTGCCCCTTCCGCCCAGGCGGTCTGAATATCGCCGTCAAACGCTTGCGAGGGCGGGTATTTGTAACTGCTGGTATCGAGCCACGAACTCGCGGAGGCCGCCGGCACATCGGACCCATCGACTCGTGCATCGCGGAAAAAGCCAACAGAGATATTATCGTCCGGTGCTTTCGGCTCGAAGTTGGTAAAGGTCCAGGATACTCCGGTATCGGTCTTGCGGTAGCCCTCCGGCCGCACGAAATCACCCTGTGGCACCGCGTAATCTATCTCCTCATACGCTTTGACATCCGGCTTAAAGCTATCCCAAGTGAAGCCGCCCGCAAACGTTACGCTGACGTCGCTGCGACCGAGCTTGTCCTTCCAGGTCGCGCCGGTATGAAGGATATAGGCGAAGTTCGTCATGTACGAAGATGCCGGCGACACCGTCCCACCATGTGGTGCGAGGTAGCGGTTTACAACGACCTTCGTCTCCCCAGCCTTAAACGGCACCTCCTGAATGAACCAGTTCGACTTCTCGCCATATTCCTCGTAGCCGAATTGACCCGGCTTTAGCGCGACCTCGGTCATCTTGACCGGTATCTCGTCACCGTCGATAAACGCCCGAAATATCGTTATAGGCAAAAAATCGCTGTCCTGGTGAGGCCGCTCGGGGAAGCCCATCATGACCGCCTGCGCCTTGCCGGTGTTCTTGAACTGGTAAGCGCACTCGACCTCGGCAAAGTCCTCATGGAGGATGACGTGGACGACCTCTTTCGCCATGACGATGTCCTTACTGTTTCGCGGCATCGGCGTCTCCCCGACCCCGCCGCTGTAGCCATCGTTTGCGGATGCTTGAAACGGGAAAAGAAGTGAAAGCAGAACAATGGCTGTGATAAGATGTCGCTTCATGTATTCGTCCTTTAATCCCCTAAACAGCAAGGTATTTAGCGAAGGAATGCTGTTCCGGCACCGGCAAATCATCTTCTTTTAACCCTTGGATATGAAACTTGCTGGCAACATGCGTTATTGAGCAATTTTGGCCCTCGAGGAATTGTTGGATTGACCGTGGAACTCCTGCATCAAGCAAGAATTTGTTCATGACGTTTTCTTTAGGGAAATCACTTTTTCATCTGCGGCAAGCTCGGCAGCATAACGCAATGCAGCACGGATATCTTCGTCGGTAATGTCGTATTCCTTTTTAATCTCATCAAACGTCATCCCGCCGGCGAGCGCACCCAGGATAACAGCTACCGGAACTCGTGTGCCCTCTATAACAGGCTGACCATGCTGTATGCTTTGATCGATAATCACGTTTTTCATGAAGATGCCTCCTAGACGCAGGATAGCATACTAACCCCTAAGTTTGAAGCTAGCGCCTTATCTATAATGTTTGGGGGCAGGACGCAGTAAACGTTCCCCAATAACCTTACCCTTCAGCTCGCCCGGCGTTCTTTGGGGTCGTCAAACGCAACCTCAGCCGGATTGAAACGCTCGGGGTCAAATTTGCCGCCAAGCCACTCCATCAGCCGGTCGTGTTCTTCATGTTTTACATCGCGAATAGCCTCTGAT
>JASEGT010000120.1 GCA_030018005.1 Actinomycetota bacterium
GTCAGTCGCCAGTTCGTCCCGAATGTCTCATGGACCCAGCGAAAACCCGGCGGGTGTTGCCGGTTATATACCGCGTCCAAGCTCTTCCCGTGGTCCTTAAACGACCAGGCCTTCTCCCAGACATCTTTATTGTTAGTGGTAAGCATCCCGCCTTCTCCGCCAGTCGTTATAATCTTATCCTGGCAGAACGAGAACGCCGCGACGTCGCCGAGCGAGCCGACCGCGCGTCCTTTATACGTGGCGCCGTGTGCTTGGGCGCAGTCTTCGATGACCGCGAGGCCATGCTCTCGCGCCAATTTATTGATAGGATCCATGTCGCACGGCCATCCCGCGAGGTGCACGACGATTATCGCTCGCGTCTTCGGGGTCATGGCGGCGGCTACGGTCTCGGCGGTTATATTCTGGCTCACCGGGTCGACATCTGCCATGACCGGCGTTGCACCACGCATGACGATGGCACTCGCCGATGCGATGAAAGTTCTGCTAGGCACGATGACCTCGTCGCCGGGGCCTATGCCGAGCGCGTAAAGCGCCAGCTCAAGCGCGACGGTTCCGTTCGCGAGGGCTACAGCATAATCGCAGCCAGTGTAAGCGGCGAATTCACGCTCGAACAGCCGGCCTTCATCGCCCGTCCAGTAGTTTACCTTGCCCGACTTAAGAACTGCGGTCGCTGCATCGATTTCGTCTTGATCGAAGTGGGGCCAGGGTGCGAACGGTTTCGTGCGGATGGGGTTGCCGCCGTTGATAGCGAGTTCGTCGTTGGTGCTCACGATAACTCACCCGGTTCAGATGACAGGCTCTCGCGTGGAGACTGCCAGTCTATTTCAAGTTCGCCCAACCTGGGCCCCAGCTCTGCAACGCTGATAGCACCAGCCCGCAATTGCTTCTTCACAACCAGACGGTCGCACTTGGACGAGGTCACACCCGGCTCTAGCCTGAGCCAGTCGGGGTCTGGCTCTTCCCCGTTCGCCCAAGCTATAAGCGCTGCCGGAATGTTTGCACCAGCTACATGCGAAAACGGATATGCTCCCCCGAAACGAGGATTCATGTCGAACACATATGATTTTCCTTTGATCACAAACACATCACAATCAAGATTCCCTACATGCCCAAGCGTCGACCCTATCTTCGCTCCCAGCGCTTGCATGTCCTTATTGTCTACAGTGATAGCCCTGTCTGTTTCACCTGCTCGCATTGTTAGCTTGCGTATAGCCAGCGTTGCGGCATATTTGCCGTTAAGGTCATTGACAATATTAAGATTATACTCTTCCCCATCGAGAAATTCTTGAATCAGAATCGACCGTTCAAAATCTTTCATGCTGGTTTCCGCCAGCATACTTCTTTTGATCCGTTTCTTAGCTAGAACGTATGCGCTTTCCAGCTCGCCGATGTCTTCTACATACTCAATACCGATTGACGCGGTACCCCAGCGAGGTTTGATCATCAAAGGGAATGCGATATCACCCCGGGCGATAGCCTCACGTGCGTCTTCCAGCGTCGTATAGGTCTGCGGCACGCCTATCCCCCGCGCACTCAGATACTCGCATGTACGATATTTGTCATAACCCACATCGATGACTTCAGGTTCTGAGACGACCGGGATAGTGCCGATCTCAAGAAAACTTTTGCGCTGTTCCGCGAGCAACGGCAACTCCAGATCATTGAGCGATAGCAGCAAGCGGATTCGATTCTCTCTGCAAATACTCCTCAAAATATCGAAGTACTCTGGATCGCCCAACAGCGGCACCAAGATAGATTCATCGGCTTCCTGTAAAGCCGCTGCATCCGGATTAGAGTCGACCGCGAACATCTTTCCGCGGCCCTTAAGCGCTTCCATAAAATACTGCACCAAGTAGTTTCGACGTCCTGCGCAAGTCAACAATATGTTCATTACCTTAGAAGCTCCTCAATATAGTGCCCTGAAGCCAAAAGATTTAAAAGGCCGCCCGTATGCCAAAACAACACGCGCGCTCCGGTCTCTATCTCTCCATTATCGACAAGATCGAGGAGTGCGACAAATGCTTTTCCTGTATATGTCGGGTCTAGAATCAAACCTTCCGACTGAGCGGCAGTTTTAATTGCGGCAAGCACCGAAG
>JASEGT010000121.1 GCA_030018005.1 Actinomycetota bacterium
CTTACCTCGACACCGCTTGCCGCCCGCAAGGCAAGAGAACGCATCGCCGCTGAAAACGGCGAAGCGAACATGTAGTGGCCGCGACGCGGCTGCCCCGCTTCGGTGAAGAACGTGCAGATTTCGCCGCCGGGCAGGCGGTTGTCGGGAAAGTAGAGGTCGTCGAAGAGAATCACCCGCGCCAAATCAAGCGAGCCGTCGACCACGCCCATCACCGAGGCGGCGACTATGGCGCGCGCGCCCACCTCTTGCAGAGCGTATATGTTGGCGCGATGGTTGATTAAGTTCGGCAGGTAATCGTGATCGGCGCCGTGCCGCGCGATAAATGCGACATCGCGCCCATCCAATACACCGATGACCACACCGGCCTTGCCGTAAGGCGTCTCCACTGTTTTTGTCTCAACCTTTTCGAGCCCGGGCAAATCGTAGAGCCCCGAGCCGGTGATAATCCCAATCATTTAAACAAGCCCCTAGTTGAGTATTCCACTGCAGCTACTACCCCTGCCGGCGATGCAGCCATAGCAATGCTCGCCGAGCGTTACCGGCGCGTTAACTATTTCATCGAGCGAGTGCTCCCACAGTTTCTTGTCTTTGCCGGCAGCCGGCAGATTGAGCGCCTGGTTGAAGTCGCAATCGAACACCCGCCCATCCCAGCCGACGCTGATAAGCTGTCGGCACATGACATTGTCGAGTAGGCGAGCACTTACGCTCTCTTTAAGCAGGCTCATGTACTCGTCGAAAGCGCCGTCAGCCTTGAGCTGCTTTGCGAATTTGCCTATCGGCATGTTGGTTATGGTGTAGAGTTGGCTGAAGGTGACGCCGTGCATATCGTTGAGCTTTGAGCGGTAGTCAGCTTCTAGCGCCGCCGGGTCGCCGGGGAGAAACGCGCCGCCGGGATTATAGACGAGGTAGAGAGGGAGGCCCGAACCCTCTTGCCCGTAACCGAGCCCGTTTAGCATCCTCAACGCGGCGATACTCTTCTTGTAGACACCCTCGCCCCGCTGTGAATTGACATTTACCTCGAGATAGCAGGGGAGCGAGCAGACCAGCTCGACCCGGTTCTCGGCGAGAAACTGGGGCAGCCCCTCAAGGCCATCTTCGAACAAAACGGTCAGATTGGAGCGGACCACCGCATGCCTGTCCATCACGCGCACGCTCCTGACCATATCTTTAAAGTTCGGGTTGAGTTCGGGCGCGCCGCCGGTAAGCTCAATCGTCGAGATGTCGTTCGACCCGAAAAACGAGAGCGTCTTCTTGCAGGACTCAGCCGACATCAACTCCGAGCGGCCCGGCCCGGCGTTATGATGGCAATGGACGCACGCCTGGTTGCAGCGCATCCCGAGATTGACCTGCAAAATATCGATTCTTTTCCTGTCGAGTTGAATCACCGACAGGTCTTGGGTGCATATGCTCAACTAAAACCCTCCTTGCTATCGCACATCCGCATAGAGCCGCGCCAGCCGCGCCGGCGACACCCCTGCGTAAAACAGTGTCCTTATCATCCACATGAGCAAAATCGTCTTAATGAGCCCGCTTTTTTCCCAACGCCTCGCCCCGGTTGTCACGTACAACGGCAGCCGTGTCGTTCTACCGACCTTCCTCAGGCGACGCGCGAAATCGATGTCTTCGCAAAGCTCGACATCGGCAAAGCCGCCGAGCGCCTCGAAGGCGCTCATACGTACAAAAATCGCCTGGTCGCCGGTGAAGCCGCCGAAGAGGCCATCGCGCAATGTTATCATCGCCCCGATGATGCGGTACGGCAGCTCGGGATTGTCGAGCTTGAGCTTGAACCGCCCCCCGACTAATCCTTCGTCGCGCATCGCAGTCG
>JASEGT010000122.1 GCA_030018005.1 Actinomycetota bacterium
GGGTAGCATAGCCAGATGAGCCGTGGAAGTTTCAACTAGAAATGGGATTGACTCTCGCACCCAGCCATTGAAAGAAATCGCTTCAATGGCATTAGCAATATCAGCTTCAAATAGCTCGTGAATTGTCCGAAGAGTAATTTTGTACATCGTATCGTCAAACATTTTATTGAATTGAGATTCAGGAATATATATTTCTTTCAGCTCATTTCTAGACGCTACATATTTTACTTCCTTAGCTTTTGGAAAACAGTCCACTGAAGGTAGTTCGTATTCCACGATCAGTATTTTGTTGTCTGGATTATATTCAAGCTCGAAATTCTTGGGGAAAGACTCCGGATATGCTGAATTGTTCAAGACCATTTCACAATACTCAATAATTGAATCTTGGTTTTTGCTTAGATAGGCTTCTTTCATTTGATCGATCTTCTGATTGAAATCCGCTTGCTCTCTTAAGAAGTTATTTCTTCTTTCTTCCCATGCTGCAACATCAATCTCCCACTTTTTCATTTCATCTTCGAAATTTTGAGACAACTTATTATTGGCTGCATCAATAGTGCGTTTTTCGCTCTCCCATGCAGTAATAGCCGCTGCATATTTGTTCTCAGCGTCTTGAATTATTCTGTCTTTTTTTGACTTAAACAATAGTTCATAAAATCCAAAAACTGGAGTATATTCAGCTGACTGCTTATCTGGTCTGGGAGGATATCCTTGTTTACTCATTGTGACTGGTTTGACAGGTGGCTTTTCCTCAAACGTTTCCTTTTTCTTTAAGCTATCCCAGTCTACAGCATCATTGATTGAAAGCGTATGAACAAGAAGATTATCGATTTGCCTTAGACACTTCATGCTATCGTCTGTTTGCGATTTTGCTTCTTCAACATTGGCTTCTTTTCCAACAATAGCTCGTCGCTTTGATTCAATGGCTGCCCATTTCTCAGACCATTTCTGACTCTGTAAGGAAACTTTGTTGTTTAGTATGTCGATTTCTGGTGCTGAAATTAGTTTGTGTTCGTTCAGCCCCTTGTGATA
>JASEGT010000123.1 GCA_030018005.1 Actinomycetota bacterium
ATATAACTCCGCAGATAGGAGACTGAAACGTCATAGTCCGCGGCCGGGTCGAGAGAGAGGATCTTGGTTCCATCATATAACTCCGCAGATAGGAGACTGAAACCAAAGCCCTCGCCTGGTTTCCCGCAGCTAAACACGTGGTTCCATCATATAACTCCGCAGATAGGAGACTGAAACTGTGATGTTTATTGTGTAGGTCGCGCCGCCTGCGCTGTTCCATCATATAACTCCGCAGATAGGAGACTGAAACTCAAGCAGGCAATAGCCGTCGAATTTCTCAATTGTGTTCCATCATATAACTCCGCAGATAGGAGACTGAAACGGTCAATATCCTGCGCGTTATCACGCTCATCGACCTGCGTTCCATCATATAACTCCGCAGATAGGAGACTGAAACTGTTTTGTGCACATGTACGCATCGACAATTTTGTGTGTTCCATCATATAACTCCGCAGATAGGAGACTGAAACTAGTACAGCGACCTATGACAAAGGCCATACAACACGTTCCATCATATAACTCCGCAGATAGGAGACTGAAACTCACGCTCTAATATCGACATATCGTAAAAACAATTAGTTCCATCATATAACTCCGCAGATAGGAGACTGAAACGTTATATTTTTACCGCACCAAATACTACACATTAAGTTCCATCATATAACTCCGCAGATAGGAGACTGAAACTACAAACATACCCGCTCAATGTCCTTGTCTATGCCGTTCCATCATATAACTCCGCAGATAGGAGACTGAAACTAGCTAGCTGGCTATTGATACCAGTTATCAAACTGCGTTCCATCATATA
>JASEGT010000124.1 GCA_030018005.1 Actinomycetota bacterium
GGAGACTGAAACCTACATCTAATAATCTGCGAGCGTTTAATGATATTGCGGTTCCATCATATAACTCCGCAGATAGGAGACTGAAACTAATTTTATGCCGGTAGCATACATAGGAGAGAGTAAGTTCCATCATATAACTCCGCAGATAGGAGACTGAAACACAAAAAGACGCCATACGCCTTTGATATCGTTTTTGTTCCATCATATAACTCCGCAGATAGGAGACTGAAACCGTCAATGGCTAAAGGCCTCTACTGTGCTATAGGTTTGTTCCATCATATAACTCCGCAGATAGGAGACTGAAACTCCTAAGAGGGCTCTTTTATTTCCCACGCCGGATGTTGTTCCATCATATAACTCCGCAGATAGGAGACTGAAACCTCGACTGAAACCGACCTCACCGTCAAGGTGTTCGCGGTTCCATCATATAACTCCGCAGATAGGAGACTGAAACGTCAACAGCATGACCTGCTCGATAGCGCTGTTTAAGTGTTCCATCATATAACTCCGCAGATAGGAGACTGAAACTTTCAGAGTGCCGCAATCACTTTGAGACGGATTTCTCATGTTCCATCATATAACTCCGCAGATAGGAGACTGAAACTTAATACAGCGCACCATCGAAACGGTAATGAACGCGGTTCCATCATATAACTCCGCAGATAGGAGACTGAAACTGGAGGTTGACTCGTCGAAAGCTCCGAGGTGCTGGTGTTCCATCATATAACTCCGCAGATAGGAGACTGAAACACCGGTTGTATTAACGCTAGCGCATAGCAAGTCTGGT
>JASEGT010000125.1 GCA_030018005.1 Actinomycetota bacterium
ATATCGAAGATGCTAAGGGTAACTCATGGCCTTTCGGCATCAATAACGTGCTCAACCGCGAACTAGTTGCCTGCCAAGCGCTTGGTAAGAAATCAATCTCGATACAACCGGATGCCGAAAACGGGGTAACAATGATTCTCCCTCAAGAACACGGCGCCTATTTGGTTAAAGCGGAGCTTGTCGAGTTCGATAACGAGCGAACACGGCTTATGCTTCGACCTTCGGAAGAAGTCAACTTTATGCAGCGCCGTCAATATTTTCGCGTCTCAAAACCATCGGCTTTAGCTTTGTACCAAATTCTCAGCGCAAACGAACAAGCTACCGATAGCACACCAATAGAAGGATTAGTTTGGGACCTAAGCGGCAATGGTATAGGAATGCTGATTCGCGCTACGAGGACCCCCTACACGGGGTCCGAGATTCGGCTATCGATTACTCTGCCCGGCGACCCGCAAATGGAGCTACTCGGCGAAATCACCCGAGTCGTGCCAAAAAGCATCATCAAGAACGAATACCTGCTCGGCATCTGTTTCAAGAAAATTCGTGAGGCTGACCGCGACAAAATCATTAAGTTTGTCATTCAAGAACAAGTCTCCCATAAGAATATGAAGAAGAAATAACATTACCGCTTGATTCTCGATTTTTCGCCACTATAGATGATGCGGAGTCAATCCCATTTCTAGTTGAAACTTCCACGACTCATCTGGCTATGCTACTTCCGTTTGAACCGGCTGTCGTTCGATCTTTAGCTCCCGCTCA
>JASEGT010000126.1 GCA_030018005.1 Actinomycetota bacterium
TCATATAACTCCGCAGATAGGAGACTGAAACATGCTGGTGTTATGCCGTTTACTCTTTTTGCGGTACGTTCCATCATATAACTCCGCAGATAGGAGACTGAAACTGAGTCAGGTGGCGCCTGACCTCTTACTATTCAGCGTTCCATCATATAACTCCGCAGATAGGAGACTGAAACCCGGCTTAGATGTATCGCTGTTTATCAAGTTGCTTTGTGTTCCATCATATAACTCCGCAGATAGGAGACTGAAACACAAGGGACTGTAACGGGTAGGTACAGCTGCAGTGGTTCCATCATATAACTCCGCAGATAGGAGACTGAAACAAGGACTACATTGCGTCATACTCACCTGCTAAAATAGAGTTCCATCATATAACTCCGCAGATAGGAGACTGAAACTTGTAAGCAGGCCACCGCATGCGCGCAAGTTAGCAGCTCGTTCCATCATATAACTCCGCAGATAGGAGACTGAAACAAGCTGTTGTTTGACGGTGAGTCAACCGCTAGCACTAGTTCCATCATATAACTCCGCAGATAGGAGACTGAAACCGTCTTACGTCTATATAACATGTTATAACTAACTGTAGAGTTCCATCATATAACTCCGCAGATAGGAGACTGAAACCCCGCTAGAGCTTAAT
>JASEGT010000127.1 GCA_030018005.1 Actinomycetota bacterium
TATCTGCGGAGTTATATGATGGAACGCCTGCTTGCTTGACGAATAAAATATCGCTTGGTGACGTTTCAGTCTCCTATCTGCGGAGTTATATGATGGAACCAGCTAGCTCGCGAGCAGGGCTATGTTGAGACACTAGCGTTTCAGTCTCCTATCTGCGGAGTTATATGATGGAACCGTGCTATTCCTAGACGGCGAAGAGGCTGGTGGAATGTTTCAGTCTCCTATCTGCGGAGTTATATGATGGAACGCCCATTCTGCGGCTCGACTCAAGAGGGAGCGCTGTTTCAGTCTCCTATCTGCGGAGTTATATGATGGAACCAGACTTGCTATGCGCTAGCGTCAATACGACCGGTGTTTCAGTCTCCTATCTGCGGAGTTATATGATGGAACACGGAGCTGGCACGAGGTCGAGCTATTCCCGAATACCGTTTCAGTCTCCTATCTGCGGAGTTATATGATGGAACAATGGCCTATTATGAGGGCGCGCGAGCGGTTATGCTGTTTCAGTCTCCTATCTGCGGAGTTA
>JASEGT010000128.1 GCA_030018005.1 Actinomycetota bacterium
GTCCACACAAACGCTTTGCTTGCGCGGATTCTTGCTAAAACATAAGCTCAGGCTCCCGACTTCCGACACTTAAGAACATTCCGCAAAAGGAAAACGGGCACTACCTGGGGCTTAGCTTTCCAGGTTGTAAAACCTAAAATGTAGTGCCTAGTGAAATATAGGTGGTTGACATAGTGCTTTCTCTTTGGTATAGTTATCCTATGTTTATTCGTGTTAAAACAACCCCAAACAGTCCGAGAAAATCTGTTCAGATTGTTGAGTCGGTAAGAAAAGGCGATAAGGTTTCTCAAAAGATTGTCCGCCATGTCGGAATCGCTTTGGATGAGTTGGAATTAGAACAACTCAAACTCCTTGCTTTCTCGATTAAATCAAAGATGGAGGAAAAGGGGCAACTTTCACTCCTGTGCCCTGAGGAGCTGGCTAAGACAAAGATGCTTAGCGCAAATATAACCGAAGTTCCGCAGTAAATAGGCATTTTTACCCCACCTGAAATCCAAATCACCA
>JASEGT010000012.1:0-207 GCA_030018005.1 Actinomycetota bacterium
TCTCTATTGTCGTCGTCGTATCTGCCAGGCCAAGCGTTATGGTCAAGTCGACGCGCTCGGCGCTTTCAGCCGCGCTCTTTAAGCTTTCGCCGCTGCGGTTGGTGGCGGATAACTTATACCAGTAGCTGCCCGACGCGGTTACGGTATCGGTATACTGCGTTAAGGTGCTCGTTCCGACGAGGCTAAACAACCCATCGCTCGCGGTTG
>JASEGT010000012.1:217-40591 GCA_030018005.1 Actinomycetota bacterium
GGTTGACCGGTAGATGTTATATGATGTGACGTTCTCACTTGCCGGGTTGTTTTTCCAGTTCAAAGAGTAGACATTATTCAACCCGGCCGCTACCTGCAGCCCGGTCGGCGGCGTCGGCGGCGTCGGCGCAATCGTGTTGAGCGAGCCGGTCAGGGGCTCCGAGGTCAGCGAAACCATATCCGGGATCGTGACCATTACGCTCGCGCTCGACTCGATCGAGGCGCCAATGGTGCGGTCTATCATCGCATCCGCCGCTATATCGTATGTTACCAGCAGTTTCGCCGGGTTTGCCGGTGTGATCTCAGCGAGCTTGATGTTGTTGAATGTAGTTCGCCCGCCTACAAAGGTCTTCGATGTCGAGAGTTGCCAGTCGTTTGCCGAAACGGAGCCGTTGTTGTCGGCATCGTACCACAGTTTTATGCCATTGGACGCGGTATCGCTATCGGTCGCCGTGCCGATTCTCAAAACGTCGAGCGTGCTCAACCTGACTCTATCTTCTGCTACCGATAAATCGAGTACTTGCATCAACTGGTCGTTTTTGCCGACGATGACGTCATGCGGTGCCACCAAACTCTGTCCGATGGCAAGCGTGTCGGGCTTGTCGTCGACGGTTAAGGTAGCGCCGTCTAAGGTGCCGAAATCGGCGACGGTATCGGGCGAGGCGACCTTGATGTCGCTCAAGGATTCGCCCCCGTTAAACGAGACGCTGCCCGTAACTGTTGCGCCCACCTTAGCGAGGCTTGAGAGGTCGACCCCGACAAGGATCGTCTCGGTCGTCTCCGGCGCAACCGTGAAGTTTAATCCGCCAAAGGCGGCCACACCGGACGCGGTGGTGGTGGAGGCGATAACCTCGCCGGTATCTATGATGCCGTTTGCGTTTATGTCACGCGCCAGCTTGACAAGCTGTATATCCGAGCCGAGCGCGGTACCGGTCTGCTTGACGTTAAAATCGGTTACGGTGATGCCATCGCCGATGCCGGCGGCAAGGCGCACGACGTCTAAGACGTTGTCTACTGTGCCTTGCTGGCGACTAGCCGATGCCGGCGGCGCATGCGTCACCGTCAAAGTATCGTTTGAACTCGCTATCGTCCGCAGGTTCGAGACCAGCGCGCCGCCAAGGGCTGCGCTATCCGGGGCGGCCACGGTGACGCTTTGGACTTTGGCGCCGAGGGTTGCCCCGAGCGCCGCACCCGAGGCGACCGAATAGGTGACAAGGAGCTTCTTCGGTGAGACAAAGGAGACCTCATGCCCGATATTGTCGAAGGTGACTGTGCCGCCCGCTAGCGTCTTCGACGTTGAGAGCTGCGTGTCGGGCGCGCTTAAACTGTTGGAGCCGTCGACGTCTAGGAAGAGCTTGACCCCGCCCGACTTGATATCGGCATCAGTTGCCGTACCGGTCGTGACTATGGTGATGGAGTCGATGGCGGCACGGTCATCCGTGGTGAAATCCAGTACCTGGATAAGGTTGTCATCGGAGGCGCGCTTGAGCAGGCCTGACTCGACAAGCGTCTGCGACACATTTAGAGCATCAGGCTTGTCGGTGATCGTTATTGTGGCGCCGGTAAGGTTGCCGAAAGCAGCCACCGTATCGGGTGAGGCGACGCGCAAGCCGCTCAACGTCATGTTGGCATTGTATGCGAGGTCGCTTCGTATAGTCGCCCCGACCGTTGCGGTTTTCGATATCTCGAAGGCGAGCAGCACTGTTTCGGTGGTATCTGGCTGAACAAAGATATTTAGGCCATCAAAGATCGACATGCCCGAGGCGGTAGATGTCGAGGCAATCGTCGGCTCGCCCACATCGTAAGCACCGTTATCGTTGAGGTCGTCGATGAGCTTGACCGAGAGTATATCTGAATCGGTTGCCGAGCCGAGGTTGCGAACGGTAAAGCCGTTTATCGTCACACCGTCACCCAGACCGGCATGAAGCTGTATGACATCGCTAACGCTAGGTGTCGATTCTTGCGCGGCTCCAGAAGCAGCCGGCGGCACATTGGTCACTGTCAGGGTGTCCGCCGAGAGCGTTATGGTTTGGAGACTTGAGTCTACGATGCCGATAGGGGCGACTGTGTCGGGAGCTGCAACCGTAGCTGCGCTCACGCGGCTTCCGATTGTGGCATCGACCGTCGCGGTCGAGGCGATGGAATATGTCGCGAGCAAATTCGTGGTTTGACTATTTAATATATCGACGCTGAGGCCGCCGAAGTCAGCGGTCCCCGCGACAAAAGACTTAGCGGAGAGGATGCTGTCCGCAGCATCGAGAGCCCCGTTGGCGTTTGCGTCGAGCCACAACTTGACGCCATTCGCTTTCGTATCGGAATCAGCGGCGGTGCCTATGCGGTTAACCGTTAAGGATGTAAGTGTTGCCGAGTCGTCGAACGCCCCGATCGATAACGTGATTTTCTGTATGACGTTGTCATCCGAGAAGCGCGCGACGGTGCCGGTAGCCACCAAACTCTGTCCGATGGCAAGCGTGTCGGGCTTGTCGTCGACGGTTAAGGTAGCGCCGTCTAAGGTGCCGAAATCGGCGACGGTATCGGGCGAGGCGACCTTGATGTCGCTCAAGGATTCGCCCCCGTTAAACGAGACGCTGCCCGTAACTGTTGCGCCCACCTTAGCGAGGCTTGAGAGGTCGACCCCGACAAGGATCGTCTCGGTCGTCTCCGGCGCAACCGTGAAGTTTAATCCGCCAAAGGCGGCCACACCGGACGCGGTGGTGGTGGAGGCGATAACCTCGCCGGTATCTATGATGCCGTTTGCGTTTATGTCACGCGCCAGCTTGACAAGCTGTATATCCGAGCCGAGCGCGGTACCGGTCTGCTTGACGTTAAAATCGGTTACGGTGATGCCATCGCCGATGCCGGCGGCAAGGCGCACGACGTCTAAGACGTTGTCTACTGTGCCTTGCTGGCGACTAGCCGATGCCGGCGGCGCATGCGTCACCGTCAAAGTATCGTTTGAACTCGCTATCGTCCGCAGGTTCGAGACCAGCGCGCCGCTAAGGGCTGCGCTATCGGCGGCGCTTACCACCACGTCGCCCGCGAGCGCTATCTCGGAGCCAAGGCTCGCCCCGACGGTCGCGGTCGCGCTGACCGAGTAGGTCACCAGAAGCTTCTTCGCACCCGCGGCGCTTACCGGCAGATTAAATCCGTTAAAGGCGGCGACGCCGGCGCTAAAGCTTTCGGAGGCGCCGAGCTGGGTGTCGGGTGCGTTCAAGCTCCCGGAGCCGTCCACATCTAGGAAGAGCTTTACCCCGCCCGCCGATATATCGCTGTCCGCTCCGGTCCCGGTCCGCCTTATGCTAAGCGCGGTGATGGTGGCTTCATCCTCGGCCATGCTCGCGTCTAAGACCTGGATGAGGTTGTCCGCGGAGGCGCGGGCCACCGTCGCCGTCGTCGCGGCCGACTGCGATATATTTACGGTATCCGGTTTGTCCGTTACCGTCACCACCCGCCCGGCGAGGCTGCCAAAGGGGGCAACCGTATCGGGGGAGGCGACCGCGAGGCTCGCCGCGCCGGCGATATTTGCCTGGAGGCTCGCCCCGACAAGCGCGGTGGGGGAGATATCGGCCACGACAAAGAGCGTCTCGGAGGCGCTCGCGGCGATGGCAAAGTCGATCGCGAAGGTCACGGCGCCCCCGCTAAAGACCCCCGAGCCCAAGGTCACATCGACCCCCGGCTCAAAGAGCGAGTTTTTATTTGAATCGTGCACCAGGCGCACGCTTGATACATCCGCGTCCGTTGAGCTACCGAGCTCATCGACCCGAAGCGAGGTGACGCGCACCCCGTCGCCGGCGGAGGCGGCAAGTGAGAGCCGGCTAAGGGGCATGTTTAGCGCCCCTTGTGCGGTCGAGGTATCCGCCAGGGATACCTGGGTTACACTTAAGGTATCCGCCGAATCGGCGACTACCCGCAAGGCGGAGCCGAGCGGGGTGGCGCTAAGGGCTGCGCTATCGGGGGCGCTTACCACCACGTCGCCCGCGAGCGCTATCTCGGAGCCAAGGCTCGCCCCGACGGTCGCGGTCGCGCTGACCGAGTAGGTCACCAGAAGCTTCTTCGCACCCGCGGCGCTTACCGGCAGATTAAATCCGTTAAAGGCGGCGACGCCGGCGCTAAAGCTTTCGGAGGCGCCGAGCTGGGTGTCGGGTGCGTTCAAGCTCCCGGAGCCGTCCACATCTAGGAAGAGCTTTACCCCGCCCGCCGATATATCGCTGTCCGCTCCGGTCCCGGTCCGCCTTATGCTAAGCGCGGTGATGGTGGCTTCATCCTCGGCCATGCTCGCGTCTAAGACCTGGATGAGGTTGTCCGCGGAGGCGCGGGCCACCGTCGCCGTCGTCGCGGCCGACTGCGATATATTTACGGTATCCGGTTTGTCCGTTACCGTCACCACCCGCCCGGCGAGGCTGCCAAAGGGGGCAACCGTATCGGGGGAGGCGACCGCGAGGCTCGCCGCGCCGGCGATATTTGCCTGGAGGCTCGCCCCGACAAGCGCGGTGGGGGAGATATCGGCCACGACAAAGAGCGTCTCGGAGGCGCTCGCGGCGATGGCAAAGTCGATCGCGAAGGTCACGGCGCCCCCGCTAAAGACCCCCGAGCCCAAGGTCACATCGACCCCCGGCTCAAAGAGCGAGTTTTTATTTGAATCGTGCACCAGGCGCACGCTTGATACATCCGCGTCCGTTGAGCTACCGAGCTCATCGACCCGAAGCGAGGTGACGCGCACCCCGTCGCCGGCGGAGGCGGCAAGTGAGAGCCGGCTAAGGGGCATGTTTAGCGCCCCTTGTGCGGTCGAGGTATCCGCCAGGGATACCTGGGTTACACTTAAGGTATCCGCCGAGATCACGGTCAATTCCGCTCCCAACAGGTTGCCATAGTCAGCTATTGAATCCAGAGCGGCGACAACGATATCGCCGCTCGCGTATACGAGGTTGCTCTGAATGATTACGCCCGGCGTCGCGCTCGCCGATATGTCGAATGCGACTAAAATCGTTTCGGTAGTATCGGGTGAGATTGCGAGATTGATGCCGGCGAATGATGCTATGCCTCCGGCTGTCGTCGTCGAGGCTAGGATTTCGTCGATTCCAACATTATAGACGCCATTGGAATCGATATCGCGAATCAGTTTCAATAAGGATATGTCCGAGTCGGAAGCCGTGCCGATTTGGTTGACAGTTATATCCGCAACTGTGATGCCGTCGCCGGCAGGGGCATAAAGATAAAGGATATCTCCGATTACATTCGATGAACCCTGGAGAAACGACGCGTTTGCGGGGGGGAGATTGCTTGCTGTAAGCGTCTCTTCCGAGGCGTAAGCGTTTGTCATAGAAGAGAAGAGAAGCAACAGAAATATTATGCCCATGAAGAGGGCTGATTTGCTTAACCGCATATGAGAATATGTGTTATGAGGCTTAAAAAAACGTGACATATCACCCAATGACGCGTGGGTGCAAAAGAAGCTTTTGTCCTACAAATCTCATGTGCAACTATTAGATCTACTAAGATACGGCTACTGCTTCAAAACCCTAGAAAATCAAACTTGCTTCTTGCACTCTGAATCTTTCAATGACGGGCTTGGTCCAATCGCAAGCCCTACTTCAGATCGTCCAGACCGGTTTGAGCGTCTGTGTTGCTGCTGTCCAGTTCGAGAGCTTTCTCAAAAATCGCTTTTGCATTTGAGCGCTGGCCTTTTTGTTTGAAGATGTCACCCTTGGCGCTATAGATGCGAGAGAGAAAGTAGTCGTCCTTGCTTATGATTTTCTCTAGCTCACCATAAGTAGTCAGAGCCTTGTCGAACTCTTTCTTCTCCACGTAAGCCCGTGCTAAATCCATGCGAGCCGCAGTGAAATTAGGGTTCATCTTCGCCGCCGCCTCAAGCTCCACAATAGCCTTGTCCAGCTCTTTCTTTTGCACCAAAATCCTACCCATATTATAGTGAGCATCGGCGGACTCAGCGTCGAGCTTAAGCAAGGCCTCGTACTGCTTGAAGGCCTCGTCGAGCTGTCCTTTTCGTTCGTAAGAGTAGGCGAGTTGCATCAGCGCGTAGGAGTCTTCGGGATCTCCCGCAACCGCTTTCTTAAACTCGACGAGCGCGCCATCCCAGTCTCCCTTCTTATAGAAGTCGAGGCCTTTTTCGCGCGCTTTGACGGCCTCTTCTTTTGAGACCTTGGCTTGTTCGGTTCCGTTCTTGTCGTTGCCGCTGATAATCGCGTATGCGCCAATGGCTATTATTACCACCAGGGCCGCCGCGATAAGCAGGTACTTGCTCTTAGAGTTCCGTGATGCGTTAGTGGCTGGCATTTATTGAGACCTCCTGTAGTCAATACTAAAAGCCAGACGATAGGAAAATCGTGGCTGGCTTTCCGAGATATAAAATTGCTGCGACAAATAGTTTTTGAAGGTAAGGAATTGTGCGTGGACTAAGTTATTCGGCAAAAAATCACCGCCAAAGACCCCTTTATCTTGCGGATTTCATTACTACATATTATCGCAAAAACTGCAAACATAAGCAAGTTTGCCCATATTAATAAGTGCTGGTAGGGGTAGCAATCAAATAATAAGTCGGGGGAAGATGGCCCGGATGCCTATTGGAGCGAGCTGGTGTTGTGGCAGCCGTTGCAGATACCGTCTAGCTCGGTCGCCTTGCTGCCCGATTTCAGCATATCCGGGGTGCTTACTGCGGAACCCCCCGTCGATGTGCTCTCGGACGAATGCGGGAACTTGCCGCCTATTCCGGTTGCGGTATGACATTGCCTGCATGTTGGGCCGCTGTTAATGCCATCTAGCGGATTGACGACAGCCCAGCCGGCGGTGTCTGTCGTATAGCCGGAGCCGGAGACAGCATGGCTGTAAGCCGTTTGTGTGGTCCCGGACATCAGCACCTGTTTAGGATCGGTATGGAGCCCGAAGTCCGCGTTGTGGCATGTTGAGCACCAGTGCGACAACGTTTGTGTCGTCTCTTTGGTCGATGCGTTGATAAGGGAGGCGTTGTAGTATAGATAAGTCTTGCCCTGGTTCGGGTCTTGTTTCAAGAGCTTTGTGGTCGTGTTGCCGGCGAGCTTAACGGTTTTATTGTCATGCGGCGAGTGACATTCGACACAGCCCCAGTTACTGGTCTGAATCGTATATGGGTTGACCGTATCGTCCGGGGCTATTAGGCTCTCCTCGTTTTTCTGAGTTGCGGAGAGGCCGTGGCCTTCTTCATTTAGCGCTACTTTAGTACCGATACCTGCGCCTGCGACCCCATGGCAGAAATCACACGTTTCGGCTCTCGTATTAGCTCTCGTCAGCATGTAAGAGCCTGTCGCGAGGTGAACCGCGTGACATTCCTTGCATTTATTTGAAGTTGAAACATAGCCCCCGTGTGGACCTGATGGCGTGCTGGTTGCTGTGTATTGTTGTGGGACGTTAAAACCTTCGGCTGCGGCTATAGATGCTGTTGCTGCGATAAGGCTGAGAACTAAGGCTACGAGGACTAAACTCTTTTTACAAAACGTCATATAAAACCCGTTGTTGAAACTTGCTTACATTAAAACCGAATGCTTGAGAGTTTACGTAGTGATTAGCTATAACAATACTAACATAAAGCTTGTATCGGCTCAAGCTCTTTATGGTAATTCATGCCAGAACCGTGCGAGCAGTGAGCGCGCAGCCCTATTCAATGGTTATTTTGACGACCTGAACCCGGTCGTTGAATTTATCCGCAATCGCGAAGATGCCGTTCTGGTCGTATGCGATGCTTGAGGGCTGGTTGAACTCACCCTCCTTGACACCCTTTTTACCTAGAGTCGCTAGTTGCTTGCCTTTTGCATCGATGACCTTGACCGAATTATCGAAGGCGTCGATGAGATAGAGCAGGTTCTTCTCGTCCATCGCCATGCCGCCGGGAAGACCGAAGGCACGGTCGGCCGCCTTGATGTCCTCGGCAGGCTTGCCCTTTACCCACAGCAACTCGCCACTTCTTGAGAATGCCTGGATTCTGAGATTGAGGGTATCGGATACGTAGACCTTACCGCTTTTGTCTACTGCGATACCGGTCGGGCAATCGAAATCCCCCTCTTCTCGGCCGCGCTTGCCCCATTGCGTAAGGAGACGCCCTTTGAGGTCGAAGACCATGATGTGCCCGTAGGTGGTAAGGTATAACTTGCCGTTTTCAACATGCGGCTTAAATGGCACCATGACCTTGAACTCGCTCTGGAATTTACCTTTTCCGTCGTAGATGACGACTTTACTGAGCGCTTTGTCGGCGACATAGATGCGCCCGTCTTTCGATGTGGTGACACCGGTCGGCTCCATCAGCTCGCCCTTGCCGAAACCTTTTTTACCGACTTTTCTTAGATATTGACCGGACGAGCGGAAGACGAGGATCCGCGCGTGACCGGCGTCGGCGACATAGATGTTGCCCTCGTCGTCGAAAGCGACATCGGTCGGACGGGACAGCATCTCATCGGTCTTAGTACCGTAGCCGTAGATGCTGAAGACGTGTTTCATCTGCTTGGTGTCGACGGCGGTCGCGCCTAGCGGACGCGATAGAATAAAGTATAGATAGAGCAGCAACGCTGCCATTATCATCAGTATTACAAGTAGTGTTACCAGGAAACTTCTAAGACTTATTCTTTGCATAACTCCTCGGCTTATCTATTCTAGCAACTTTAAAGCTTTTTCAGCTTCGGGATAGCTGTCTACGTATTTCAGCGCTTCTTCGTACTCCTGCTTTGCAAGCGACCTTTTGTTCGTTTTCTCATAACATTGTCCAAGGTAATAGTGGACATCGGCTAAGGTGGCGTTGACTTTGAGCGTTTTCTTATATGCTTGTATAGCCTGCCCGTAATCGCGTTTCTTGTGGTATAGCCTGCCGAGTTGATAGAAGGAGTATTCGTTGTTGGGGTCGATGGCGGCGGCCTTCCAAAACTGGCTCGAGGCCTCTTCGGGCTTGCCCAGTGCCTCGTACGCCATGCCGAGTTCAAACCGCGCATTCCAGGAGCGCGGCTCGAGCCTTATCGCTTTTTCCAGCTCTTTGATGGCTTTGTCGGGCTGTTCCACTTCGAGATAGACGCCGGCAAGACCGACATAGGCCTCGGCGTTGTTGGGATTATTTTTAATAGCTGTCTTGTGTTTGAGAAGCTCTCTTTCGACGGCCGTTCGAATGACCGGCGGTTGAAAGTATACCCTCTGGACTATTAATGCGGAGATAACAAAGACTAACAGCAGGAAGAAAATTATGGAGCCCGCAAGCCAGATACTTATCTTTTGTCCTGCTTGCTTTTGTAGGTCGGTTTCTTCGTCGATGCCGTCTCTAAAAAATTCGGAGTTTTCAGGGTCTTTAGTTCTTGTCATACAATGAGCCTCAATGAAAAGATTAAAGGAAAATTGTAGATTTTACAAGCGGTCATACGCATCTTTCGCTTCGGTCATCTTCGAATTTGACTGGTAGGCTTTGAGATACGCATCTTTCGCCCGGCCTGCGTCGCCTTTTTGCTCATAAGCCCAACCGAGGTTGAAATAAGCCCGGTCGCTTGCGGGCGCGATTTGAAGGGCGTCTTGCCAGGCACCTATCGCCTCATCGACCTCGTTCAAGTAAGCGTATGCGACGCCGATATCGATGTAGGCATCGACCATGACCGGGTTAAGCGCCAGCCCCCGTTCATGCTGGGCTATCACTTGGCGCAGCAATGGATGTCTGCCGTTTCGACCTGCTTCCAGCAAGGCGGCCCCGGTCCGGAAATATACCTGCTCGTCCGATGGATTCAGCTTGCGAGCCTGTTCGAACGCGGCTATTCCTTGGTTTATGTAGCGGTCGTTATTCCCGCTAGTTCCGAGCTGGAGCATGGTTTCGCCGAGCGATATATGGTAAATAGGCTCAAGACTGTTGACACCGATAGCAGACTCAAATCGCGCTAGCGCCTCTTCTAGCTTATGTTGGGCCTGTAGCTCACGCCCTTTAGCGAATTGGACATCCGCTATAAGCGGAGAGGTGCTTAGGATTGCCAGACTCAGGCCTACTATCGCGATGAGACTCAAGGCTGCGGCTTTTATGGGGGCTGAAATATTGAGCGCGACGGCTTTGCGCGGGTTTTTCGCCTCAAAGATACCCGCAGCCAGACCGGCAGCTATCCAGAAGAACGGGGAGACCGAAAAGTGGCTGAAGTTGAACTGAAGGTGAACGACGAAGCTGAGCGCCGCTCCAATAGCGCCGGCTGCCAGCCATGCACCGCAATCTTTTTCAAGCGTGCGCATCCGGGCGATACCGGCCCACGCAAACGCGACGAGTAGCCAAAGGTAAGCCCCTAGCCCGGCAAGCCCGGTCGTTACTGCTAGTTGCAGGAATTCGTTGTGCGCCTTGTCGACGAGGGGGTCGTCCATATGCTCTACCCAGCCCTCGGGCTTGTATTTCCCAAAGACATACTTGTAGGTATCGGGCCCCGCTCCGAGAATCGGCCGCTCGGCGACGAGCGGCAGCGAAGACTCCCACATCTGGACCCGCGTCAAGTTGCTTCCGTCTATGGAGACTATCGAGGCGAGCCGGCCGCCGACGGTATACGGGCCGGCGCTAAATTGAACGAGTGTGACGCCTGCTATGAACAGGAGGAGCGCAATCGTGATCACATGCCGGCTAGCCCACAGGTGTTTCCACTGCAAAGCGCCGGTCAGCGCGATTCCGGCGGCCGCGCCGAGCCATGCGCCCCTGCCGAACGTAAACATAAGGGAGGTTGCCACCAGGAACAGGGCCGCGTAAAGGAGTGGTTTAGGAGCGGTGCGCCTCTCGCTCGCGAACAAGCTCGATACGATTAGCGGCAGAACCATCCCGAGGTACGCGGCGAGAAACGTCGCATTTCCGAACGAGGCCATGCTGCGCGCGGTCTCGAACTGGTTGGGCTCGCCGAATCCGGCGGCGCAGTAGACTTTCGCGAACAGCAGGTATGGGTTGGTCCAGAAGTATTCGACGAGCGCGATGAGCGAGACCACCACCGCCGAGCCTATTATCGCCAATGCGACCGGCCTATGCGTAATCTTGTCTTTTGCGATACCATAGACCCCCGCAAAGAGAATCAAATAGGTTGCGGTAGTCATCAGGCCTTCCCAGCGACCGTATTGTCCGTTGAGCGAAGTAAGAGGATGAACCGATTGGATGCCCGAGAGAATAGTAATTGAGAAAAAAGCTAAGATGGGGAGGGTCAAGCTTGACTTTGGCAGTTCGAGATATCCTTTGCGAACAATGCCGACGAGCCAGGCTACGGCGATGGTTGTAGCTGTCAGCTTAAGAAAGGTAAGTTTGGGAAGGCCAAAGACCGGCGATGCGAAAGGATTTGCGAGTAACGGATAGAGAGCGACAAAGCCGATGATTAGAAGCTCGTTGAAATTAAAACCCCATAAGCGCTTCGGGTCGTTCGCGAGAGTCGTTGAAATAGTTACTACCTCTTTTCAGGATAACTGCGATTATCTTAGCATACCCGGCGCAGGACTTCATAGTATCGAGACCTCTATTGATGCCGGATAGTTCGGCGTCGAACCAGGTGCATCGGAGCGTGTTTAGACTTAAAGGCCACAACATTTTACCCCCGATACCCGGCACTTTGACATGCCGAGATTAAAGAGTTTCGTCAGGCTGGGCTAATTTGGCGATCGTTTAGCCTAGGCTAAAGGCGCATAGTGATGAGGCTGCGAGGGACTTTGCCAAGACCGCGCGGAAGAGGTGATCGAAATGCTCACCAGCATGTTCCGGGTCTCTTATCTAAACAATTAATGCCAGGTGAGAGCGGCATAGAGCAATTAGGACAAGCAGCGGCATGCCCACCTACTGTTTGGTAAGCCGCTCGGACAGGGGTTGTTTTACACCGCGCACATGGCACCAGGCGCAGTATGTTGGGCCATGGCAGTTAAAGCAAACTGCGGGGCCGGCAACAGCGACGACGTTTTTATGTGTCGGCACCCAGCCGCCTAAGCGCTCATTGTAGCCTTTGTGATGACACGCGTTGCAGAAATCCTTCTCACGGTGGCAATTCCGGCAGACTTGCGGATTCTTATTTCCCAGGGAGCCGTGTTCGGCTTTGACGAATTTCTCGGGGTGGGGAACGTCGACACCGTGGCATCCCCGGCAGAATGTTTGCTTGTGGCACATAAAGCACGTCGAGGTATCCTGTTTTGCTATCTTTCCATGGTCGGGCGCTCGCCAAGTTCCGACTTTGTGTGAAACCGGAACGAGGTCGAATACCTTTTTGTCCGTCGGGTGGCACGCGTCGCACCTTCCCGGTGCCAGGGCGGTTTTTGAGAGCCCGTGGCAACGGAAGCATCCGTCCATGCTTATGAAGTCCCTATAGCCGGAACTCGAGGGGTGTCCGGCGCGATTATGGCATGTCGTACAGTTGACGCCTTTTTCGAGGTGAATATTGTGGTTCATGAGTAGAGACTTACGTGGCGTGATGATGCGTTTTGGTGTGTGGCATTGGAGGCAGCCGTCGTTGTCTATTTTTTTGCTCAGTTCGCTGTCGCGGTTTAGTTGCGGATCATACGATTTCGTAAAATGCCGGTAGGCTTCACCCACCAGGGTCGTTTTCTGCTTAAGGCCGCTGATAATCCCGTAGGCATGGCAGGTGTTGCAGGGAACCTCCGAGTGGAGCGAGGTCCTCCAAGCCCGAATCGCCGGTTTCATCTCGTGGCAGTCAACACAAAAACCCGGCTGCGACGTGTACCAGAAACCGTACCCGAACGCGACCAGAAAGAGCATGCCTGCAATCCCGGCTACGCTTAGGTAGAGCCTCTTGCGAGATTGTTGTGACTCCGGCAGGTTAAGGCGTGGGATGCGAATTCTAGATTTTATGTCTCGGAAATTTATCTTACGCATTTTGCTCGATTGTAGCATTGCGGTCGTATATTAACAAGCGAGCGACATCATTAATGGTCGTAACCCCTTGCGTCGGAGAAGCGCTTGTTGTGACAGAAGCTGCAGTCGTTCTTGCGTGACAGATGGCACTCAAAGCATAGCTTGCGATGTGGCGTGAGCCTACCGATATCGCCGACATTAGGATGGGCCGCGCCTGGGTGGCATTTTATACAGGCGATGTTGACTTTTGTGATATGCATCCGGTGATTTATTTTAATATCGCCCGAGCCCGAGCTCTCCCTGTTTAGACTATGACAACCGCTCCGCTGGCAGGAATCGATACCGGGAACAGTAGCTCCGGCGGGCTTGAGTTCGGCTCCGGCCATGCTCGCATATATCTCGCGGTAAAAGCTGATCCTATAGATCCAGAGGCTGATTGTTCCTTGCTTGACGTGACACCCGAAGCAGTTCTTGACCGCCACCGAATGCGATGACTTCTGCCAGGATTTGTAGTATCGGTCCATGCTGTGGCATCGAGTGCAGCTCTTCGGGTTGGATGTGTAGGCATAGGGAATAGCCAAGAAGACGATCACTAAAACGAGCATGTATTTAACCACACCTCGTTTCTTGCGCTCGCTTCCGCCCGGCTCAGGCCGCTCGTTGGCGCCGTCTTCAGTTATCAGCTCTTCGCTGTCAGGATTATCTCTTACATCATCCATGTAAACCAACACTATGGGGCACTCTTGGCTTTATTATTAGGCAACGACTTGCTTAAAGCAAGCTCGCGCACCGATGCGACTAGCCAACGTAAGGTCTGACTGTTAATCGTGGACAAAACCTTTTGTCTCCACGTGTTTCTTGATATGGCAGAACGAACAATCGTTCATTCGCGCGGAGTGGCACTCTTTGCACATCTTCCGCGCCGGTACGATATCGCCGATATCGCCGACATTAGGGTGCGCCGCGCCCGGGTGGCATTTTATGCATGAAAGGTCGGCTTTAGTGACGTGTCCGCGATGGTCGATTTTAATATCACCCGATGCCGAGCTTACCCGGTTTAGACTATGACAGCCCTGCCTCTGGCAAGAATCGACGCCGGGCACCGAAGCTCCGGCCGGTTTGAGGTCGGCGCCGACCATACTCGCATAGATCTCACGATAGAAGCTGATACGGTAGACCCAGAGGCTGACAGAACCTTGCTCAATATGGCAGTCGAAGCAGTTCTTTGCTGCTGTTGCGTGTGATGATTTCTGCCAGGATTCGTAGTATTGGTCCATGTTGTGGCAGAGCGTGCAGCTCTTCGGGTTGGAGGTATAGACATACGGGATAGCCAGAAAGGTTATCAGCAGTCCGATAAAACCAAAGACGAAGTACTTCTTTAGACCCTTTTTTTCTTTGGTAATTGGTTCTTCCTGAGGTTGACTGTTTTCTTCGGACAATTAAACCCCCTTTGGAACGATGCATGGCTGTCAGAATTGCTGTGTTGTGCTTATTATGTGACAACAGCTACATAGTTGCAACACCTCGTCTACGCAGGAGGAGGTCGATGTGCCAGAGTAGGCTCTTATGTATAGCGCTTGCACTTAAATCGAGGTAATTCTCAGGTGAATCGAAAGTTTTTTTGCGCATCAGTCGTGGACAAAACCTTTTGTCTCCACGTGTTTCTTGATATGGCAGAACGAGCAGTCGTTCATACGGGTGGCATGACAACCCTTACACATCTTCCGCGCGGGTATTAACGCCCCGGTTTTGCCGACATTAGGGTGCGCCGCGCCCGGGTGGCATTGTATGCATGAAAGGTCGGCTTTAGTGACGTGTCCGCGATGGTCGATTTTAATATCACCCGATGCCGAGCTTACCCGGTTTAGACTATGACAGCCCTGCCTCTGGCAAGAATCGATGCCGGGCACCGAAGCTCCGGCCGGTTTGAGGTCGGCGCCGACCATACTCGCATAGATCTCACGATAGAAGCTGATACGGTAGACCCATATGTTCACAGCGCCTTCTTTTACATGGCATTCGAAACAGTTGCTCGCGGCCGTTGCATGAGTCGAATTCTTCCAGGACTCGTAGTAATCGTCCATGCTGTGGCAGAGTGTGCAGCTTTTTGGGTTGGATGTGTAGGCGTAAGGGATGGCTAGAAAGACCACCAGAAGGGTAGCGGCAATCGCCAAAAAATAGCCGCGCTTGAATTTTCTCGTTTTCACGCCCGATGTTTCCTGAGGTTGTTCAACCGTATCCGGCATAGTGCTCCCCAAGCCTTAGCTAAACGATTGACGATAAAGATATCGATTATATTATGTAATAACAGCTTGTTACTTACAAGGATATTTTTAGGAATTTGTGTTACAGAATTATCCACAAAACGCTGTAGCGCGATATCAACACGGTATTATTTCGCGTGTGAGCTTGCATAATAAACCATTGCTTTATGCCGATCTTCGAAATAAGGCCGAAGGCTCGAAGCCGAATAGTATTACATTGGCGCTTGATTGCTCCGCACTGACGATGTATGATTCAATCGCAATAGCGACTTGTTCCAAAGCATTCTCAGTATAGTGCTTTCCTGAAACTGAGATCACTGGGCGTGGGAGGTAATCATAAGCTTTGGGGCCGCCGCTCTCTGCTTTCAACACGAGGTCTTCAAAGCTCTGTCTTTTGGAGTTCTCATCGGCGCCCCAGCCCTGCTCGGGAGCGAGGTCGCGGATGTTAAAGATGTCTAGCATTACGAATCTCGAGTCGAACATCAGGGCGAAGGTGAAGGCGGCGAGAGTCACGGCGATGACGATAGCTGTGAGGCCCAACGCAGTCAAGCGTGTAAACCGCTCCAAGCCTCGGTGCATAAAACTTTGTCCACCCGCCGTCGTTTTAAGTGCCCTTTGCGCCTTGTCGGTTATTTGACGATATATGGATTCCGGGACGAGAAGAGGAGGGATAACCTGCAAAGACCGGGGAAGTTCGCGTGACTCTGCCAGTATATCGCAGTTCATCTTCGGCCCCCTGTCTCAATCTTAGGATTAAGAGCGGGATTTTACAACAGCCGCGAGCATGTTTTACAGTCCAATCTTCTGCGGCATGCGCGGTATAGCTAAGGCTGGACACCATGACAGCGCATGCAGAAGTTTAGCGTGTGGCACGCGTTGCAACCGTCGCGGTCCGCTTTTGCCGCTGCTCCGTGGTTCGACCTCCAGCGCACGGCGTGCGACTCAGGCTTCTTGGTATGGCAATCCATACACCAGTCGGGTCTCCAGTTATGGCACTCGTTGCAGTTGATGGTCTTGGTCATCTGACCGTGGACTTGGAACCAGTTAGCCTGTTTATGGCTATCGGGGGTTCCCATCTTGGTATGGCAAACACCGCACTTATCCGGCGCTTTCTTTCCATCGTGGCACTTCATACATGTTTCCATCTTAGGCTTGCGGGCCTTCTCGTCGCCTAGTCCGTGAACTACTCTCGCATGACACGTCGTGCAGCTTAGGCCTTGCTCGATATGGAGCTTGTGGGGCACGTTGAGACCGCCGCCGAACGCCATCTCCCTGTTGAACGAGTGACAACTACCGCAGGCCGCATTTACCGGTTCTTTCTGTGTCGCGTGAATCTTCGGCGGGTTTGGCTTATTGAAGACCGTGAAGTGGAGGTAGAGCTCCTTTACGGCCGCCACCTTGTGGGTCGCATAGCTTATGACGCCCGGCGGCATGTGACACGAATAGCAGGTTACCTCCGAATGGACCGAGGCTTTCCAGCTATCGAATGCCGGGTTCATCTCATGGCAACTATTACAGAAACCGGGACTTCCGGTATATTGGAGGGCGCCGTAGCTGAAAACACCTAATGCTACAACCGCGATAATGATGATATTTGCCTTGCGCTGGTTGTTAAAGTAGAAATCTTTAATTTTACCCAGCAATCCCTTAGCCTCGTTGCTCACGTTTATTTACCCTTCTCAACATCTTCAAATGGATCGTGACACTTATAACAGAAGCTCTTCGCGTCATGACAGACCAGGCAGCCACTCTTTCTGACTTTAGCACGAATGCTGTGAAATGTCCTCCACTGGGTGCCGCCGTAGTGGGTCGTCGGGAGTTTACTCTTGTGGCAGTCGCTGCAGAACGTCGGCGTCCAACCATGGCAATCGTCGCACTGGCTGTCGGGATGATTCGGGTCTTTATATAGCTGCCCGTGCGTCTCGAACCAGTCTTTATTGGTATGGCTCGCGGGGACGCCTTTTTCGGTATGGCAATCCTTACACTTAAGGATAGGCGCGTTCTCTCTGCCGGTATCATGGCAACTCAAGCAGAGCTGCATCGCCGGGCGCCTCATAATCTCGTTATCCCTCTCCTCGCCGTGGACTACCGAGGAGTGGCAAACGACGCAATCGATTTTACGTTTCTCGAAGTGGAGATTGTGGGGTACGATAAGGTCGCCGCCGGGGGATACGTTTCGCCAGCTAACATGGCATTTCTGGCAGACTTTGCTTTTGGTGTCGTGCGTAGCTTTGACCGGGGTTTGGAAACTACCGGTGATGTGCTTAGTGGCCTCGGTTATCTTAGTGGGAATGCCCACCACAAATCCTAAATAGCCGGGTTCTTTGTGGTGACATTCGATGCAGGTAATTTTTTCATGCGATGAAGCCTGCCACGCCTTGACCGGATCTTTCATCTCGTGACAGAGGTTGCAGGTCTGAGGACGGCTCGTTAGGGCTGTTCCGGCTACGACCACAGCAATGAATAAGACCACGAGGGAAGTGGCTATCGTTAAGATAAGTTTTTTGGTTCTGGAAGACATCCCTTTTATGTCTGGCATTGATGTACCGTCCTCATGCTTGTTTTTGCTTGTCCTTAAAGAGACATCGGCTTAAGCGCATTCAACTTTAGTCAAAAGATAAAACTCTGTAACATGGTAACACATATTGCTTGCAAGTCATATTTACTTATGCTTATAGGCCGAGCGCTTACCATGATAAGCCATGTCTCAGGTGTATATGGTTAGGACTTCTAGGAAGCAACGATACCGTTATTATAAATGCTATATAGAGGTCATTGTCAAGCAAATTTTACCAAAAAAAAACGCGCTGGACAGCGGGTTTAGCTCAAAGAGGGCGATGTTGACACGCAGAATGCTAAAATATTATCAATACCAGCACGTGAGACGCTCAGTCCCGCGACCTTAATTAATAGTACGCGCCGACGAGCATGGATTTAAGAAGCGAAGATTATTTTACGGCTAAGGAAGGGCAAAACCATTGGGCTACGCCTATTCGGTCGCTTCCAGGTCTAGCTTGTCAGTCTGAGTATATATGAGTTGACCGCCGTCATCCTATCGGTGAGAATCAGGATGCCCATTGCCAGCAGTAGAATCCCGCTTACGATATTTACCGCGCGGTAATTCCTTTTTATCCAGCCGAAGGCGTTGAGCGCCGTGTTGAAGAAGAGCGCCGTCGCGATAAACGGAATACCTAAGCCGAGGGCGTAGACACTCAGAAGCACCGCCCCCTGGCTGACGGTATCGCCGGTCGCAGCCACCATGAATATCGAGCCGAGTATCGGGCCCACGCACGGCGTCCAGGCGAAACCAAAGGCCATGCCCAACGGCAGCGCGCCCCATAGGCCGCGTCGGCGCGTGGTGTTTGACTGGAACCGCTTGGTATTGTAGAGCTGCGGTATCTTAATGATGTCCATTGTGAACAAGGCGAAAAGGATAATGGTGATACCGGCAATTTTTGTCATAATCGACTGGTAGCTCATCAAAGAGACGCCGACCAGGCCGGCCGATACGCCTAGACCGACGAATATCGACGCAAAGCCGGCTACGAACAGGAGTGTGGCGAAGAGGATTTTGAGCCGATCCTGGCCGCTCGATTCGCCGAGGCGGTCGACGGAGATTCCCGATATAAAGGAGAGGTACCCCGGAATGAGCGGCAAAATACAAGGTGATAAGAACGATATAATGCCAGCTGTGAATGCTATAAGTATTCCAATATCGGGACTGCCGCTCATGTATACCCCCTACCGGTATCAGTATTCTTCAATCATTCTATCACAAGAACGCCGATAGGGAAGAATTTTTTCATATGAGAGTCGCATTCAATATTGGCAAACTGACAAAAAAAGGATATACTACAAAGCATAGTAAAACGTTTACGCTTTTCTTGAGAGGTTTTTATGAAGCGGTTTAAGCTGGGAAGTTTTCGACCATCCGAATCGGGTGTAAGAAAGATGCTCGGTGACCTTGAGGCCGATATAATGGAGCTTGTGTGGGAAAAAGACCAGGCCAGCGTAAGGGAGATCCACGGTCTGCTCGAGAGAGACCGCGAAATAGCTTACACGACAGTAATGACGGTAATGAGCCGTCTGGCCGAGAAGAACATCCTTTTTCAAGAGCGCAACGGAAAGCAATACCTCTACAAGGCTCTTCTAAGCAAAGAAGAGTTTAACGAGATCATGTTCGTCTCGGTATTCACCGGCTTCCAGGAAGACCTCGGAAAACAAGCGCTGAGTTATTTTGTCGAGAACATCAGCGAAGACACCGCGACCCTCGACGAGCTTGAGCGCCTGATTCAGCATAAGAGAAGGCAGATAGAGGAATGACCAGGACACCATCGCGAAATACGCGCATCAGTATAATAGGTCTTCTTGTCTTGGGGGCTGCCGCGTTTGCGGCAATCGGCTACAACATCGACCGGTGGTTTGCCAACGGTGTTGCGGTAAAACGTGTCGCGGAGACTTGCGCGGGTTTCGGGACCGGGTGCAAAGACGCGTATATCTCTATCGCTCAAATCATAGGAAGCCCGCATAACCTTCTGATAAGTCTGGCCATCGTGGCGTTTAGTGCGGCGTTGGTCAAAGCTGTTCTTGTGCTCGTTTCAGCCGGGAGGATGGCGGCGGGCTATATAAGTATTGGGGAGGAATCGCCTCGCATTAAGCGTCTCCTGATAGGGCTGAACGCCGAAGACATGAGGGTCCGGGTAGCCGATGACGAGTCGCCGGCGGCGTTTACACACGGTCTTCTTGCTCCCTCGATATGTATCTCTAAAGGACTTATCGAAAAATTAGAAGATGATGAGCTGACGGCGCTCCTCGCCCACGAAATCGGCCACGTTCGGCGCCGCGACAACCTTGCGATTTTTGCCGCACTCTTCGTCCGTGATTTTCTTTGGCCTCTCCCGATAAGCCACTATTTGCTTGCCTTGTTTGTCCGTGAGAAGGAGTATGCTGCCGATGACTTCGCGGTCGAGCTTACCTCAAAACCGGTCGAGCTGGCCGAGGCTATCGTCTCCGTAGCCCGAGCTACCCAGCGCAGCATGACGTTCTCGCCGGCGTACGCGACGTTTTTCTCCGGGAAAGCGACCGCTAAAGACCGGGTTCAACGCCTTCTCGACCCGGAGATAAAAGGGCGCCCGTCCATCTTCAAGCTGATGCTTAGCATTGCAGTGAGCATAACCATTGTTCTTGTCGTTGCGGGCTTCGCATATGCGCAGCCGGCGGTAGATGCCCATGCAGTCGGTAGTTGTGGAATGGGACCGGAATGCGCGGCTATGAATTACGAATGCTGTAAGTAAGGAAAAATTTTTATGTTAACCTACTATGATTTGTAGTAGTTATGTTAGGATGGATGTGTTCGCGTGCAAGGCTATTTCTCGAGCACGCATGAGCATTAGGCCAGGGTATCACGGGTCGAATAGATAAAAACGTATTCTGAGAGGTGATGAGTTGTGGACAAGAACAACGCTAATGAAAGGCTCAAAGGCAAGCGCGCTCAGTTTGTCGAGCCGAAGAACAAAAAACCGGCGCTGCTCTATGCTGTGTTGAGCGTAGCGGTTATAGCGATGGTAGCTTTTATAGCCGTCTATGCAAGCTCAGGCAAGGCGCCGGGTGCGGTGCAGCCTTCAGCCGTCGAGGCAAAATATATCGGCAGGTATTTACCGGCTGATTTTAAACCCGTGAAGCTGACCGAGCCGGTCGTTTACGACCGCCAAATAGACATGGTTCCGGTTACTCCTGAGGTAAAGGACGGCAAAGTAATAATCAAAGCGGGAGACGTCATCAGCAACCGCATAGTATATTTCGAGTATCTCCGGCCGAAGGACAGCCAAATAATCTCGATGATGGCCTACATCAAGCCCTCGGGCGAACTCTTTACCGGAGTAAGTTACTGCCCGCCTTGTCAGGCCAAATATCACCATTTTGAGGCCGACGGGACGTTGACGTGCAACTCTTGCGCTACTAAACGCGACCCGGAGACCGAAGCCGGTATCTCAGGCGCGTGTAAACTATATCCGGCCGACGCGATCGCGCACAAGCTTGTCGGTGAAAACATCGAGCTGGCCGAGGCCGACCTGGTCGACTGGGAGCCGCAGCCGCTTGACAGGCCGGTCGGCGAGGAATAATCGAACGGCGCAAGCGCACACCGGTCTTACAGCATAGAATAGAGACGATGGAATTTTCGGAACCTGTATGTACGAAAGCGTAAGGAGGCCTTCATGGACGAGAGCAGGATTGAAGAGGTTAAGAGCGAAGCAGACGGGGTAAGCCCCAGGCGAGATACCAAGAGGCAGGTTCTCAAGTATGTGGGGATTTGGGTCGCGGTTGTCGCGCTCTTTCTCGTGTTCAACAACGTCATAAAGTCGGTTGCGTCGAACCAGGCGGCCACATCCAACAATAGCGCCGGTTCTTTTAGCGCGGGGCAACCAGCCGCGTTCGAGCCGGGCGCGGGCACTGGCGCAGGCGCAGGCGCTTGTGGTGGCGAATGCTGTGACGCTCCTGCGGCCACCCCTAGCGGTTCGCAAACCGGTGCGCAAGTAGCTTCGTCGGAGCTTGTTGCGATAGAGAAGGCCGCCATCGATTACTATGCCGAGAAAACCGGCGACCGCGAGGTCACCGCTGAGGCAAAAAGTCTAGGCTGTCATCACGAGATTACGATTAAGAAGGACGGCAAAGCGGTAACCGAGCTTTCTTTGAGAAACGGGGAGTTCACACCGCTGCGTCCTTGGTAGATGAAGTAATCATCGCATGGCCGATCGGTGCGCTGAAAACGTTGGAAAGAGGGAGCTTGGGTCCCTAAAGCCACAGTGTCGACGACGAGCGCTTAAGATAAAAGATAATGTAAAGGTGAATTCCGTGAGGCTCCACCATATAACGTGGAAGAATATAAAGATGCATCCCGCGAAGGTCGCGCTATTGGTGGCCGGGCTCGCGGTCGGCGTGGCGGTTATCGTCGGACTCTACACTGTCTCCAAGGCCATGCACATGGACCTGCAGGACAAGATCGACGAGTACGGCGCCAATATGGTCATCACGCCCAAGAGCGAGAGCCTGCCTCTCACATACGCGGGTGTGACCGTCGGCGGCTTGCAGTACGGCTCGCAATTGCTTACCGAGAAAGACCTCGAGAAGATCCGCACCATAAAGAATAGTGCCAACGTGAAGCTCGTCTCGCCGAAACTCCTCGGTATAGTCGAGGTAAACGGGTCGAAGATGATGCTCGCCGGAGTTCGCTTCAAAGATGAGCTGGAGCTTAAGAAGTGGTGGGAGATCAAGCAGGGCAGTCGTCCTGCTAACGACCGCGAGATTTTGCTCGGTGGTAAAGCGTCGCGCAAACTCGGGGCGGGCGCCGGGGATAGTTTAAACATCTCCGGCGAAAAGTTTCGGGTCGCCGGTGTGCTCGGACAGGTCGGCACAGAAGAAGACGATCTAATATTTATAGGTATAAAGCAGGCCCAGACTATTCTTGAGAGGCCGGGAGAGGTCAGCTTCGTAGAGGTCTCGGCGTGGTGCAAAGATTGCCCCATCGACGACATCGTCGAGCAGATAAAGTGGAAACTGCCGGGAGCCAAAGTCGCGGCGGTGCGCCAAGCCGCCGAGACGCGCGATGCCGTCATCGGCCAATTCAGCCTCTTCAGCCTGATACTCTCGGTCACTATGGGTGTCGTTGCCGCGCTCATAGTCTTTACTAACACGCTGAGCGCCGTTCGTGAGCGGCGCCGTGAGATAGGGGTCTTTCGTGCGGTCGGCTACCGCCAATCCCACATCGCCCTCATAGTTCTCTTGGAATCGGCTACAGTCGGGCTGATAGCCGGGGTGAGCGGGTATCTAGCCGGTTTTCTGGCGGCGGGCTATATCGCACCGGTCGCCACCGGTATGGACGTCGGTGTTGTCTTCGACCCTATCGTCCCGGCTGTTGCCATCGGCGGTGTCGTGCTTATATCGCTGTTGGCCAGTTTGTATCCGGCGACGGTCGCCGCCCGCCTCGACCCGTCCGAGGCGTTAAACTCTATGATATAGGATGATCTGATGAGATTAGAGACGATTGCTTTTAAGAATCTCGCGCGACGAAAAGGGAAAGCGACGCTGGTCGTCGTCGGTTTGGCTGTTGGTATTGCGACGATGGTCTCTATCGTCACCTTGATGCTCGCGTTCGAAAAGAGCATCGACACCCAACTCGACGCATATGGCTTCAATATCGTTATCTATCCCGCCTCTTCGAGCCTCTCGCTAAATTACGGAGGCATGAACATCTCGGGCGTCGACACGTTCGAGATCGAGACCTTGACCGAGGCGGATATCGAGAAGGCACGTCGGATTAGGAGTGCGGATGATATTCAGGCAATATCGCCCAAGGTCTTGCAGGCAATCGAGGTCAAAAAGAAGAAGGCGCTTCTCGTCGGCGTCGATTTCACCGAGGAGTTTCAGGTCAAGAAGTGGTGGAAGGTTATGGGGCACAAGCCATCGTCGAAAGACCAGGTCATCCTCGGCTCGGATGCCGCAAAGAACCTCCGTCTCAAAGCGGGCGATTCGATGAAGATCGGCTCACAGACCTTTAAGGTGGCGGGGATTTTACATGAGACCGGAAGTCAAGACGACGGCTTGGTCTTTAGCGATATCAAACGGGTGCAGGCGCTCTTCGGCCGCGGTCAAGAACTGAGCCTCATCGAAATATCGGCGCATCGAAGCGACCAGATCGACAACGTCGTGGCCGAGCTGGAGAATGCGCTTCCGGGTGCCGAGGTCTCCTCAATCAAGCAGGCGGTCAAATATCGGGAAGAAGCGATGGGCTCACTCGCGAGATTCGGGTTGATGGTGACCGCAATTATCATAATGATAAGCGGGTTTATAGTCTTGGTGACGATGACCTCATCGGTAAACGAACGTAAGCAAGAGATCGGTGTATTTCGGGCGATGGGGTATCGGAAGTCGAGCGTTGCCCGGATAATTCTTACCGAAGCGCTGGCAGTCAGCGTCGTCGGCGGTATTGTCGGCTATATTGTCGGCTTCGGCGCCACATATGCGCTGCCGCAGTTCGTACGAAGTATCGAGCTGCCTGTAGAGGCCAGTTCGTCGGTCTTTCTGCTGGCGCTCGCTATAGCGGTCTTAGTCGGGCTTGTCTCGAGCTTGATGCCGGCACGCCGCGCCGCCAACATGGATCCGGCCGACGCGCTCAAAAGTCTTTAGGAGGTTTTATTAATGTCGCTGGTGATAGCGAACAGGGTCTGTAAATACTATGGAAACGATGAGGCTACGAGGGTCCATGCACTTTGGCACGTCGATTTTACGATATCGCCGGGCGAATATATTGCGGTCATGGGCCCATCGGGGAGCGGAAAGAGCACGCTGCTTGCAATCTTGGGTGCGATGAATCCGCCGAGCGAGGGGTCGCTGCTTGTCGACGGCATCGATGTCTACGCGCTTTCGCAGGAGAAGCGGGCTGATTTCAGGCGCGAATACCTCGGATTCGTCTTTCAGCAGCCACAGCTCATACCATATCTTACGTCGCTTGAGAACGTGATGCTGCCGCTGGTCGTATCCGACGTCAAAGACAAGAAAGGGCTGGCTGCGCAGATGCTCGAAAAAGTAGGCCTCGGGGATAAAGCAAAGCGGTTGCCTTCGGAGCTTTCCGGCGGTGAACAGAGCCGTGTCGCTATTGCGCGGGCCATCGTCAACGACCCGCCCATGCTCCTCGCCGACGAGCCGGTAGGCAGCCTCGACAGCAAGACCGGCTCGGAGATTCTGAATCTCTTTCAAGCCCTGCACGCGGATGGACAGACCATAATAATGGTCACACACAATCCCGATTCGATTCGCGATACCGGTCGTTTAATACGGCTAAAAGATGGTGTCATCGTGAGCGATGCGGCGACTGAGGAAGTGTTGTTCGCGGCAAGCGATGTTGTTGGTACGGGCGAACCCAAACATAGTCTAGCTCACGATTAGTGCTTATGTGAATAGAGCGGGCCCGTTGTCGGCCGCCCATTTGGTAGGATTATTAAGGGTGTTAAATCGGTTAGGTCTTTACGAAACGCTGGATTACATCCATCAGTTCCTGTATGGCGGAGTCCCCATCTTCGTTCGACAGTGCTTCCCGCACACAGCCTTTGATGTGGTCATCAAGGATAATTAGACCCACACGCTGAGTCGCGCCGAGAACCGATGATATCTGGACCAGAATGTCAACGCAGTACTTATCGTCGTTTACCATCCGCTGGATACCACGGAGCTGGCCCTCAATACGCTTAAGTCTTGATAAAATCTTTTCTTTGTCGGCTGTATATGAAGTCATTTCTCCACCTCACTCGACCTCACCCGGATACGTATACCCCTATTATCTTAGGATTTCGCGGAAGTGTCAACAATCTGTAGAGACTCACCTTGCTATATGGTTGACGATTTGACTTTGCAGGAGTGCAAATGATAACGTTATACATATAGGGGGTAGGGGTATCATTTGGCGGTTTTTATCGATAATAGCGGCGCGTTACGAGATATACCACGGGATTCTATAAATAGCGGTGCTGTTCCGTTCTAAATCGGCTGGTTGATAAAGCTGAACGTCGGCCTCAGAATAGATACCGGGCGCTGGAAAATTCGAGGCGCGACGAGTAAGGTCGGTTGAGGCCGGGCAGGGCTTGAGGGGCCGGATAGAGTTTTAGCGCGTTAAACGATCGGCTGTGCACCATAAGAGGAATATTGATTCGGTGCGTAGAAGCACGCTCTATCTTAAATATAAACAGAAGGTGAAGTCGTGGAGACGATAAAAGTTATTCTTCCCGTCACAGGCATGACGTGAGCGTCGTGCGTGCGCCGCGTGGAAACGGCGCTTCATAAAGTAGACGGTGTAATAGATGTAAACGTCAGCCTGGCGAGCCAGAAGGCGACTATCGAGATAGATAAGGGCAAGGCCTCGGTCAACGACCTTTTGGCGGCGATCAAAGAATCAGGCTATGATGTCGCAGCCGAAGAGATAGCAATCCCCATCGGTTTGATGACGTGCGCTTCGTGCGTGCGCCGCGTGGAACAAGCGCTTCTCAAGGTCGAGGGAGTGCTATCCGCTAATGTAAACCTAGCGACCGAAAAGGGAACCGTCTCGTATATCCCGTCGGTCGTGACTTCGCACCAACTTAAGCGGGCGATTATCGATGCGGGATACGAGGTGCGGGAGACCGAAGACACAGACGAAGCGCTTAAGCCGCGCAGTGAGGCCGAAGAGATAAAGCACCGCTTGATCATCGCCGCTGTTCTCACCGCTATCGTGATGATAGGTAGCATGCATGACCTTATTCCGGCGCTGATGATGATCCCGAACAAAACGAGATTCTTGATACTTTTAGCCTTGGCAAGCCCGGTCCAGTTCTGGGCAGGCTGGCGATTCTACCGGGGCGCGTATCTTACGGCCAAACACGGCACTACCGATATGAACACACTGGTAGCGGTTGGAACTACCGCCGCGTATATCTATAGCATCGCGGTCACCTTTGTCCCCGAGCTCTTCGAGGCCCAGGGAATCATGCCCGCGGTCTACTACGATACCTCCGCAACGATTATTACCCTCATCCTCTTCGGACGCTATCTTGAGGCAAAAGCAAAGGGAAGGGCTTCGGACGCTATAAAGAAACTTCTTGGGCTCCAGGCGAAGACCGGCCGCGTCGTCCGTGACGGCCGGGAGATCGATATTGCCATCGACGCGATTGTCGCCGGCGATATCGTGCTGGTTCGACCCGGAGAGAAAATCCCGGTCGACGGTATTGTGGTCGACGGCTATTCATCGATAGACGAGTCGATGATAACCGGCGAGAGCATCCCGGTCGAAAAGCGAGCAGGCGACGAGGTTATCGGGGCGACGATAAACAAGACGGGCGCATTCAAGTTCAGGGCGACCAAGGTCGGTAGCGAGACCGCCTTGGCGCAAATAGTAAAGCTCGTCGAGGAAGCGCAGGGCTCCAAAGCCCCCATCCAGCGTCTCGCCGACATCGTGGCGAGCTATTTTGTGCCGACGGTTATTACCATCGCGGTGGTAACGTTTGTCGTCTGGTATGTCTTTGGCCCGAAACCGGCGTTTACGCTGGCTCTGCTAAACTTTGTCGCGGTTCTCATCATAGCTTGCCCGTGCGCGTTGGGACTGGCCACACCGACGGCCATCATGGTCGGAACCGGCCAGGGCGCACAGAACGGCATCCTTATCCGTGATGCGCAGGCGCTCGAGAATGCGCACAAGATAAACACGATTGTTTTGGATAAAACCGGCACATTGACGCAGGGCAAACCGGTCTTGACCGATATAGTCGCGGCAGGAGGGTTTGACGACGATGAAATTTTGCGATTTGCCGCATCGGCTGAGCGCGGCTCCGAGCATCCGCTCGGTGAAGCGATAGTCGCCCGCGCTAAAGAGCGAGAGCTTATCCTGGGCGAGCCGCAGGATTTCGAGTCCTTCACCGGTCGGGGCATCGGCGCGACTATCGATGGGCGCCGTGTGATGTTGGGTAACGCCCGCTTTATGGAGGAGCGCAATATCGCGCTCAACGACTTAGGCGAGGCCGCTGAAAAGCTCTCCACCGAGGGCAAGACACCGATGTATGTCTCGGTCGACACGGAGGCGGTCGGCATCGTCGCCGTCGCCGACGTCTTAAAGGAGAACTCGAAGGCCGCTGTTGGGCGGCTCAGAGGCATGGGGCTCGAGGTCATCATGATAACCGGCGACAACGAGCGCACGGCTAAGGCTATCGCGAGCCAAGTCGGCGTCGACCGCGTCTTTGCAGAGGTGTTACCGGCCGACAAGGCCAGTGAGATAAAGCGCCTCCAGGATGAGGGACGGGTTGTCGCTATGGTCGGCGACGGCATCAACGACGCACCCGCGCTCGCTCAGGCCAACATCGGCATCGCGATAGGGACCGGCACCGACGTGGCCATAGAAGCATCCGACATCACGCTGATCAGCGGCGACTTGCAAGGGCTGGTGACGTCTATCGCGCTCAGCAGAAAAACGCTCAAGACCATCTACCAGAACCTGTTCTGGGCGTTCATCTATAACATAATATTAATACCCGTGGCGGCCGGCGTTCTCTACCCGTTCTTCGGGATCAGCCTGAACCCCATGTATGCCGCCGCGGCGATGGCTTTAAGCTCGGTCTCGGTGGTATCGAACTCGTTGAGGCTGCGCAAGTTCAACGCGCCGCGGCTCACAGCTTCGATTTAAGCGGCTGGGTGTACAAGAGCTAAAAAAAGGTTATCATTTAGCCAGGAGAGATTTGAGGTCCAGCGCCGGTTGGGCCTTGCGGTCAATAGCGTGGGGTTAGCGTATGGGCATCGAGCTATTTAAAATCGCACAGATATCGGACCTCCATTGCGGAGACAGCCGCTTTGAAGAGAGCCTCATGCTCAGCGCCATACACGAGATAAATGAGGCTGAGCCGAATGTCGTGGTCATCTGCGGCGACCTGACGACTGCGGGATATTTGGACGAGTTCGAGCAGGCGAAAAATTTCATCGACATGCTTCGCTGTCCCATCAAGATAATCGTCGCCGGCAATCATGACCATCGCAATCTCGGCTACCTCCATTTCGAAAATATCTTTGGCACCCGCTACAAGACATACGACCTCCAATTCGGGATGCCGTCGCAGGACGGTATCGACGAACGGATAAAGTTCGTCGCCGTCGATTCATGCAAGCCCGACCTCAACGATGGCGAGATAGGCCGCGAGCATTACGATTGGCTTAAAGAGGAATTCGCCGTCGAGAGGACCTTCAAAGCCTTTGTCCTCCACCACCACCTGGTGAGCGTGCCCGGAACTGGTCGCGAGCGAAATATCGTATGGGATGCGGGCGATGTTCTGGCGCGCCTGCGCGGCGCCGGCGTCAACCTGGTGCTCTGCGGTCACAAGCACGTGCCGTATGTGTGGTCGGTATCGAATATGCTGCTTATAAACAGCGGCACCGCCTCGACCTATCGAACCCGCGGCTTTACGGAGCCCTCCTATAATATCGTGGAGATATTACCTGGCGACGTGGTGGTCAAGACAAAAGTCCCCGGTGAGGATTTTGCCGAGGAATGGAGTTTTCCGCGATATCCCGTCTTTTGACAAAGGGACTGCAGCCCGGTTGAAGAACTTAACATTTAACTCTAATAGCGTGATTGAAAAGGGCGGTATTTGTATGGGTTCCCGAAGTGTGGCAATCGGAGTCGATATCGGCGGCACAAAGATCGCCGCAGCGACCGTCGACCGGCAGGGGAACATCGTCTCATCGCATACGATCTCCACACCATTGCAATCGAGCGAAGCCGCGGTCGATGCGATTGCCCAGCTCATAGAGACCATCAAGACGGCCTCGTCCGGGATAGTAGAGGTGGTAGGTGTCGGCATCGCGGTGGCGGGTACCGTCGACTGGGCGCACGGGGCTATCGTGCAATCGCCGAACCTTCCTTTTAACGACATAAAGCTTTGCGCGATAATCGAAAAGAGCTGTGGGCTACCGACCGTCCTCGACAACGACGCGAACCTCGCGACCTTTGGAGAGAAGCGATACGGGATTGCGCGCGATGCCAACCACATTGTCGGCCTGACACTCGGCACGGGCATCGGCTCCGGCATTATTTGCGATGGGCGTCTGTACCGGGGAGCGACCGGCAGTGCCGCTGAGCTAGGACATATGGTAATCACCGCGGAAGGTCCGCGATGCACGTGCGGCTCGTACGGGTGTTTCGAGGAGATGGCATCCGGAAGAGCGCTCGTTCGTCTTGCAAAAGAGCGGGTCGCGCTCGATGGGGGCGGTCTCATCGGTGAGATGACCGGCGGCGACCCGGAGCGGGTGACCGGCCCGATGGTGACCGAAGCAGCCCGCCAGGGCGATGCCGCAGCCAACGAGGTCTTTGCCGCAGTCGGTTTCTGGCTCGGGATAGGCATCAACAATGTTATCAACATCTTCAATCCGGAAATCGTAGTCATCGACGGTGGCATGGCCGATGCCGGTGAGCTGGTGCTCGCACCGGCTAGAGCCGTCGTGGCCGAGAGAACCCTTCACCCAAACAAAGATGTCGCCAAGATCGTCCGTGGTCAACTCGGGAATCAGGCCGGTATGCTCGGTGCGGCCGCCCTCGTATTCGAGTCCTTCGATATCGAGTAGCCCTAATCAGAAGCTCAAACTTTCTCTTTGCGCTGAACGGCACACCAGCCATCCGCATAAATAGCCACAAATCCCTTATTAAGCCGGCATTTCTAGTTTTCCGATGGCCCGAAGCGGGTAAATTACTGCCAATACGTCTCAGGATTTTCGATTAGAATTGCGACTCGATAATCAACACTATTGATATGGCAGAGCCTAGCCAGGTATCTATAGATTGAAGCTTGGCCCTTTAGGGCTGACTATCATAGCGGCGAAAGGGGATATTATGGGTTCAAAGACGGTCAAAAAAACAACAGGTAAGCCGGCCGAAGTGCCTGTCGAAGAACTTCGAAAGGTGTGTGACGCGAGCATGTTTACGTTTAGCTCTACCGACGAGGTCGAGCGCTCGAGGGAACCGTCGGGCAAGCGAGAGCGCTCGAAGCGATAGAGTTCGGCTTGGGCATCAAGACAAAAGGTTTTAACCTTTATGCATCCGGGCCCCTTGGGGTGGGCAAGACCTCGACTGTCAAAGCCTATATTCAGAAGCGCGCCAAGGAGGAGCCTGTCCCTGACGACTGGTGCTATGTCAACAATTTTGTCGATCCCGACCGCCCGTTGGCGATAGCGCTTCCCGCCGGCCACAGCAGGGAATTCGCCAAGCACATGGATGAGCTTATAGAGAGCGCGCGGGAAGAAATCCCGAAGGCCTTCGAGAGCAAAGAGTATGAGGAGCGCAAATCGCGTATCGGAAATGATTTCGAAGCTGAAAAAGAAAAAGGTTTCGGCGAGATAGAGAAGAAAGCGGAGGAGCGTGGTTTTGCGGTTGACATAACTCCCTCGGGCATCGCCACGCTTCCGTTGAGAAAAGGGAGGCCCTTGCGCAGAGAAGAGTTCGGTCTTCTCCCCGATCAGGAGCGAAAAGAGATTCAAACGGCGGCGGAAGCGCTACAATCCGAGATTAACGAGGTCTTAGGTCGTATACGGCGAACCGAAAAGGAAGCCAAGCAGAAAGTCCAGGAGCTGGACAAAGAGACTTCACTCTTTGCGATAGGCCACTTGCTAGAGGATTTACGCGATAATTATAGGGACCACGCCAAGGTCATCTCCTATTTGGAGCAGATAGAGAAGGATATCATCGAGAATTTGAATGATTTTCGCGTCACCGAGAAGCCGGTGATAGCTATGCCCGGCCTCGAGGCGCTCCAGAAGCAGCCGAGCTTCGACCGATATAAAGTAAACGTCGTCATAAACAACAGCGAACTCGAGGGTGCTCCGGTCGATTTTGAGCTTAACCCTTCATACTATAATTTGACCGGTAAGACAGAGTATAAGGCGACCTTTGGCGCGATGAGCACCGACTTTACGTTGATTAAAGCGGGCGCGTTTCACCGGGCAAACGGCGGCTATTTACTTGTGAACATATTGGATCTGCTAATGAGTCCGCTCGCATGGGACATGCTAAAGCGCGCTTTGCACAGCGAGGAGATACGGATCGAGCTTATGGGTGAACAATTCAGGACAATTCCGGCTTCGACCATCAAACCGGAGCCTATTCCGCTCAATGTCAAAGTGGTCTTAGTCGGCAGCCCGCGCATATATATGCTTCTCTACCAGATGGACGAGGACTTCAGGGAGCTTTTCAAGGTGAAAGCCGACTTCAACATAGAGATGGACCGCACCGAAGAGCACATGCTCAAATACGCGAGCTTTATCAGCAGTCGGGTCCAAGAGGCGAAACTCAAGCCGTTTGACCCATCGGGAGTCGCGAAAATCGTCGAGTACGGCTCCTGGCTCGCAGGCGACCAGAAGAAGCTTTCGACCCGCTTCATGGACATAGGCGATATCGCCAGCGAGGCGAGTTATTGGGCCACTGCCGATAACGGCTCAGTAGTCGTCAACGCCGGGCATGTGGACAGAGCGGTCGAGCATAAGAGATTCCGGTCCAATATGATCGAGGCGAAGACGCAGGAGCTTATCGATAGAGATATCGTGATGATAAAGACCGAAGGTGAAGTCGTCGGGCAAATCAACGCGCTTTCCATTATAAGTTTGGGTGATTACTATTTCGGCCGGCCGTCCCGGATTACCGGAAAGGTTCATCTCGGTAAACGAGGCGTCGTCGATATCGAGCGGGAGATATCGATGAGCGGGCCGAGCCATAGTAAGGGCGTCCTCATTCTAGCAAATTATCTCGCCAGCATGTACGCGACGGACAAACCGCTGTCGATGTCGGCGAGTATTACATTCGAGCAGAGCTACGAAGGTGTAGACGGCGACAGCGCCTCGAGCACCGAGCTTTACACGATTCTCTCGGCGCTCTCCGGCCTGCCCATCAAGCAGAACATGGCGGTTACGGGCTCCGTCAATCAGCACGGGGAAATTCAACCCATCGGCGGGGTCAACCGCAAGATAGAAGGGTTCTTCGATGTTTGCAAGGCGCGTGGCCTCACAGGGGAGCAGGGCGTTCTCATACCGGTGCAAAATCTCGATAACCTTATGCTGAAAAACGAAGTAATAGAGGCGGTAAAAGCGGGAGAGTTTCATATCTACCCGGTGCGTACGATAGATGGGGGCATCGAGATACTGACCGGGGTCGAGGCCGGCACAAGAGCCGAAGACGGCACTTTTCCCGAGGGCACCGTACATTACCTCGTCAACGAGAAGCTAAAAGAGATGGCCGAAAAACTAAAGGTCTACGAATTCGGCGCGGCACATACGGCGGGCGAAGCAGAGAGCGGGCAGGAAGCCGCCGAGGCTGTTGGTAAAGACTGAGCAAAGGGCGGGTATGCCGGCACGGTTGGCGACTATGAGATGGTTGTGTAATAATCGTTCACATAACAAGCCCGCGCTTGTATGAGTATCGAGAAACCTTCATTGTGTCGTCGTTATCTTTTGAATTTGAGGTGGTCTATGTCGAACGTATACTTAAGCCGATTTTCCGGGAAGCACAAGAGTTGGCTGACCAAGACCGAGGATCTCTTTGAGCGGGCCGGTTTTGCATCGCTTATTTCACCCGGCGACATCGTCGCCATCAAGGTTCATTTTGGAGAGCGCGGCAACACGGCTTTTCTGTCTCCGCTATATGTCAGGCGCATTGTCGACAAGGTCAAAGCGGCGGGCGGCAAACCGTTTATTACGGACGCCAATACGTTGTATGTGGGAGCGCGTTCTAATGCGGTCGACCATCTTACAACGGCGCTCGAAAATGGTTTTAGTTATACGACAGTAGGTGCGCCACTCGTTATAGCCGACGGCTTAAACGGAAAGGATTACGTAGCCGTTGAAATCGAGGGCAAACATTTCAAAGAAGCAAAGTTGGGGAGTGCTGTCGCCCACGCAAACGCCATGATCGTGATGACTCACTTTAAGGGACATGAGTTGACCGGCTTTGGCGGAGCCCTCAAGAATGTCGGCATGGGCCTTGGCTGCCGCAGCGCTAAACAGATGATGCACTCCGATGTTCTGCCCGAGGTCGACGAGGGGACCTGCACCGCGTGCGGGGATTGCGTCGAGTGGTGCCCAACCGGAGCCATCGCTGTTAACGAAACGGCAAAGATAGATTCGGCGACGTGTATCGGTTGTGGGGAATGCACGGTGACATGCTCGTTTGGAGCAATCATGGTTAACTGGAAGACCGAGCCGCAGACCATTCAAGAGAAGATCGTCGAGTATACCTGGGCGGCAGTAAAAGATAAACCCGGCAAAGTCGGATATATCAATTTTGTTATGGATGTCAGCCCGGATTGCGACTGCTGGGGATGGAATGACGCCCCGATAGTCCCCGATATCGGCATCGCGGCGTCGCTCGACCCTATCGCGATAGACCAGGCCTGCGCCGATCTGGTCAACGATACGTTGGGAATCGTAGGCCGGCTCGAACGGGTCGACGACCCTGACAAATTCGGCCATATCAGCGGCATCGACTGGCGTCCGCAGCTTGCGTATGGCGAGGAAATCGGACTCGGCACGCGCGCCTACAAGCTGGTAACAATAGAGTAATATTCCTGCTAGACAGCGAATATTATAAAGCTTATTAGATAACTAAAGTATTAAGCAGAGCACCTCTGGCTGGCGCTGAACAGGGGATAGCTCGGGGTTTGACCAATACCACTGTAGTCATTGCTTATAAGGGGTTGATGAGAGTAGAATACGGAAAGCTTCTGTCGCGCTCCGCCGGGCTGGTCTGGCGCAACAAGATAATCTGGTTGTTCGGTGTTTTTCTAAGCCTCTCCAGCGGGGCCGGCAACCTCGTCAACTATACCGCCGACGAGCGGGATATCGAGCGGGTTCAAGAACGCATCAATTCTTTTGCGGACAGCCTGACCGGGGAGACGCTCATCATGCTCCTGGTCGGATTGGTCACTTTTATAGTCTTTAGCATCGTCGTCTATCTAATCGTCACCGGAGCGCTCATCGGGCTGGCGGGGGATGTAGTGGCGGGAAAGCGAGCACGTTTCGGCCGCGGTCTCGGTGTCGGCATCCGCAAGGCTATCCCGATTTTCGGCGCTGCCCTGCTGCTTTGGATTCCCTTTATGGTTGTGCTTGCGATGTTCGCGCTCGCCGACATCTACCTGTTTATCGCTGTAGCGCGGAATAATGCCGATGTCTCCATCCCCGCAATCGTTATTTTGGTCTTCGCCACCGCGCTCGCCATACTTATCTTCATCGCTTCGGGAATCGCAATCGCCGTAATAGGCCGCTTCGCCAATCGCTTCATCGTAATCGATGGAAAGCGGGCTTTTCGCGCGGTGAGGCAAGCGTCGGCGCTTTTCAGGCGCGAACTCGGTTCCGCGATTCTGACCTGGCTAATAATGTTCGGCCTCACCGTTGCCTTCATCGCGTTTGCCGGGGGACTGGTCGCGGTTACAATACTTGCGGTCAAAGCGCTGTTCGGGGAGAGCCTTGTAGTCGCCCTGTCGGTCGCCGCCGCCCTTTTCTTGGTAGCTCTAATCCCGTACGGCTTTTTCGAAGCCTTTGGGAGCACCTTCTGGACGCTGGCGTTTCTTGCGTTGCGTGAGCGGATAAGCGATAATCTGGTCACGGACGAGGCAGCGGCACCGGTGCCGGATAATGCGCCTTAGAGTGTGCCGTCTATGAAGGAGTCCCGGTGTCTGGGGAGAATGGAAAGCTCTATATCTGCGCAACACCCATAGGAAACCTCGAAGATATAACGCTCCGCGCGCTTCGCATTCTTAAAGAAGCCGACTACATCGCCGCCGAGGATACGCGGCACACACGCAAGCTTCTCAGTTACTATGACATTCATACCAGATTGACTAGCTACCATGAGCACAATGAGGCGGCTAAAGCCGGCGAGCTTATTGCGTTGATGGAGTCTGGCGCAAAGGTCGCGCTCGTCTCTGATGCCGGCATGCCGGGCATATCAGACCCTGGGCACAAGCTTATCAAGCGCTGTATCGACAGAGGGATTGCCGTGGAGGCGGTTCCGGGCGCGTCAGCGCTTATCACCGCGCTCGTCATCTCGGGCTTGCCCACCGACAGCTTTGTTTTTCAAGGATTCATGCCGCGGAAGCAGGGGGAGCGCGTAAAGCTCTTGGCCGAGCTGACAGGGCAGGAGCGCACAGTGATATTGTTTGAGTCGCCTCGTCGGTTGAAGACCACGCTCCAGGAAATCGCCGAGGTCGATGCGGACCGTGACGTAGTCATAGCGCGTGAGTTGACCAAGAAATTCGAGCAAGTTTTAAGGGGCACAGCCGGCGAAATGCTCGAGCTTTTAGATGCCACCGATATTAGGGGAGAGGTAGTTCTTTTGATAGCGCCTCCAAAAGAAAAACGCCCCCGAATATGGGCGGCTGATGATTTAAGGTCTGCGGTTGTTAAGCTTATGGATGAAGGTACGCCAAAGAAGCAGGCGATTTTAGAGGTAACTAAAGATTTGGGTGTCGGCAAGCGTTTAGTGTACGAGTCCGTTAAGGATATCCACACGTAGACGCTTGAGTCGTTGGCCCATTGAAGCTACATCTGTACTATGTCGCAGGGCCACCGGTAGTTTCTTCCCGGCTACTCTACTGTTGGCTGCTATACTTTTCGATCTACTAAAAGCTCCTTTTTGCAGTCTTGGCAGACATTCTTGCCTTTAAATGTCTCGATCTGGGTACCGGTTCCGCAAAACACACAGACCGATTGATACTTGGATAAGACGATAGAATCTCCGTCGACAAAGATCTCCAGAGGGTCCTTGATCTCAATGCCAAATGTCCGTCTTAGCTCCATGGGTATTACAATTCTTCCTAGTTCGTCTACACGTCTCACAATGCCAGTGGACTTCATGGTGTACCTCCTGCTGCTTTCCTTGACAAGTGGTTGTATCAATTATATGGTTGAGGAAAATTTGTGTCAACGCAGACTATTATAGATTTAAGTGAAATTTTTACAACAGGTGCGGGGAGATTTTAACTTGTCAAGGAAGGCTTTTTACATAACGACGCCTATCTACTATGTTAATGATGTTCCCCATATCGGACACGGTTATTCGACGATAATCGCGGACGTCATGGCTAGGTACAAGCGTTTTACCGGCTATGACGTGCTTTTTTTGACCGGCACCGACGAACACGGCCAGAAAGTAGAGAAGGCCGCGCTAGAAAAAGGGCTCTCTCCTCAAGAGCACTCCGACCGAATGGTCGAACCATGGCAATCGTTATGGGCAAAACTGAACATTTCATACGACGATTTTATAAGAACCACACAGGAGCGGCATATCAAGGTCGTGCAGAGCATCTTCGAGGCGCTCTACGATAAAGGTGATATTTATAAGGGGTTGTATGAAGGCTGGTACTGCGTCCATGAAGAGACTTTCTATCCCGAATCTCAACTGGTCGGCGGATGTTGTCCCGAATGCAGCCGCGAGGTCGAATGGCTGAAAGAGGAGAGCTATTATTTCAGGACCTCCAAATATCAGGAAGCCCTTCTAGCGCACATCAATGAGAACCCGGATTTTGTGCAGCCCGATTTCCGCCGCAATGAGGTCTTGAGTTTCATGGAGAGCGGAGTCCAAGACATATCGGTTTCGCGCACGACATTTCAATGGGGCATACCCGTACCGTTCGATTCGAAGCACATAATATATGTCTGGTTCGATGCGCTGATCAACTACATTACCGGCAGTGGTTACCTCCAAGACGAGGAAAAATATCGCAAATACTGGCCCGCAGACATCCATGTCATCGGGAAAGACATCATCCGTTTTCACGCGGTCATCTGGCCCATAATGCTCCTAGCGCTCGGCGTCGAGCTTCCCAAGAAGGTATTGGCCACCGGTTTCTGGACGCTCGGGGGTGAAAAGATTTCGAAATCCAAAGGCATAGTCGTCGATCCCAACCAGTTGATAGACGAGTTTGGAGAGGACACCATCCGCTATTTTCTTTTGCGCGAGATCGGCTTGGGACTCGACGGTGAGTTTACCAAAGACGCCGTCGTGCGCAGGATAAACGGCGACCTTGCCAATGACCTCGGCAACCTTGTTCACCGCACGGTAGCGATGATGATGAAATACTTCGAGGGAGCGATTCCCGAGGCAGGGGAGTTCAACCCGATAGATGCGGACTTGAAGAATGAAGCGCTTAGTCTCGCCGGTGCCGTCGAGGAAGCGATGGGCAGGATTGATATTCGAGAGGCGCTTGTGCGGATATGGAAGGTAGTCGGCAAGGCCAATAAATATATCGATGAAGCCGCCCCTTGGGCGCTGGCCAGGGAAGGACAGACTGAGCGACTCGAAACCGTGATGCGAACGCTTCTGGAGACCATTCGCATAGTCGCCCTTCATCTAACTCCGGTGATGCCGAAGACCGCCGCTCACATATGGGATCAGCTCGGACAGGAGGGCTTTGAAACGCTCTCTTTTGAAGATACCAAGAACTGGGGCGGCCTAGCATCCGGGACATCGGTCAAGAAAGCGCCGCCGCTCTTTCCTCGAATCGAGATAGAAGAAGACAAATAAAGTCTTGCCAAGTGGATAGTATTGTGGTGTAGTTGTTGCTCTGAAGGTTGTTTAATCGAGTAAGCAGGGAGGCCAATGGGTAAGAAAAAAGGCGGTCTGACCGATAGCCATGCGCATTTAGATTTTTTTGGCTCTGACTCTAAGATAGAAAAAGTGTTGGCACGCGCAGTCGAGAATGACGTAACCAGGATAATCACGATTGCGGATAGTCTTGAGAGCAGCTATAGGGCTGTCGAGCTGGCCCAGAAACACAGCGAGGTATACGCTGCGGTCGGCGTCCATCCCCACAACGCGAGCGACGTCAACCCCGAGACGCTCAAAGAGTTGGAGCGTCTGGCAAAAGAGCCGAAGGTTGTGGCTATAGGGGAGATAGGACTCGACTACCATAAGAACCATTCGCCCCATCTCGTGCAGCAGAAAGTCTTTGAACAACAGCTCGAGCTGGCCAAGAAAGTGAAACTGCCGGTCATAGTCCACGATCGCGATGCGGACGCGGATGTTATGGGGGCGCTTATCAAACATGGGACTAAGAAGGGTGTGTTCCACTGTTTCAGTGGAGACCTGGCGTTTGCCGAAAAAGTTCTCGCCATGAATTTCTATATATCTATCGCCGGGACGGTCACATTCAAGAACGCAGGCGTACTGGCCGGTATAGCCAAATTTGTTCCCTTGACTAAACTTCTTGTCGAAACCGATTCACCATACCTTACACCTCACCCATACCGGGGCCGCAAAAACGAGCCTGCGTATGTGCGGCTGGTCGCGGAGAAGATCGCTGAGCTCAAGGAGATCGACGTCTCGGCGGTCGAGGCATCGACGCAGGAAAACATACGGCTTCTCTTTGGCATCGCCTAAATAGTCTATCTATACCGCAAGGGTTTACATCATCTAATATTTGGGTATTCAGCGTTGGGCGACTCAAATAATCGCCACGTTTAAGCGCCGGGTTTTGGCTCTTTTCGCTCTTGATCTAGTCGATGTATCTTCTGGTTTTTGGGGTCACAAGTGGTGCAACGGCGTTTTGCTTGTCTTCTTGAGCTGCCGTGTTTCGGCCTATGTCGTACCGTGCTCGTCATTAAAGGTTTTTGAAAACGAAACCGATTGTGTTATAATGACAGGCACTCGTTGCGATTGTGCCTTGACAATTTAATAAGCAAGCTGAAGGGACTGATTTGATGAAGGCACGTTTTCCTCAGCTAGCCGGCGGTTTTGGTGCGAGAAAGTATGAAGTTATTCTTCTTGCGCTGATCATGGTTCTTGTCTTGATGGACATGGTTTACAGTGAAGCTACGGTAAACCTGGTCATCGATGGAAAGGCAAAGACGATAATGACGCGAGGCCGAACCGTGGCTGCTGTACTGAACGAAAACGGCGTAACGATCAAGGCATCAGACGCAGTAACGCCCGAACCCTCCGACCGAGTCAGAGAGGGTATGACAGTAAAAGTACAACAAGCTGTACCATTGAAAATAAGAATCAACGAAGATGAATTTGCAGTGATGTCGACTGAAGGCACCGTTGGAGGAGCCTTAGAAGACATCGGGTTACGTCTAAAGCCCGCCGATAAAGTAGAGCCGAGTGTTGACACGAGGCTCAGGGCAGGCTTAGTGATTAATATAGCGCTGGTGACTAGCAAGTTTGAAGTCACCAAGACCCCTATTCCTTATGAGACCGTAAGCAACGCGGACGCGGGTCTCGATTATGGGAAGAAGAAGGTCGTAGCAGCGGGTAAGCAAGGCTTACTCGTAAAGATTGTGGAAGTTGTGTACGAAGGCGACCAGCCTGTCACGCGGAGTGTAAAATCTCAAAGCGTTGTCACGCCGCCATCTAGCGAGGTGGTAGCGGTAGGCACAAAACGCAAGGTCGCCCGATTGATGGGGTCTAGTGTATCGCGAGGAGCCATGCGTGCTCCCGCCGGAAAGATGGTTGTTATGAAAGCTAGCGCCTATGCGCCGAACTACGGCCCGGGCGTCGGCAGTAGAACCGCTAACGGCATGAAAGCACAGAGAGGCGTTGTCGCGGTAGACCCAAGAGTAATTCCTCTGGGCACGAAAGTGTACATTGAAGGTTATGGCGAAGCGATCGCAGCGGATACCGGTGGAGCGATTAAAGGAAATCGTATCGACCTGTGCTATAACACACCGGGGGAATGCTTTGAGTTTGGCCGCCGGGAGGTAAAAGTTACCATCCTGGAATAGGTTACTACGAGGCGATGGAGCCACAGTGACTCTA
>JASEGT010000012.1:40601-44708 GCA_030018005.1 Actinomycetota bacterium
ACGCCACATGCGACACTGGAAGTTGTCAAAAAATTTAGCCTCAGGCTCGATAAGAGCCTGGGGCAACATTTTTTGGTCGACCAGAACATCTTAAACAAAATCATCGACGCGGCGGCGCTCTCAGCCGACGACGTCGTTCTTGAAGTTGGCCCCGGCATCGGAACCCTCACACAGGCTTTGGCCGAGCGGGCCGGCAAAGTCATATCGCTCGAAGTGGACCGGCGGCTAGAGCCGGTTCTCGAATACACACTCAAGGACCTCCCCAATGCCGAGGTCGTCTTTATCGATGCGCTCAAGGCGGATTTGTTGCACCTTCCAGGACATCTGCCGGTTCCAAACAAGCTGGTGGCGAACCTCCCTTATCAAATAGCGACACCGCTTCTCGCGGGTTACCTCGACAACTTCGAAGAACTCAAGCTCTATGTGGTCATGATCCAAAAAGAAGTCGCCGATAGGGTCATGGCAAAACCCGCAACTCGGGATTATGGCGTGTTTTCGGTAAAAGCGCAATTCTACTGCGATATAAGCAAAGTCGCGACGATATCGAGAAATGTCTTTATCCCTCCGCCGGAGGTAAGCTCGGCGGTTATCAAGATGGAGCGGTATGCTGAGCCAAGCGCCGCTGTAGCCGACCGCGAACTCTTCTTCGCGGTCGTCAAAGGTGCTTTCGGGATGCGAAGAAAGACCATAAAGAACGCTCTCGCCGGGAGTGAGTTGCTCCACCTCGACCCCTCTACCTCGAGTGAGCTGCTCTATCGAGCCGGCATCGACCCGCTGCGTCGTGGAGAGACGCTCTCAATTGATGAGTTTGCGAGCATAGCGAACGTCATCTATAAGGAGACACATAGGTAGTTTTACGCATCTTTCTCAAGCAACGGCATTGCTGCAAGAATATCCGCGAATATTCCAATATTTTATCAATAAAGAAGGATTTGACCGTATTTTGTCGTATAAAAAATATTGTCGAAGATATTCTTGCATTTGATTACAGCTCAAGGTAAACTTGTAGTTTTTGCGATTTTGATATATAATTGGTTGGTATATGAAGGAGAGGATAATAACGATGGCATTAATTCAAGTGCCCCATGCCGAAGTCGTCGATCGTATTCGGAAGGAGCTTGACGAGTTCGTAGGCGAAAAAATGCGTCTTAAGGCAAATATGGGGCGCTGCAAAATCATAGAAAGAGAGGGTGTTCTTGAAGAGACACACCCTAATTTGTTTGTAGTCAAAGTCGAGGAGAAAAGAGACCGTTGCAGGAGGGTCTCTTACAGCTACGCAGATGTTTTGACCAAGACTGTCGAACTCTCGAATCCCGATAACGGTGAAAACCTATTACCTTGGCTCATGCAATAATATCGAGTTTTGGCTTGACGACAGATTACAGGGCCTGGTGAATCGATGACGGCTGAGACTAGCAAAAATTTACTTACGATTAAAGCTTACGCCAAGATAAATCTTTACCTCGACGTAATCTCGCGCTACCCTGACGGATACCACCAGATTGTTAGTGTCATGCAGAGCGTCTCACTCCATGATTTGCTCGAGATATCCGAAGCACCGTACCCAGTCATCGATCTCGATTGTACTGCAGGGGGCTTAAGTGGAGTGACCAACCTTGCATACCGGGCGGCCTTGGAGTTGAGGGAGCAAACCGGTGTTAGGGCGGGCGCTCGGATAAGCATCAAGAAGAGCATTCCTATCGCGGCCGGATTGGCGGGCGGAAGCGCTGATGCGGCCGCGACGCTTTTCGGCCTCGACCGTTTATGGAACCTCAACCTTTCGAGCGAGTATCTCAAAGAGATTGCGGCGAGAATCGGTGCAGACGTACCGTTCTGCCTTAGCGGCGGCACCATGCTGGCCGAGGGCAAGGGCGAGTTATTAGAGACCCTGGCACCGATGCCCGACGCTTCGCTGGTATTAACCACCCCGCCGGTACCTGTTTCAACAGCAGAGGTCTACCGGCAGTTCGATGAGGCGGGTCCGGCGCCGCTTGGGAAAAAAGATGAGATATTGAGCGCGCTCCGGGAGGGAAACCTCGGAAGTATCGCGGGTTCGCTCAATAATCTTCTTGAATATATAGTATTAAAACGCTATCCTGCAGTTTTAGAGGCTAAGAATAGAGCGCTTGCGTCCGGGGCGCTCGCGGCGTTGATGTCGGGAAGCGGCCCATCCGTATTCGCGCTCTGCGGTGACGAGGCTACGGCGCTTGAGGTCGCGCAGGCTATGCGCCTCCATGATAGCTCGTTCTTTGTCGAGGTGGTAAAACCGGTGCGCTCCGGTGTGGAAATAGTGTAAAAGCGCCAAGCGCTGTCTGTAGCATCGATATTGGGCGAGGCACCGGCCGCAATTCAAGGTTTTCCGTGAAGATGTTTAGATACTTTAAGCAAACTTCAGCAAAACTAGAGGAAAAACAGGGAAGAATAACGAATATGTAACACCCAATAGTAGTTTAGGGGTGGCAAGCATTGGTAGATGCTATTGTCCTGGCTGGAGGCAATGCGAGAGGGCTCGCGCCGGTCGCAGCCAAAGGTATGGTCCCGATAAACGGCAGGCCCATGTATGAATATATCGTCGAGACGCTTTTACGTTGCGCCGATATCGGCCGGATTTGCGTAGTGCTCCCGTCTGAAGAGGGAACGTCTCATATAGATGACAGGGTAACGATCAAGGTCGTGAGCGGTAGTTTACCGCAAGTGGCAAAGGCCGGTTTTGAGTCTTTGGCGGCGAAGAAGCCGGTCTTGATGCTCTCGGCCGATGTGCCGCTGGTAACCGTCGAAGCCATCGGTGATTTTTTGCTTCGATGCGCAAAACGCGATGTCGATATCTGTTATCCGATCATCCGTTACGGCGAGCCCGAGCGCCGTTTTCCCGGCATGAAGCGGACCTATGTCCGTTTGCGGGAAGGAAGATTCACGGGGGGCAATATAATGCTCATGAACCCGGTCGTGGTACTTAAGAACATGGATTTGATGGAACACGTTTACGATATGCGAAAGAGCCCGATGAAGCTCTTTCAGATACTCGGATTCCCGTTCCTGATAGGGTTCTTCCTGGGGATGCTTAACATTCGCCAGATGGAGCAGCGAGTGGGTGATGTGTTGAAAGCCACGTGCGCAGGGATCGAGACGCCGTTTATAGAGATAGGGGTCGATGTCGACAAAGAATCGGATTTAGAGTTGGTCGAGGCAGTTCTCTCTGGGGGTCAACATGAATAAGATAACGATAATAACCGAAGGTGCGCCGTTTCCTGTGGGACCATATTCGCAGGGGATACGGGCCGAGAACCTCGTCTTTGTCTCGGGTCAGATTCCGCTCGACCCGAATACGGGGGAACTCGTCGACGGCGACATGCGAGTGCAGACTGAGCGCGCACTCAAGAATGTCGAATCCATCCTTATAGCGGGAAACAGTTCGTTTGACATGACCTTAAAGATGACGGTGTATCTGAGCGATATAGCTGATTTTTCGACCGTCAATGATGTTTTTAGTGAAATATTTTCTCAACAGCCACCCGCCAGAGAAGCGGTTCAAGTCACAGCTCTGCCAAAAGGCGCCAGGATAGAGATTTCAGCCATCGGGTTGGCAACTACACAGTAAAGGAGCGCAAGTATGGAAATTACAAAGGTGAGCATTCGGCCAGTAGAGATGAACAAGGTGAAAGCGATAGCGAGCATTACCATCGACGACCAGTTTGTCGTTCATGATTTGCGAGTCGTCGAAGGGGATAAAGGCCTATTCGTCGCCATGCCCAGCCGTAAGTTGCCAAACGGCGATTTCAGGGACATCGCCCATCCCATCAACAGCGAGACTCGAGAGCGCATCCAAGCCGCAGTAATCGAGGAGTACAAGGGGCAGCTCGACCAGTAAGCAAATAGCTGGTGCGTACCGGTCATGCCCTGGGGGTTCGCTATGCCCGTAATGGTGCGTAAGAAATCCGTTTGTTAAGTAGCTCAGTGGTCGAGTAGGCGGGCGGTCGGCTACGCCGCTTTGATGTCGATTGTATTTTGTGGTGTTCCCGAAAGGATGCGTCGATGTTGGAGAGTGTCGTATCGCGAATTCTTTGAACTGACTCGATACTGTTGAATGCGTTGTGCGGTGTGATGATA
>JASEGT010000013.1 GCA_030018005.1 Actinomycetota bacterium
CCGTTAGAAACTACCGTTTAAGATTGACCAACTCCTGCAACATCTCGTCGGATGTGCTGATAATACGCGAGTTCGCCTGGAAGCCGCGCTGGGTGATAATCATGTTAGTAAACTCTCGCGACAGGTCCACATTTGACATCTCGAGTGCTCCGGAGACGAGCGTTCCGTTCGCACCGGTCGCCGGGACACCGTATTGAAGCTCACCCGAGTTGTTCGACTGCTTAAATGCGTTAGCACCTGCTTTCAAAAGACCGGCCGGGTTTCCGAAGACACCCAGCGCTATCCTGCCCAATTCCTGGTTCATGCCATTGGTGAAGGTGCCGGTGATAACACCGTCTACACCGATGAAGAAATTCTCAAGAACACCCATCGGGAAGCCATCCTGGTACTGTGCGGCGATGTCGGATTTATCAGATGCGAACTGGATGGAACGTGCAAAATCCAAGGTGACATTGACCGGATCGGCTCCGTTTCCCGGATTGACCACAAGCGCCGGAATCGTTGAGGTTTCCGGGTCGATTACTGTCTCGGTGTCGATCGAGCCATCGGCGTTGAATATGAGTGTTCCCGAGCCGCCACTGGGAATCCATGTCGGTGCAACTGTCGTAATCGCATAGTTCCAGGTATTTGCTGCGACCTGCTTGGTAAAAGCAAAGGTCAGGTTGTGCGCAGTGCCTTGGCTATCGTATACTTGAACCGTCGCGTTCGCGACATATCCGGTAGACTCATCCGCGTCTAAGTTGCCCGTAAAAGTGACGTTACTCGTGCCCTTCGCCAACATCAACTGCCCCATCGGAATATTGATATGTGTCGGACTCATGCTCGTATCTATCGTGCCCGGTTTCGCCGCGTTGTTGCCGGACTCCCAGCCCATGACATAGTAACCCGTCGCGGGGTCGACGAGGTCTTTCTTCAAGTTGACATCGAACGCTCCGACCCTACTGAATACCTTTCCCTGCCTGGTGTCGAGAACAAAGAAGCCCTCACCCTGGATTGCGAGATCGGTTGATTTTCCGGTCGACTCAAGCGAGCCTTGACTCATAAGCGTATCGACAGAGCGGACCATCATGCCGAGACCAACCTGGTGTGCGTTCGAGCCGCCGAGGCCTTCTGAAGGGGCACTTGCCGCTCTGGTCAACTCGTAGACCATATCCTGGAACGTAACGCGGCTCGACTTGAAGCCGACTGTGTTGACGTTTGCAATGTTGTTACCTATGACATCCATGCGGGCCTGGTGGTTACGTAAACCTGAAACTGCACTAAACATTGAGCGCATCATAGCGCATCTACCTCCTAAATAATCCGTAGTTTTTAATAATCTCGCCCGTGGTGAACTGGCCTCGACTAGTCGCCTCTATCGTTTGGCGACTACGAACTTCCTCAGAGAGGTCCAGTTCAAAAAAACCTACATAATCACGGCGCTATCGATGTTTGTGAAAACGTTTTCCTTCAAGTTCTTATCATCGACCGCTGTGATAACAGTTTTGTTCTTAATGCTCACCACGAGAGCTACATCATCGACGAGCACGAGCGACTCACGCGCGCCTTTGCTCGCCGCCTTGTCTACACCGGTATGAAGCCGGCTTAACTGTGACTCGGTCAGCTTGATATTTCGCGCTTCCAACCTGGCCTTTGCATGAGCTGAGAACTTGAGTTCATTGCCGATTTCTTGCGTCAGAACGTCTTTAAACGACGATCCTTGGGTGGCGGCGGTCTTATCGACCCGCTTTTTATCTCCTTCTATCCGCTCCATCGGCCGTATAGGTTGCTGGTGCACGAAAATCTTATCCGTCACGTATGACCTCCTTTCTTTAAATGCTCAAGAATCTTCTAGTCATTAGGCACTAGCATCAGTTATCGGCAGCTCGTCTGCTTGCTCGCAATAGGCACTAGTATTAGTCATTGGTATCTGGGCCGCTTTCTCGTAAATTCTGGCGATCTCACTCAGGCTTAATTGCGTCTTCCCGACTACAAGCTTCGGCTCGCCTTCGACGTAGCGAACCTCCTTGACAGCCCCGGATATGGTACCGTCTAGCGTGACGCCATCGACTTCCTTGCCAATCAAGCTGCTTGCCTGAGTCATCTGCGACCATTTAAGCATCTTATCGAACTTGTCGTTCAAGTTCTGCATCTGCTCGAGTGAGTTGAATTGAGCAAGCTGCGCGATATACTCGGTGTCTTTGACCGGCTCAAGCGGATCTTGGTGCCGCATCTGGGTTATCAGAAGCTGCAAGAAGCTGTCTTTGCCGAGCCCGTCGCCGAGTGTCATCGTCTTGTTCTGGCCGCTCTCGACACCTGTCGAGCTAGCCTGGTAGACTGCGCCTACCGTCATAATCATCGCCTCCTATGCCAACAAGTTTACGGCTATATTGCCTTCGATATTGCTGCTGGCCTTGATGTTCTGCACTTCGCCTTCCATATTCACGAACCCGTTCTCCGCCAGCGTATCGGCACGGTTTCTGTAGAGACCCTGTCCGCCACGGCCTTGCTGTTGCCCTACGGATACATCGAACTTGCTAACTTGAATACCCTGGCTTTCCAGAGATTGCTTGAGGCTCTGCAAATTTGCCTCGAGCAATTCTTTTACCTGGTGCGATGATGCATCGAGCACTGCCTTCATCGAACCGTTTTCGACGAGCAGATGTATCCTGAGTTCTCCTAGATGCTTGGGATGAAGCTGGATTTTAGCCTCGCCCTTGCCCTCGGACAGAAGTACGTCGAATTTCTCGACGAAACTATCGCTTACTTGGCGCATTACACTGTGTGGATCGGTTGCACCTGCCTTTGCCGACTCTGTATTATTCGCCATGTGCTGAGCAAAGCTGCCCTTAGAAACGCTTGAGTTTCGCTCGACTGCCGAGCCGTTGACTTGAAGGTTCGTTTCGCTGGATGAGTCCTGCGACGTACCGGCCTCGCTTCGGCCTTCTTCGACTTCCGATCCCGCAACCTCGATAAGCGCCGTATCCTCTATTTGGGCCTCAGTCATGCCGGTATCCTCTGCCCTACGACCTTCCTTCGCGGATATGGTCTCCGGCAGGACAACCGTATCGTTGTCGATCACGGCCGTCATCGCATCGTTTACTCCGCTTTGCCGAGCGCTAACCGGATTATGCGCGTTCTCGCTCGCATTAGAGGATACTGTAGGTTTGTTTGCGACCACCATCTTCAAGCCATCCGCTGCTAATCCCTCGTTGTCACCTACCTTACCGTCAAGGGCAGGACTAGCTATCGGCATCTGACTCTCAGCAAATTGCTGTGCCGCATCGTTTTTGAAAGCGGCGGGTGCGGCGTGCATCATTTTCGCGTTGATATTGCCTAAACCCCGCAGCGTGGTAACCATGTTAGCGTGTGGGTTAGATGCGCCTGCTTTGTCCACTTGGGCCTGTTCTGCGTTGATCACATGCGCAATAAGCTTGAAGCGCAGCATATCAGTTTCCGAGCCTTCGGCCAAAGGCGGCTTTGCCCCGTCTTTCAGATGCAGATTAAGCTTAAGTCTTAACGGCTCCGGAAGGGTTTCAACAGACTCCTCCAGCGCGCTCTGTGCTCCTTCGCCATTGACGACATCCTTGAGGTTTAGCAAGGCTTTCAGGATAAGATGATTTCCCTTCATCTTCTCCGGGTTTTCGCTAAGCTTGGATATCGAATCGGTGATTGCACCTTTGAGTCCTTCAATCTGAGGCTCGATCGTGTGCCCGCCAAGCAATGATGTCATTACCCCCTCCAGCTTGTCGCCGAGGGCAGTCAATGCATCTCCCACTTCCCGAAGCATCACTAAAAGTTGTTCCTCGCTCATCTTTTGGTTGGCAAGTAAACATGTCGGAGTATTACCGAGTACGCCGGCTTCTGCTTCGGCCGGGATTAAACTTTTCACGTTAATGTTCTCTGAGATCATACCGGCGAGCAGACCCTCAAAATCTTGAGTGGCCTCTTTTAAGTCCGCTCCTTGCGCCTGCGTGGATGGCTGACTCTGAATAGAGCCGGATATAAGAAGCTGAGCTATGTTCATATTTTCACCTCCCTTCAGCGAAATCGGCCAAACGCCTAGAGGCCGAGTTTCTTGCTTAGAGTGGCAGCGCGATCCGTATCCATGGCAGACAGCACTTCGGCAGCTATCTCCTCATCCATCACGCTTAATATAGACACAGCTTCGTTGTCTGTGAGCTTGGACATAATAATGGCCGCTTGGCCGGAGTCCATCGCTTCATAGATCTTAACAAGTCTTCTAAGCTTGTCCGAACTTTTGTCTTCCCCCGCTGCTGGATCCTCAGACGTTGTCGTTGTCGTTAGTATCGTCGTTGTTGTTGTCGTCGTCGTTGTTTCGGACCCGGTTCCCGCTGCTGTGGTCGTTGTAGTCGACCCACTCTTATCCCTTTTATCGGTTTCTTCCTTCGCGACATTAGTCTTTTTCTTAGCCGGAAAGTTTATAACGCCGGTGTATTTGAGCGAGCCCAGCAGGACTACCGCATATACCAATATCAAGATAATGCTGAGCGAAGCTCCGCCTTTCTTCTTTTTGTCAGCGCTCATCTGCTCAACCCCTTGAGTTCTCTCCAGCGTCGCGTGACTTTCTCCACATAGGCCTGCGTTTCTTTAAACGGCGGTATCCCTTCGCGAGTCTCAGGCGATTTTTGTTGCGACGGCGTAAAAGCGCTTAGACGGTTTTGTATCTCGTAAATGCGCGAGACGACTCGGTCAAGATTGCTCGGCATTACTCCTCCTTAGCGGATTCCCATCGTCCCTGTTGTGACGCACTGTCGCAATCTCATCGATTATGCCCTGCTCGACTCGTTCGGCCTCCAACTTATACTCGCTAAGCTGTTTTTCCTCTAGCTTCTCTAGAGCCTTCCGGTCTTTCGCGGCCTCGAGTAAGCGCTCTTGGACTTTTCTAACCTCAGTCGCAACGCTTGCTACCAGGGATAATTGGACCTCTATCTGACGCTCTAATCGTTCTATGAATTTTTGATGCACCGATATCTCGGTCGCATCTAAGGCGGAATTTTGCTTTTCGCGTAGGGCTTTATGTGAGTCGGCAAGGCGAACGTTGAGCTGCGTCAAGCGCTCTTTTTCAAACTCATACAACCGCTTTACCTCAGCCAACTCCTTCTTCACCAGATCTTCCTTCTTCTGTCGATGATGGAGAACCGACTTTAGCTTAAAGACAAATCTATTCATAGTGTCCCTTAGAACTCTTGTTGCTCGGCGAATATTTCCAGTAGTTCGGCTACCGTATCGTTAAAGGGAAGCGCTTCTTCGACATCTTGTTTCAAGAACGCTCTCGCCTGGTCTATCAAATCTATAGCGTAGTCTATGCGCGGGTTGCTGCCGCTGACATAAGCGCCGATATTGATGAGATCTTCGGCCTCCCTGTGTGTGGCGAGCACGTCGCGCAACCGGCCTGAGCCTGCCATGTGTTCTGTGCTTACGATATCGGGCATCACCCTGCTTACGCTCTGCAAAACATCGATCGCTGGATAATGGTTTTGAGCAGCGAGTCTTCGAGATAGGACAATATGACCGTCGAGAATTCCCCGGACTGCATCGGCAATAGGCTCATTCATGTCATCCGCCTCGACCAGCACCGTATAAAGCCCGGTAATCGTGCCGTGTTGAGCGGTACCTGAGCGCTCAAGCAACTTCGGCAGGAGCGCGAAGACAGACGGTGTGTAGCCGCGGGTCGCCGGAGGCTCACCGATTGCGAGACCGACTTCGCGCTGTGACATAGCAAACCTTGTCACAGAATCCATCATCAACATCACGTCGAGGCCTTGGTCTCTAAAATATTCGGCAATCGCCGTTGCCGCGAAAGCACCTTTCAGACGTATCAGCGCCGGCTTGTCGGATGTTGCCACAACCACGACCGAACGCGCCAAGCCTTCCTCGCCTAAATCTTTTTCGATGAAGTCGCGAACCTCCCTGCCCCTCTCACCAATCAGCCCGATAACATTGACATCCGCATTCGTATTTCTGGCGATCATGCCGAGAAGCGTGCTTTTTCCGACACCACTGCCGGCGAATATGCCGATTCTTTGCCCCCTGCCGCATGTCAAAACCCCATCCAGGGCCTTAACTCCTAGCGTGAGAGGTTCACTGATCCGCGCGCGCTTTAGTGGGTTTGGGGGTTGGTTGTGAAGCGGGTACTCCTTTTCGGGAAATATCAGACCCTTATCATCTAAGGGATTACCTAGGCCATCTATGACTCTGCCCAAGAGGGACTTGCCGACTCCTACCGATAGAAACTTGCCGCTCGCCACTACCTCGCAGCCCGGTTTGATGCCACTCATATCTCCAAGAGGCATGAGAAGCACTCTATTCTCCTTAAAACCGACGACTTCAGCCTCGACCGGAGGCTGGTTTCTAGATATGTGCAAATAGCAGAGCTCGCCGACCTGAGCAGGTGGCCCTTGCGATTCGATTACGAGGCCTACAACCTGGGTAACCCGGCCATTCTGCTTTATCGCCGATATTCTCCTGACGGCATCGTGTAGCTTGACGAAATCCGGTTTGCTCTGTTGCGAATCAATCAACGTCGATTGCTCCCCTTAAGGACTGCTTGACCTCATTTAATTGAGACTCGATTCCAGCGTCGATATTACCGGCATTAGTCTCTATCACGCACCCGCCCCTTCTTATCCTGCGGTCTGCGATCAACTCTATTTTTTGAATCCCATCCATGGCGCACATGAGATCTTCTTTCGCTTCCTTCATCACCTCGAGATCCTCGGAGTTGACCCTTATCACGATATGCTCCCGCTCCACCGCCAAGAGCAACGCTTTTTTAGCTATGTTCGTTACGGTCTTAGGATTAAGTTTGACTTGTTCGGCAACAAGCTTTTCTGCTATATCCAGCGCCAGCTCGACGATATTTGTTTCTGCCCCATGGATAACCTTCCATTTTTGCTCGGAGGCTTCTTGGGCTAGAGCGATTATCGCTTGAGTCGTCTCGGCGACATACAACGCCGCCCTCGCCATGCCAACACGGAGCCCCTCTTCGCCGGCCCTGTTCTTGATTTCAGCCGCATCCACTTGCGCTTTTTCAATAATAGCGGCCGCTTGCGCTTGAGCATCGGCCAAGGCCTCGGGATTCCCTCTATGCCCAGACGCACCGGGCTCATAAGCCAGCCTGTCAAAACTCAGGCTCTTTACGCTGTCACGGTTGCGAATAATTCTAGACAACTATTTCTTCCTCTCCGCCACGCGCTATGATAATCTCGCCATCTTCCTCAAGGCGGCGGACTGTGTTTACTATCTCTTGCTGCGCGAGTTCTACGTCTTTCAGGCGAACCGGACCGAGAAACTCCATATCTTCGCGGAGCATTTCTCCGGCTCGTTGCGACATGTTGGCGAATATTTTCTCTTTGAGCTCATCATTTGCAGTCTTAAGCGCAAGCGCAAGTCTCTTAGTCTCGACCTCGCGAAGAACACGCTGAATTGCACGGTCTTCGAGGTTGATAACATCCTCGAACGTAAATAGCTTACGCCTTATCTCATCGGCAAGCTCGGGGTTTTCGTCCTCAAGAATCTCAAGAATCGCTCGCTCTGTGCCACGGTCAACTTGGTTGAGTATCTTGACTGTGGCATCGAGTCCACCCACGGCGGCATACTCCTGACCTCTGGCAAGAGATGACACTTTGGATTCGAGGATATTTTCGACTTCAGCGATAATATCCGGGGTTGTCCTATCCATCAAAGCGATACGCCGCACCACCTCAGCCCGCAAGACCGTCTCGAGCTGTTTTAGAATCAACGATGCCTGCTCCGGACGAAGATGGGTTAAGACAAGCGCAATAGTCTGCGGATGCTCATCCTCTATAAAACTTAGTATTTCGTTCGGATCGGCGTTACGCAAGAAATGAAATGGGGCTATTTCCAGGGTAGCGCTCAAGCGCTCTATAATCTCACGGGCCTTGTTCTTGCCGAGCGCCCGTTCCAGAATGTCGCTCGCGTACTCGAGCCCGCCAGAGGTGATGAAGCCTTGCGCTTCATATAAATCATGAAACTCGCTTAGAACCTTGTCGGTGACTCCTTGTGGCAACTTCTCGACGTGAGCTATCTCTGCAACCAGCAGTTCAACCTCGCCTTCGTTGAGCCTCTTTAGCACCTGTGCCGACAAATCCGGTCCCAATGCGAGTAGGAGAATTGCGGCTTTTTGCCTGTCTGATACTCCTTGCTTAGGACCTGCCGAACGCATCCTTGCCACCACTTGCAATCAACCCCCGTGATACTTTATATAGAACTAAACTGCTTTCTCTTTGACCATTACAATATAAGACATAGGTCTTAAGACAAAAGGCCGGCATTTTGCGCCATGTGCTGGAGCCTGCGATAGCAGAGCCCTTACGTATTTAACCAGATGCGCAGCAACTGAGCGACGTCTCCGGGTCTCTCTTTCGCCAGGCTTTGTATCTCCTCTTTCGTGAGCTGCGACTTTCGCTGCTCAATCTGCATCTCTCTCTTCTTCTCAGGTGTAATCTTGCTGATATTTATATCTCCGAGATCTAAACCCGCGGCCCCAGCCACCGATACCGAGCGTGGTGTCAACAACTCCGGTTGTCTTGCCGGCCTTACACTAGAGATGACTTTCAAGAGTGCGAACAAGCCTACCATAAACAAAATCGCTACCAACGCATATTTGCCATATTCCGCGTACATCTCCCTTTGCTGGGCATCAGCTATAGCTTTTTCTTCCTTTTTCATCCATTCGGTGTCAAACGGCACGCTGCTTACGGTTAGCACATCACCCCGGCCCTTGTCGATACCGCAAGCCGCCGACACCAATTCCTCAATCGTCTCATCGCGAATCGGCTTGCTTCCATCGTTGTTAACGACTACTGCGACCGACAACTTCTTGAGCTCGCCGGGCGCCTTCACCTCTTGTTCGCTGATTTCGGTAAAACCATAATTGGTCGTTTTCTTCTGCCGCGAATAGGTTGAGTCACCATCGCCCTGGCCAGCACTCGGGTACGTCGCGGATGCCTGTTGGTCCGTCGTATTAGAGCTCGGCACCTGGGAAGTGACTCCGGGAATACCTCCGGGCGAGGCGCCTTGGCCCTCGTATTTCTCTTTGTCTACATCTTCACTGATTACGACAGGTGTCTCTCCTTGTTTAACGATTTTGCTTGCCGTGTTCTTCTGGGTGAAGTCAAGGTCGGCCGAGACTCGCACAACGGCATTGCTCTCGCTTCCCAAGACCTTTCCGAGCATAGACTCGATTGATGTCTCGAGAGTTCCCTCATAAGCTTCCTTCGCACCCAGCTGGGTCTTCGTGTAATTACCACCCGATGCGAACGACGAATCTCCGGTAGCCTCATTCAAAATATTGCCGGTGGTATCAACGACCGTTATGTTCTCGGTTTTTAGCCCTTCGATGCTCTTCGAGACCAGGTTTACAATACCTTGAACCTTACTATCGGCAAGCCTGGCACCGGCACGGGGCTTTATTACGACTGATGCCGTCGCCGGATTCTCCTTGTCTTTATAGAGTGAAGGTTCGGGCAAGACTATGTGCACCCTGGCTCCCTCTATCTCATTTATCTGCGAGATAGTCCTCCCCAACTCGCCCTCCAGGGCTCTTCTATAATTGAGCTTCTGAGCGAACTCCGATAATCCAAAATTGGTCTGGTCGAATATCTCGAAACCGACCGTGCCTCCTTCGGGCAAGCCCTCGCCGGCCAGCTGGATACGGGCTTCATGCACCTGATTGCTCGGAACCTCGATTATGCTTGAACCGTTGAGCCGGTAGGGGACTTTCTTCTCTTGGAGCTTAGCTACGATAGCACCTGCGTCTTCGGAGCTCAAATTCGAAAAAAGAACGGAATATGATGGTCTTGAGACCCAAAAGAAGAGCGAACCCAGCGCAACGACAAATAAGATGATCGTCATCAAGATAATCATCTTCTGATTTATGTCCAGCTTATCCCAGCCTGTTTTGGCGTTTTCAAGCATTCCAGGGGGCGATGCCATGAGCTAATTCTCACCCACCTTAAACTTGCATTCTCATTACTTCCTGATACGCTTCCATTACTTTGTTCCTGAGTTGGATTGTCAGCTGCATTGCGACGCTTGCTTTTTCTACTGCGATCATTACTTCATGGACATCAAGCTCACCAGCGGCGAATTTCTCGACCGCCGTATCTGCGCTTTTCTGCAATTCAGATACTTTGTTGATTGTTTGATCGAAGACCTCGGTAAATGAGCCAAGGACTTTCCCTGATGGGCTTTCGATCTTAGCTGGTGAGATTGCCGCACCCTGTATCGGATTGAGCTTAATGGGAACTATTTCCATATCAGCCGACCTTCTTTACTATATCTCTAGCGATTTCATGGCCATACTTTTTGCTGCGTTCATCACAGTGACATTGGCCTCATAGGCACGCGTCGCTGCAATCATGTTTACCATCTCTGTTACGACATTTACATTCGGCATTGCTACATATCCATTCGCGTCCGCGTCCGGGTGCTCGGGGTTGTATGTCAAGCGTGGAGCGCTACTATCTTTCAATATGGCCGCTACCTTGACTCCTTGTCCTGCGGAAGTGCTGCCTGCGCTCCCAAGTAATTGAGAAAAACCGCCTCGACCCTGCGGCGTCATGACGATATCCCGCCTTCGGTATGGGCCGCCTTCGGCCGTCCTCGTCGTGTTTGCGTTGGCAATATTGCTCGATATCGTGTCCAGCCATAAACGATTTGCGCTAAGACCCGATGAGCTTATCCGCAGCGTCGAAAATATACTCACTTCTTACCTCCTTCCTTCATTGATGACATTCTTAAGACCCGTAAAACGGCTTGCGATCAGCTGTGCCATAGTATTGAATCGGATATTGTTTTCCGCCAAATTCGTCATCTCTTCATCGACATCGACGTTGTTACCATCCTCGCGCATTGAAGTCGCGTTAAGCACGTCGACTCGCGCACCGACCCCCGCAAGCGACCTTCCTCCAGGTAAGTGTCGCGCATCTGTCTGCTGCATTCGAGAATCATACTTCTTATCCAGCGCACGCTTCAACTCCCCCTCAAAGAGAACGTCTCGCTTTTTATAGCCAGGTGTATTAATATTCGCGATGTTCCCCGAGATTACCTGCTGTCTAAGTGAAGTAGCATCCATACCTTTTTGCAGAGCAACGAACGTATCGCCCGAAAATAATTTCCCAATCAATTCTGGTCACCCCCAGCCGCTTCCAAGCTCTCAAAGACCTCTTCAAAATTGCTCCCCGACGCTATATACTTGTCAATAAGCGCCTTGGGGAAACGCCATTCCTTGCCTATTTTAAGGCCCGGCAATTTTTTCTCGCGCGCGAGCCTACAAACCGTAATCTGGCTCATCTGCAAATATTCGGCAAGCTGTTTTGCGGTCATGATATCGGTGATAGTCTTCTTCATCGCAATCCTCCGGCTTTACCATTGGTCTCGCTGGCTAAGCACCAAATCCTTTATCCAGCAAGCAATGGCTTCATATATATTAAGATAAAGTCCGGTTGTTTATCAACTAATTAGCCAGATTATTATTTTTTAGATGCTTTTTTTATAAAATGCGGTTGTTTGCGCTTTTTGTGTGCTAATCACAAGCCATTCTATCGTTTTCGATAAGATATAACATCATTACGATGTTTCCTATCTCGCAGCTCTAGAACAATTACATGCGAGCGGCGAAGAAAACAATTCTCGGCTCAAGATCTGAGGAATCTTCGGGGAGGTTGATGTTGATTTGATTTGTGCGGAATACTTCTGTCATTCGGTATTCCTTGGCCCCTGTTACCAGCCCGGCCCTGTCAACCCTTTGTTCGCCTCGCGCCTCAGAATCTATATTTAAAGCTATTGCTTCCGACATCTTCGCTCCTTGTCAACGGCCTCGCGACCTAATGTTAATTTCGGCAAAGAGCAGAAGACGCTTTAAGGTTTTTTTAAGATTAATAGGCTTGCTTATATGTTCTGTCTAAGCTCGGCAATTAGGAGGGAGTTCGGATATTTGCCTGCGCCGGCGTCGAAGACCTCCGCGGCGAGGCCTATCTCACCTTGTTTTATGAGGGTGCGCCCTAACAGTACGAAGAGCCCGAGTTCTTCGACTCCTCTATACAGCGCTTCAAAGAAAAAAGTCTTGGCCTCTTCAAAGAACTCATTGTCAAACGCAGTGCCACCAAGGATATAAAAAGACTCTCCGTCTGCACTTCCGCTTTCGTACGCGTGAATCAGTTCTTCAACAGCGATTTCGTTATAACCGGCATCATAATATATCTTCCCAAGAAAGAGACTGCTCTCGCCTGGCGATAGGCCTAGCTCGTCTAATAGGGCTACGGCTTTTTCAAAGACGTCCAGATTCTTCAGCTCTAAGAGTTTCCCCATAAGGTCGGCGACAATTTGCAGGGCGCTATCTTTCTCGGCGCCATCCAGCGAAATCGAAGAAACCTGTCCTTCCGACAGAGAAGCTATCGATCGATAAATCGCATGAACCAAAGCAAAATCTTCGATGCTTTTGATGAGGTCGATGGCCTCAATCGCTCGTTTGCTATCTCCGATGAGCATGAAGCAGACTGACTTGTTTGCGCATGCCGCAGAGTAATGTTGGCTCGATATCGCGACCTTATCGAATTCAGCGATCGCCTCCTTGAAATACCCCAGATTGAACAAGCATTCCCCCTTAAGGAGCGCCGTTTGGGAGGGGGCAGATCCCCTTTTCACTAGTTGTTCTACGTATATGAGGCTTATATCATAATAGCCGGTTTGACTAAATAAGAGCGCTAAGGAAGAAAGCACGGCCTCGGATGTCAGGTCAACCTGCGACTCTAGAATTTGCCTGACATTTTCCGGCCCGTCTTTGCGCATTAGAAGCAGGCCTAAATCATATGCGGCCCGACCATACCCGGCATTCAGCGCCAGAGCTTTTTCATAATAGCATATAGACTTCGCCTCATCACCGAGCGCCATATATGTTCGGGCGGCCATGTATGCTGCCATATAGCTACCGACACCTGAATGACTGGAATAGAGGCTTCTATGCGAGCCCATCGTCAAGCAAGTCTCAAAACACGTTGTGGCCGATTCATAGTCGCGCTCCTCGAAATGGACTAGTCCTTCCAGGTAGAATAGGTCCACGTATTCCGGATAAGCGTCTTGAGCGTCCCTGAGCAGCTTGAGTGCCTCCTGGTACCGGCCCAAGCCCTTAAGACACAGAGACATGTTGCTCGCGAGCCTCGCAGCATTCTGAATATCCGAGCCCGAGAGATTCGCGAAAGCACGCTTGTAGCTCTCGAGCGCTCTCTTAAAATCACCCTGCGCTAAGTAATCGACCCCGACTTTGATTCGAAGACTGAAATCACCCGAGCCGTCGTCCCGCTCGCTCATAATAATCCTAAGGTCACGCTGCGCTTTGTTGGCTTTCGGCTTATTCAGGTACCCGAAATTGTTGATCCTGACCTCTGCGACACCAACACTTGGGTTATTTTGTCGAGCGCTCACCTTCAACTGCTCCTGGTCTGCGTCAGCGAAACGATACTCCGATTTGTTCCGCCAGAGCCTGAAAGAAAGACTTGAAACGGCACCGTCTTCCTCCCGCGCCCCGACGTAATATATTTCACCAAGATAGAATCCACTATGATCGATGTCTTGAAGCAATTCAGCCAGCTTCGATACGTCCTCCGCTATCAACTCATCATCGGCATCTAGAAAGAGCACCCAGTCGCAGGTAGCGTTCTCCAGACAGATGTTGCCGGCTTCAGACCAACTATTGTTCCACGGGTGGAAAACTACCTTGGCTCCGTGACTTCGCGCAATTTCTACGGTCTGGTCGGATGAGCCTGTATCCACAACAATAATCTCGTTCGCTATGTCTTTGATGCTCTCCAAACTCCGTGCAATATTGGTCTCTTCATTTCTAACTATCATGGCTACTGATAGTGACGCAAGCTCAATATGCTTATCCGGAAATCGCCAGGGCTCCTGCATGTAGCGTGTAGCAAAGACCTCTATCGGGTCGCTTTCTCCCAAATCATCTGCCGGGAAACCCGGGGCTGTGCTCGTCAAACCAAACACTAAACCACAGTCGCTCTTTCTCTCGTCGTCTAGCTTTTTACCAGGCACAAGCCCACCCCCCCTCTGTCGTCGACCCTAACCTTTTTAGCCACCATCATATAATGAGAGTATTGAATCTCGGCGGTCAGGCTTGCCGCCGCTACATTCAACGGTTTGATACTCTTCATAAACGCACTCGCCTCATCGGAGTCGACGCACCCATTGGTAATTCCCTCAACGGCTTCGATCTCAAATCCTGCCAATTTGAACATATAAACGATTTCTCGAAGGGTAAACGATTTGGGATGGGTCCCGTCTAAGGTGCCGTTACCGCTATAGCGCCAACAACCCTTTAGGAAATCCTTTATGACCGGCAAGTACAGTGTGTTGGGGATGCAAGCAATGATTCTCCCGTTCGCGGTCAAGAGGTTACCCTGCTTTACCAGCGCTCGCCAGGGCTCCTGCAAGTTCTCAAGCACCCCCCTGTAGATAATGCAATCAAAGAAATTACTCCTAAACGGAAGCTCCACTTCCTCGGTATTGCCTATGATCACCTTGTCGAGGCGATCGATGGCCTTGTTCGCGACGACCTCGTTCTCTTCAACGCCGAAAATCTCCTTCACGCCTTTTGACCTCAAAATATCGCCAAGCAGTCCTTCGCCGCAGCCAATTTCCAGAACCCTCTTTGCATCGGCCGGCACAGACCTCGCAAGAATCTCGTCGTCTCTTCGGGAATTAAACCTGTTCTTTTCGTAGAGATACGCCTGATCGTTGTTTACGGATGAGATGGCATCTTGAATCAATACCCCGTTATCCTGGTGCAACGCATGCTCTAGTATAAACTCTAGTCTGTTGACGTAAGTGTGCTCTTTTAAACATCGCTCTCGTGCGAGAAGAGCCATTTCTTCTCTCTCATCAGAATGCTCTACGTAATGCGCGATTTTATCGGCTAACTCAACGGGCGATGTGAAGATGTCGACCTCTTTGCCGACCTCAAAGTATCTTTCAAGATTGGGTGATGCACTCTCGATCAGCTGGAAGCCGCCACTGGCCGCAATCTCGAACGTCTTGTGGTCCGGCGAAGAGCGCACGATATTGTATTCTTGCCCGTTGACTCGCAACGTCAAATCGCGGTTACCCTGCAGATTTAGATTTATCTTTGCATTCGAATAGTATCTTGCCCTATCCGCGGCGTATATCGCACGGTTAGAAATCGACTTATTAAGCATATGTGCGGATTTTAACGCGTCCCATCGCTCACCTATGATTCTCGTTCGAACATCGCTGTCGACAAGAAAACCCGCTATCGCATCGATGATCTCGGCAGGGCCGCCCTCGCCCGACCCGATAGCGCACACGTCATACTCAAAATGGGAAACCGGCTGTTTTTTAAAGACGCCCGGGAATGCCGCTTGTGGCAAGTAAGACACATTCTTGCAACCGCAATCGAGGTAAATTTCGACGAGGTTCGACTCGAATGTGAATACATAGTCGTAAACATGTGCGTGTTTAAGTGTCTCAGCTACCCCGCTATCGTCCAGAACCCACAGCACAACTACGGCTCCCGTTTTTTGTATCGACCGGACAGTCATCGGCGGCAGAAAACAGCCTTGGGTTGTCAGAACCAAATCGGGCTCAAACTCAGAGACGAGCTGCAGAAGCGGAGCGACTGAATACTTATATAGGTGATTAGATGAATAATCTATATCATATGCTTCTTTCGCATGATTAAACACGTCGTCAAAGAATTTGATGTGGGCGGCAAAATCAAAAAACCTGTAATCGACGTCCATATCGCGAAGGGTCAGGTCGATATACCTATCAAACGGCTTATCAGCCGAATCCAGGCCGGAGTTAACGAATACAACCTTCACCTGCAACCCCTTCTCCAACCACTTCTAGACAAAGACTTTAATTACTGCTGCAATCGTAAGAATACCAAACTATACTATATCCATGTTATCAAAAATCTATAACAGAAGCGACGCGTTGTAAAGCAATGAAGCATTAGCGCCTCATTGCTTTACGAGCCATTAGAAGATTAGTTTGCACTTATCGTATATTATCTAAGCGTTGTCTCCAAGTACTTGGAGCTTCCGTCATTTAGTTCAACACGCACCCGCCACGTGCCCACGGAGAGATTCTTGGTTGAGAGGTTGAAGATATACCGTTCGCCGTCGCTGTCATAGCGGAATAGGTTCCCGCTATTTGCCGAACCCGAGGGAATGCCTTCAAGCTCGACACCGGGCACGCCGTTTTCGATCTTTGCCGCATAAATCTTGGCTACGGCATCTTTTATGAAATTGCCGCTTGCGTCTTTAATCTGGAACTTGACCGGTATTGTACTGCCAAATTTTGCGCTACTTGTGTTCGGCGGCAAAAACCGGAAGTCTTCGTAACGGACGAAATACGTTACCGTCTTGACCGAGTGATTGCCGGCATTGTCTGTGGCTTCAACCGTAAAGGTATGCGCCCCTACTATTGAGGTGTCGATAGGCGCTCCGCTAGGTACGGTTCCGGTTGCTAAGACCAAACCTGAGATGCTGTCCATTGCCGTCCACTCGGCGAGAACGTTCTCGCCTAAAGAGTACTCCCCGCCGTCGGCCGGTATGCTTATGTCTATAATGGGTGCGGTTTTGTCCACCCCTATTTGCTGCTCTTTAACTGCGCCTACATTTCCGGCTTTATCGGTCGAGCGATAGTGCACGGTTGTCCTACCGTCAACAGAGATTGTAAATGGCGCTGTGCAGTTTATCCAGTTTACACCATCGAGGTTATATTCCGTTTTCGCCACACCGGAGCCGCCCTCGTTGTCTACCGAGGTAAGGCCTACCTTAACATCAGATAAATACCAACCGTTATCACCCGGAGTACCAAAAAGCTCGATTATAGTTGCCGGCGCAGTCTTATCGGAGGAATTCGAGCCCCAACCATTCGGCTTCGTCCAGGGAAGATAATCCGCGCAACGGCCGACGTAATAGGGTTTATCCACAAACCCGTCACCGTTGCCATCGGGTCCCGTCCAGTTGCTCCAGTAATTTCCACCCGACGGCTTCCCTATATTAAACCCGTTGCTCTGAGGCCAACCATCTACGCCGACAGACTGGGTGCCGTTAGCGACAAAGTTGTTATTATATATCTTATTATAGGCGCTGTAGAGCGTAGAGATTCCGCACCCGTTTCTAGAGATAGTGTTTCTGCTAAGCGTCCCATAAACCATTGTTGAAAGAAAAAGGCCATGCTGGCGGTTACTCTCGCTTATGCAATCAGTAAGGGTGCTGTAAGTGCTCGCACCGAAGTAAAACCCGCCGTCGCGATTTAGACTCGCCGAGCTATCTTCAACGATACAACTATCTGATTGGCTTATGAAAACGCCCCATGCGCCATTTCGCACGGCATTGTTGTTCGAGACAGTATTTGAAGAGGATTGATATTGTAGTGTCAACCCTGTATATGCATTTACTTCCTGAACATTGCCCGACAGAGCATTCTTGTATGAGCAATTGACCCTTATCCCATAGGCATTGGAAGAAGCGACGTTGTCGACAATAGCATTATTGTTTGAGTGGTCAAGAAGGATTCCGATATAAAACCCCTTAACCGTAGCGTTTTTAACCGTAACACCAGTCCTTCCGTGAAGGTAGATGCCGCTGCCCGACCCGCTTCCGGTTACCGTGTGGCCGTTTCCATCTAAAGTTATGCCATCGCTATCTATCTGAATCGTCTCAAATACATCGCTGGTTAGGGTGGCGGTCTTTGTTACCGGGTCCCAGGTTCCTATGCCGTCTCTGCTCCAACCGCTATCGCTAAGAAATATCGTAGAGGGCCTGGGCTGGATAAAGACCGAGTGCGCCTTGGAGAGGTCCTGGATATAGAAATAATTGCCGTTTTCGTCGGTGGTAAATGCAACATGATTGCGGTAATCGTCTTCGTATTTGTGATAGGTGGTGAGCGGAACAAAACCGCCCAGGGTAACCGAGGTAGAGCCAGCGCCTGAGGCAGCCTCAAGCTGCATAGCAACCATCTCGGGTACAGATTCGAGTACAAGCTTTACCGGCTCCGAGCTATCGAGAGATATATTTAGATATTCACTATCGGTAAGACAAAATCTGATGCCGGTAGATTCTAGTCTTCCGGGTATTTGGGGCTCTAGGGGAATCTCGGGCAGACCAAGGGGGTCATCCGCGAGGTATGGATTGACCTCCAGAGGAATTAAAGGCAAGGGTGTTTCCGCCAAAGCTATGCTTGTGCTTAGCAGGCTCAAAACCAAAGTTACTAGAAAAAGGCTTGAGAGTTTCCTAATCATTTCTTATCCTTTCATTACGAACCATACGTTTGCAGAAAACTTGTGTGCTCCGAGTTCCAGGCATTGCTTAGGCCTGAAACATATACTTGAACCATTAATGGTATTACTGCAGAAGATGCAGGATTTCTAGCATAGTCTTAATTGAGTTAATACTGGTTAAGATTTTAGAGCTATAACAATCTTTTAACTGGGGGAGCTGCGGAAATTCTTGAATCTTAATAATGACGATAACTGTCATATTCTAGCAATTTAATATTATATCGGCGTCATCTCAGTAATCTTTAGGCGTCGTGGTTTTTTAGAGAGATTTGAGCGCCAAAAAAAATGACCACCCTAGAGACCCAGGGTGGTTTTTAGTCGTTTAAGTATGAGCCTGCGAGATTATCGAATCTCTCTCCAAGCAGTTCTTAGCTCTTTTAGCAACAATTCGATTTGCTGTATCTTTGCGGCATCGTTAGTGATGTTGGCGATTGCTAGTTCTTTTTGCATGTATAGATAGAGGCTCTGCAGGTTGTCCGCAATTTCCCCGCCCACCTCATGGTCGAGAGAGGCGAGGAGTTCCTCGACAATCGCCATCGCCCTGGTTATGTACTGCGTTTTTTGAGAGACGTTATTGTCGTTCATGCAGAATTGCGCTTTGTTAAGAAATCCTATGGCTCCATCATAAAGAAGAATGATAAGTTCAAGCGGTGTTGTCGATGTATTAACCATAGCATGTGTATATGCGTTTTGCGCGTAAGCTGTATTTGGTAACATTATCTACTGCCTCCGATACTCTTCATTTGAGCTTGCAGCTGCGTTATATAGCTGCCCTGACCCTGAAGCTTCGCTAGCTGCTGGTCAAGGTTTTCGAATTTCTTCCTGAACAACTTCTCAGTTTTGCTCAGCCTCAACTCTAAGTCCGAGCTTCTCCTGGTAATCGTCTTGATGGTATTCGTATAACCGCTTTGCTTGTCAGGAATAACGGTCTTGATATAGCCATCGAGTGGTGCTTCCAAAGAGGTCACCATTTCGTCGAGCATGCTCATTACATTAGCTGAATCCGACAACAATTTGCTGTCTAATTTCGCGGCGTCGAAACTCATCACGCCCAGCTTATCAATCGAGACACCTATGTCTACCAGGGAGACATCATTATGCATATTGGCGGTAAGGCCTCTGATGCTTGAGTGTATCGAACTGACCGTGCTATCGTTTCTCAATAGACCCTTTCCTGTGGCACTGCCGCGAAGGTTTTTTATGGTGGCAACAAGGCTGTTGTATGTCATTACGAACGAGTTTATCTTAGCCTTTATGGCATCCGTGTCTGTCGAGACATCCAGGGTAAGTGTGCTGCCGGCTGAATCCTTCTTAAGGCTCATCGTAACACCAGTGATGACATCGTTTATAGTATTCGCTGATTTTATGATGGTTAGCCCGTTGATAACAAGGGAAGCATCCCTGGCCGCCCAGGACTGCGTCATGTTCATGACACCAGCGATAGGATTTCCGTCTGCGTCATAGCTTGTGGGGTTAAAGGCAAGCTTTGAAAGCCCGGTCATATCCGTCTCGCCGGCCTCTTCAAATGTGCCATTATTGTCCTCGTCAACCCGTATGACTATCCTGTTGGAAGCACCGGTGCTGGTTGAAGAAAGCACCAACCTATAGCCCGTCCCGTCATTTAATATGGACGCCTTGACTCCGGCATTAGCATTATTTATCGCATCCTTTGCGCCGGTTAACGTGTTGTTTGTGGAGTCGATGGTTATTGTGACGGGAGCCGAACTGCCGATTTGTATTTGTAGCTTTTGCGAGGTAACCACGGATAGGTCGGCTACTTCGTCTGTCTCGGCGGTAAACGTTGTGGAATGAACGCTCTGGGCGCTCGCAATATTGTTGACCTTGATGTTGTAAGTAGCGGCCGTAGCATTGGTGGCGGCAGATGCGCTAAAAACATAGTTGTCTGCCGATACCGCTTTCATACTTATGAGGTTGCTGCCTTTAAGAGCGCCAAGAGAGCTTTTAAAGCCTGAAAGAGACGAGAGCAACGAGCCTAAGCCGCTTATTTTCGCCTGGTAATCGGCCTCTTTTGTCTGTAGCTTTACGAGCGGCTGGCGCTCGACCCCCATGAGCCCTTTGATCATGCTTTCAACGTCTAAGCCTGAATAAATTCCCGAAGTCGCTAAACCCATGATATGCTACGCCTCTCTGTCAACTAGATGTTCGATGGTTTCCTGGATGTGCTCTGCCGCCGCGATTACTTCTTTTGGCGGAGTCTGCCTGACCACGTTTCCTTGTTCGTCAATAAATTGGATCACTGTTTGCTTGTTGTCCAGAAGTTTGAACACCGCTTTATTGCCGGTAGCCATCTTAATATCAGGCATAGGATCCGCTTTAGGCTGTTTGCTTGCCTTTGCCGCTGAATCAGTATGCTGAGGCTTAGGCGGTTCAGCAAGCACAGCATTCTGTTTTATCTTAAAGCTCAGATTTGTTGAACTTATCTTCCACATTTCCATGATATTTGAAGGGAGGGCTTAAGCCCTCCCTTCAACCCTCCAAATCTACCTACCGCCCAACAGCGCCAGTACATTCTGAGGCAATGAATTCGCCTGACTAAGTACTGAGATACCAGCCTGTTGGAGAATTTGTGATTTAGTGATGTTCGCTGCTTCAGCCGCGAAGTTGGCATCCATGATGCGCGAGTGGGCAGCTGTGACGTTCTCAAGAACGTTTGACAGGTTCGAATTGGTCGACTCAAACCTGTTCAAGATAGCGCCGAGTTCCGCTCTCATGGTCGTGATGCCCTGAAGCGCGGAGTCGACTCTCTTCATCGTGTCGTTGGCGTTCGCTGCAGTTGTAACGTCAACGCTGTTAAGGGTTGTGCTGTCTTTTGCGATTACAGCGCTCACGCCAAAGCCAAGCCTGTTGTTCGCATCGGCAACAGTGATGTTGTCAGCTGCTGAGAGCTTGATGAAACCGCGAGTCTGCGTTGTGCCGGCGGCGAACGCTATTGTGTCGGCAACACCAGCATCTACTTTCGCAGCGGTCAGGTCGATATGGCGACCGTCTGCTGCGGTCAGCTCCATGTTGACACCGTTAAGAGCCGCTGTGACACCCGTCTGGTTGGAGTACAAGTTGATGCGGTCCATCAGCTCAGTTTGCGAGACGTTGGTTACGCCGGTGTACGACGCAACGGTCACGGTGTTGATGGTGAGTGAGTAAGAATCACCCGCGTTGTTCATGACAACGCCCGCGCTGGCGGTATTAGAAGTCTTGGTTCCCGATACAGCTGTGGCGGTCACACCGGTTATACCGCTCGAATTAATCGCCAGCGCTTTCGCGTAGGCACTGCCAATGGCCTGGCCATTGGCTGAACCAGCTACGGACGCGCTAACGTTGCTCCCGTTGATTTGAACATCGCCAATACCTATGCCGGCAGCGGTAACAGCAGTTCCAGCGGTCGCTTCGGCGATTTGACCGATTTGCGTGACCCTAAGACCTGTAGACATCGACAGCGCGATGGTCTGGCCTGATGACACGCCAACCTGGAATGTCTTGGTACCGAGGGTACCGTCGAGCAACGTCTGGTTGTTGAACTGAGTCTGGGTCGCGATCCTATCCATCTCCTGGATAAGCTGCTGAACCTCTTTGTCGGTCGCGCCGCGGTCCAACGAAGTGTTGGTCGCGTTCGCCGACTGGACTGCCAGCTCCCTGATCCTCTGGAGGGCGTTGGTCATCTCATCGATGGCACCCTCAGCAGTCTGCACCATTGAAACCGCGTCATTCGCGTTTCTAATAGCTTGGTTAAGACCCCTGATCTGTGACGACATTCTCACTGCGATAGCAAGACCGGCTGCGTCGTCTTTTGCGGAGTTAATGCGAAGACCTGAAGATAACCTCTGCATCGCTGTCTGGAGCGGCATAAGGCTCTTGCTTAGGTTCCTCTGTGCGTTGAGTGATTGCATGTTTGTGTTGATTACTAAAGCCATTTTTGTTTCCTCCTTGAATTTACCTTGTTTATTTGGCATCCTTGCCATTGCCAGCTATAACCGAGAGTGCCCTTTCCGACCGGCCGGTGCCCGAGAAGATCCTCCCTGGACAGAACTGGACTTAACACTTATATCGTCAGCTTTTTAAATTTTCTGCACAAGATTAAGAAGGTTTTTTAAGAAATATCTTTGGCGAGAAGGTCACTTAAATTCTGAAGGGCGTCTTTCGATGTGGAAGCGGCGCGGTCATTCTCCTCGAGAATAGCCTTGTATATCTCCTGGCGGTAGACGGGGATATTCTTAGGAGCTTTGATACCGATTTTAACGTGGTCGTCTCTTACCTCGACGATGAAGACCTCGATATCGTTACCTATATTAATGCTCTCGTTGATCTTTCTGGTAAGAACCAGCATTGTTCCTCCTAGGCTTCGGATATCAGCGGATGCTTAGTCGTATAGCCATCATAAGCCAAAACAACCTGAATTGCTAAGTTACTGCGAAGATTAATGATTACGGGCGCCATGAGATTGGCGGTGATCTTTCCCGGATCGCCGGGGATGGTCAAAATAGACAAAACCAGAAGGGAAGCTTCTTCGTCGGCTTCGTCTTCTTCTGTAGCTTTAAGCTTCTCCAGATCCCACTCGCTTATAGCCGGGTTATAGTCTTCGAAATATGCCCAGGGCTCAACTACCACAAAAGCGACATCCGCCAGCTCAGTCGATTGGAGCCAAGCAAGCGGGCTGTTTTCCTTATGCGGTATCAAGACAAATTCCTTCGCATCGGGAAACCCCGGTATGCTATCGACAAATCGTATTATTTTGTCCTCATCTACCTCGACCACACCAAATCTCGTAGTCGTGAACTTTGCTCTAGCCATCGTTTCAACCTTTACCATAATTTTTTCGGGACCCTCTTCGGGCATCAACGCTGCAGTTCGGGCATCCATCCGTGTCTCCTCTGTCTAATAATATTAACGCTAATAGGGCATTTGTTGAACCACTTACACACTTTTTTGTTTACTCTACAGACGCGCATTATAACGATAGAGCTTATGCCCTGCGCCGGTCATATCCTCAAAATCTATCTTAAGAAGTCGATGAGCGATTTCTGTATAGACATGCTGCCTGACGTGAGTGCTGCCTGGTATACGTTTTCTTCACTCTTGAGCTTCATTATGACTTCCGCCAAATCGGCGTCCTCGATATTGCTGAGTATTCCAGTCAAGCTAAGCACATCCTGCGAGTGCCTGTCTTTGACGAAATCCAGACGGTTTATCTTTGCTCCGACTGTCGCCAATGAATCCGTTATGGATTCTAATGAATCATCGACCAGGCTGGTATCTCCCGAAACCGCCGTATAGTCCCCCGCACGAAGATGAGCACTAAGGTCTATTAAGACCTGGAAGACGTCTGTGGCACCTTGGAATATCGCATCCCCGTTAAGGTTGACCGCAGCGTTGACCCCTCTTTCGATTTCGTAGTTGATGACTCCGGCGTCACCATTATAAGTAACGCTAGGCACCGGAGGGCCGACTTGTATAAATGCCGGTGTCGTCGTCTTATGGCCGGCAAAGATAGACCTACCCGCTAAACTCGTATTTCCGATGACGACCATCTCGGATAAGAGCTGGTCTACCTCGTTGGCGATTTTGTCGAGTTCGCTCTGGCTGTTGGTAGAATTGGCCCCCATTACGGCCAGCTCTTTTGCCCTATACATCAGCTCTGTAGCATTTCTGAGCGCCACGTCCGCCATGTTTAGCCAAGTAAGCCCGTCGTCGACATTGTTGATATATTGTTCCGTCTCCTTTATTGAGACGCGAGTAGCCAGTGCTTGGTTTATGGCTACCGGGTTGTCGGATGGCCGATTGAACAGCTTCCCGGAAGATAGCTGGGTCTGATACTTTGCCATCCTATCGTAAGAAGACGATATGTTCTTTAAAATCGTGCTCGAAAGCATGTTTTGAGTTACTCTCACCTATACCACCCCTACCTGACCATTTGATTGATAAGAACGTCCAGCATCTCGTCGAAGATCGTGACCAGCCTGGCTGCCGCCTGGTAAGCGCGCTGAAACTTGATCATATTGGTCGCTTCTTCGTCAAGCGAGACGCCCGCGACAGACTGTCGGTGATTCTCGATTAAATCGTAATACATCTTACCGTTGGCGGTCATGGCCGCTGCCTGCTGCGACTCAACCCCAAGGTTTGTTACAAGCGAGCGATAATAATCATCCATCGTAATCGTGTTGCCGCTCATAATTAGCCCGTTCTTAAGTTGGGCAAGCGCTAATGCGTTTGAATTGTCGCCGGGCTCACCACTGAGCGATGCGCCTAAGCTTCTAGGATCAGAGACATCCATACTTATTGCCATGTCTGAAGCGCCTATACCGGAGAAGAACTCCAACCCGGTAGAGGCGTCAAGGCCGATACCGTTGAAGTGAATCGAGTTCACCTCATTGATAATGCTCGCAGCCAGCACATCAAGTTCGCTCTTATACGCCGGCACCGTGACATCTCGCGTTTCGGTGAGCGCTTTGATTTCGCCGCCGTAAATAGTAGCCGCGACGCCCGACGCTTTCCATTTCACATCATAGAAACCATTTCCAGGGTTGGAGACCGCCTCTAGCTCGCTATAACCATACTCGGAGACTAATTGAGAACCATTGATATATATAATCGTTGCCCCGGTATCAAGGTCTGCAATCTGTACATCGACCATCTTTGAAAGCGAATCGATGAGCAAATCTCGCTCATCCAGCATATCATTCGGCTCGGCACCGTATGTCTTGACCCGCAATATGTCCCGGTTTAACTCCGAAATGCGCTGTGCCATCGAATTGATATCATTGACCTTAACAAGCACCTGTTCGTTCAAATTATCTTGAACCCTACTCAACTTGCTATCGAGTTGGTTAAATGTCGTCGCCAGCATGCGCCCGGTCTCTAGAACGCCCGAGCGCGTCGATACGCTCTCAGGGTTTTTGCTCAGTTGCTGCCAGGAATCCCAGAATTGACCCATGATGTTGAGCAAGCCTCCATCTGAGGGCTCATTGAAGATGGTCTCGATTTGTTCGAGGCCATTCTTCTTGGCCTCCCATCCACCCAAGGACTGGCTCTCCCGCCTTATCTGCCCATCGAAGAAGCTGTCGCGCACGCGTTGGATAGACTGAACCGTCACACCCGTTCCAAGCTGTCCTTGAATAAGCGGTCGGTTCCAGGAAGGTGCGGGAAACGAAGGTGTCGTTCCCTGGATTACCCGCTGTCTCGTGTAACCAGGCGTATTTGCGTTAGCTATATTGTGCGCAGTTACATCCAAAGCATATTGGCTCGTCTGCAGCGCTTTTCTTGCTATTTCTATTCCAAAAAAACCATCCATTTATAACACCTCGTTATGCTCGTCCGTCGAAAATCCTCGCGCGCGGACTCTGCGGCATTGCCGCGCTCCCGTAACACGGATCTTCAGCGGGCAGCAAAGAGTCGAGCAGGAAGTCGATGTAGCCTATACTCCTATTAACCAGCTCGGCATTGGTCTTGTTTGTCTCACTAAGCTCGTCGATGATTTGGAGGATCTCGTCTCTAAGTTTGCAGGCTTCAATGGCCGAAACGCCATTTAAGCTTCTCAAAACGGACGATATAGTGTGGGATGACTGGGGCGGATGCCGGTCATTGTCTACACCCAACAGAGCGAAACGCTGTTCCTCAAGGTTGCGCGCTTTTACGATGATCCGCTCTATCGCCTCCAAAATCTCTGAAAGCCCTTCTGTATCTCGTCCTATGATTAATTCTTGTTCTTTCTTGGCTAATCCAAGCAAGTCCTGGTACGATTCTTTCTCGCATCTTAGTACATCGACTAAAGCAACATCATCGATCTTCAATTCTCTCACCCTTGGTGTAGTCTAGACCATCTTATCGATAATCATTCGATGGACAATCTTATCTGCCACATCTTTGCTGGTTACTTCGTAATCACCAGACTTGATTTTGGTTTTTATCTCATCAACCAGGTCTTTTCTAACTTCAGGGAGCTTACGGTAAGCTTCTCTTGCTTTGTTAGCCTCTTCCCCGCGAGCCGTTATGGTGACAGAATCAACGTTGTGACGGAGCTTTTCCGTTTTCTGCTCCGAGCCTTTTGCCCGGTCAGACGTTTTGTTTTCGACCTGCCGCACATACTTGTCTAAGACCTGTTTGACTTGCTCATTTGAGATCTTCATACTATTCACCCCACTTGCTCATAGTTATCGTCAGGTTCTGCCGCTTTCTCCAGCATTCCAGCAAAACCGTCTCGGCAATTACGCAAACGCGGGTGAAACCAACCGCTCACACAAACCGGCTCAATGCCGGCGAACTGCTATCCTTGACGTATCTCGCAATCCCGTAAAACCCTCAACCTGTCAACGATATTGGCTATGCCCTGATGTTAGTAGCTAGCATCAGCATCTCTTCGGCCGTCTTGAGTGCCCGTGAATTTACCTCATACGCACGTTGCGCGATGACCAACTGGGTCATCTCATCGGCAAGTTCCACGTTCGAGCCCTCGACAAAGCCTTGGGTCAACCGCCCCACACCATCGCTCTCAGGTATCTCTTCAACAACATTGCCGCTGGCTACAGTCGGAACGAAAACGTTTTCTCCAACCGCTAGCAGGCCATTTGGGTTATCGACCTTGAAGAGTGTTATAGTACCGACCTCGCGGAGCTCTCCGGTCTCGACATCAACAACCCGAACCTGACCATTCGGAAGTATATTAAGGTCGGTTGCCCCTTCAGGTAAGGTTATTGCAGGGTCCAACGTATAGCCCTGCGGCGTAGCGAGCTTCCCGGTAGAATCAGCGTTAAAACTGCCGTCTCTCGTATAGGCAGGGGTTCCGTCTGGAAGTTGAACCCGGAAAAACCCTGCTCCGTCGATAGCGACATCATATGGGTTGTCGGTCGCCTCCAGCCTGCCTTGATTAAATATTCTCTGGGTCGATGCGACCCTAACCCCCGTGCCAATCGATATTCCCGTCCTGCTTGAATTATCGGGCTCAAACTCTCCTAAGGCATTAGCCTGCATATAGCTGAGATCCTGGAACTGTGTGATACTGCGCTTGAAGCCGGTCGTGCTAACATTCGCGACATTATTTGAGATTGCGTCTACCGCCGCTCTTTGCGAAAGCAGGCCTGACGCCGACGTCCATAATGCTCCAATCATGCTACCCTCCTTCTTGCCGTATCCGTGTAATTTCGGACGTAGGGTAGGCATAGAGAATGTGACTTAAGGGATGTTGGGGTTTGACCCGCCTCTATCAATCGGCGGTTCTGGGGAGACCTCCGTTTCCGGTCCAGCCTCTTACGCTAATCTACCAACATCATTCACTGCTCTACCCAAGATTTCGTCCTGGCTCTTCAATATCTTCTGGTTGGCCTCAAAAGACCTTACCGTTGTAATCATGTCGACCATCTCAATCGTAACGTCGACATTCGAGCCTTCCAAATACTTTTGTCTAACTCGAGCCTCGGAAGCCCTTCCTTCGGTTTGTGAAACAAACAGGTTGCTTCCGGCCTTCTCTAACTCATCGGCATCGAAATCTCGTATCTTTAGCCTGTCGATATAAGTATCATCGACATAGATATTTCCTGTCTCATCGATAAAGACCTCATCACCATTGATCGCTATAGTAGATCCGTTTTCGCCCAACACAAGATTGCCGTCCTGGTCGACCAATCTACTCAAGCCGCCGATTCCGAAGCTTCCATTTCTCGTATACCTTTCACCTGCTTGGGTCCCAACGGCAAACAACCCGTTGCCGGACAGCGCGACGTCAAGCATACTTCCGGTGTGACGCAATGGGGCGTCCGTATTTATGAAACCGGTTTCTCCGATACCGACCCCGGTACTTAACCAGCCGAGGGGATTCTGGGCAGCCGGCGCGCCGACGCTTTTCTCAGACGCATACACTAATGCATCCGGAAACGAAGTTATCGATGCATAATCTCGCTTAAATCCAGTTGTGTTGACGTTGGCCAGGTTGTTCGAGATAACGTCTTGCTTGTTCATTAGGGCAAGCATCCCTGTAGCCGAGGTGTATAACCCTCTTATCATTTGGCACCTCCTTTCGCTGTTGCTAATCCTTGGGTGTCTAGCTAGCCGCCTTTTTGGAAGCCATAATATCTTCTGCGTTAACGCGCTCCTTGAGCGCTATACTTACCTCGATGTCTCCAAATTCGCTCATAAGAACGACATAGAGCCGCTGGATGTCTACCGTGGATATGAGAACTTTCTGACCTATGATCAGCGTCGGTGGTGTAATGGCCAGACTCGAGTACGACTCGCCAAACTTGACCGTCGCCAGCCCGGTAATCATGTTCCCCAATTCGCTAATCGCACTTTGCGCAAGCTCGTCGAGCAAGGGGACGTTGCGACCGATCATCGCTGCGGCAATCCTCTTCGCGGCCTTGGATGAAATACCGTATATGACCTGGCCGTGGATTTCACCAGTTATGCCAAGAAGCACGCTGACTTCTTGAGAAGTTAACGATGACTTCTGAACAGAAATCGGTCCTTTTTGCAGTTTGGCACCCGTTTCGGTCTCAAAGACTTCGCAAGCGGCTTCGAGAAACGGATTTACAAATTCAGCTTTGAGCATCTCTACCGTCCCTTCCATCTATAATGTCGTCTAAATCCCGGCCGAGCTTTATGTCAGAATCTTTTCTATCTCTTCAGCAATGCTATAAGCGGAATAAATCAGGTTGTCTATCTCCGGCTCATCTAATTTCAAAATCTCCAGTGCTTCCTTTTTAAGCGGATAGAGCATGCCATCGTTTCCTATTCCAAGACCCAAGCTGAGGCAGATGAAATCCGCCACATGGACGATTGCTGTAAGCTCGGGCTCTTTCTTGGCCCTTTCCGGTCGGTGATGGCAACGGATGGCCTCAACTATTGTGTCGTTGAAATTCCACTTCTCGGCAACTTTAGAGCCAATATCCTGATGGTCGAAGCCTAGCACACGTTTTTCGGCTTCGGCGAAGGAGAGTCCCTGACTACCGGCTAATTCTATTATCTCGTCTATTTCATCTCTCACATACTCGTTAAGGATGACTTTGCCGACATCATGAAGCAAGCCGGCGACAAATGCCTCTTCGACGGCCGGATATTTTACCTGGGTCGCAAGTAAGCGCGAAGCAAGCGCACAACCAACCGAGTGTTTCCACATATCGCCTTTTTCAAGCCCGTATCCGCGGACTTCATTGTCGTAGAATTTCTGGAGGGTAAGCGCTAGAACAACGCTCTTGAGCGTCTCGTAGCCGAGAATGACTATAGCCTCGCTCACGGTCGTGACTTTGCGGGCAAACCCATAGTATGCTGAGTTAGCCATGCGCAGCACGCGCGCTGTAAACGCAGGGTCATACGAGATGACGCGACTTATGTCAACCGCTGATGCCCTGGGATCATTAGTTAGCTTAAGCACGCGATTTGCAATCGCTGAGAACGGTGGTAAGTCCCTTATTTCTTTTAAGATTTTTTGTGCGACTTCCTGCCCCATCATATCCTCCATTTATCGCCGATGTCGAAAGCTGCGTTCCCTTTCGATTGAAAGCTTTCAGCTTCGCGCTCGGCTTTCAATATGCCGCCAAACTAATCCAACGACGGTATATTGCCTGCTAATAAGCTAACGAGACCATCATCTTTTAGAGCGGGTCCGAGACTCATGCACATGCAATCAGCCAGGTGGACGAAGACCGTTAGGTCTGATCCGTCACTAGCTTTTTCCGGCTCGTGATGACACCTTATGGCTTCAACGACAGCATCATCAAAGTGCCATTTCTCCGCTAGGAGGGCTCCGGCTTCCGCATGATCTATCCCAAGCAAAGCCCTCTCCGCCTCTGCTGGGGTTAGCCCATCTTCTGTAATAGTATCGACCAACATAAGTCTTTCTTCACATAAAAATTTATCGAGCACGATTTTGCCGATATCGTGCATCATGCCCGCCACAAACGCTTGTTCCAAATCGTTGAAATTCGTTTTCGTCGCTATCATCCAGGCCGAAAGGCCACAGTTTATCGAGTGCTCCCAGAGTTCTCCGGAAATCTGCCCATAGGATTTAAGTTCACCGCTGATAAAGTCCTGCAAAGAAAAGGCCAGCATGACTCCGCGGAGCACGTCCTTGTCCTCAAGAGCCACCGGCCCTTGGGACACCATTCCAGGACCCCCAAAACCAAACGCTGCATATTTAGTCATCTGGAGTATCTGTTGAGCGAACCTCGCATCATGCATGCCGAGAGCCTTCAAAGACTCCCCGCTCAATGCCTGCTCTCTTAAGCCGACCATAGCCTTATCGGCCACAAACGAAAACTGTGGCATCTCGTCGATTGCTCTCCGTATTTTCTCAACCAACTCTTTTGACATGCAATCCTCCGTCAACAGGCAGCTTCCTATAAAAGAACGGACGCGAAACTTGTAGACCTAGGCTCTTCGCATTCAAAATACTCTCGGCGCCTCCAACGAAAAGAACACCCTGCTCAGTCAGCGACTCCCTAAAATTCCGATATATCTGGTCTTTAGCTTCAGAGGTGAAATAAATCACTACATTGCGACAGAGTATTAGGTCGAAGTCATTCTCGTATTTATCGTTCAGCAGATCTTGTTTTTTGAAAACGACGCGTTTCTTTATCTCATCGCTTAAAATTGCTTGACCATTGTCGCACTTGAAAAATCTACTGGTAAGATGTTTCGGAACATTCCGTATGTCACGGTCTTCATAACACCCGAGCCTGGCTTTTTGTAGGATTCTGTCGTCAAGGTCGGTGCCGATTATCGTGTGGTGCTTTCCGGGTGTCAGTTCTTCAAGGATGAGTGTGAGGGTGTAGGGTTCAGACCCATTCGAACAACCTGCACTCCAAATGCGCAACTCTTTCCTATGACTTAGCAGCTCAGGAAGTATAACATCTTGAAGTTCTTTGAACTTCAGCTGGTCGCGATAGAACTCTGATACGTTAATCGTCACCCAATCAACAAACTCATTAAGCTTCTGCTTGTCGGATGCGAGAATATCCGCGAATTCCCTGTAATTCTTCGTGCCGGCTTGGTCCATGACGAATGCGAGTCTTCGCTGTATCTGCCAAGGCTTGTAATTGCTCAAATCGATAGCACTAAGACTCTTTATCTTGCCTACAAAGTATGAATAATCCGGACTGTCGTCAAACTCCACCATGGCAACCTCTTTCTTAAAGCATCTTTACTATCTCGTTTGCTATCTGCTCTACGGGAACAACTCTGTCGGCATTGCCATTTTCGATTACAGACCGCGACATGCCGTAAACGATACATGTAGATTCATCTTCGGCAATGGTGCAACCGCCTTTTTTCTTGATAAGAGCCATACCGTCTGCGCCATCGTGCCCCATGCCTGTAAGAATCACTCCTATTATATGTGGGCCATAGACCGCAGCGGCTGAACTCATCATGACATCGACCGAAGGCCTTACTGAGTTGACAGAAGGCCCATGATTCAACTTTACGACCTGCCCCTGCTCTATAAGCATATGGTAGTCCCCGGGTGCTATCAGGGCGCGACCCGGCTCTAATCTATCACCATTACCAGCCTCATTCACATTGATCTGGGAGTCGGCTTCGAGCCTTTTTGAGATTGATTTTATGAACGGACCAGGCGGCATATGTTGGACTATTGCAATCGGTGCAGGAAAATTCTTCGGTAGTCGTGGCAAGACCTCCAAGAGAGCCCTGGGCCCACCTGTTGAGGAACCGATAAGAACAAGCTTATTGCTGTGTTTGCCGGGCCTGACGACGGCATCACTTGCTGCAGCAATTTTTGGTTGCGTACTTTGCACAAGCCTCAAACGCGCGCGCGACGCTATTTTGACCTTAGCGACAATTTCTTCCTTGATGTTATAGTGCTTGATATCCCCGAAACTCGTTGGTTTATGTATGAAATCTACCGCACCCCTCGTAAGAGCAGTCATTGCCGCTTCAGAGCCGGCTTCCGTTAGTGTGCTTACCATTATGACCGGGGTCGGGTGTTCCTTCATTATTCGCGCAAGCGCGGTCAGCCCATCCATATTGGGCATTTCTATGTCTAGCGTGACAACATCAGGCCTAAGTCTTGCAATCTTTTCGATTGCTTCTAGGCCATTTTCGGCGGTGTCGACAACGTTGATCCCTGGGTCAGAGTTCAATATTTCAACAAGGCGTTTTCTTATAAAAAAGGAGTCATCGACGACGAGAACTTTTACTTGTGGCAATTTTTCACTCTCCGAACTCAAAACTAACCGATTTGCTTTTTAATGGCCTCTAGAACCCTGTCGGGCTGAAACGGCTTTAGCACATAGTCCTTTGCACCTGACTTGATGGCCTGGATGACCATGCCTTGCTGCCCCATCGCGCTGCAAACAATTACCTTTGCGCTATCGTCGAGCTTCTTGATTTCCGTGATTGCCTCGATACCATCCATGACGGGCATAGTAATATCCATGATGACAAGATCGGGTTTGAGTTGCTGGTATTTCATAACCGCTTCCTCACCGTTGCCGGCCTCACCCGTGACGCTGTACCCGTTATCTGTGAGAAGCTTGACGATCTTCATTCTCATGAAAGCGGCATCGTCAACGACCAAAACGTTCTTTCCCATTCTCTCAGCCTCCTAAATTACGGTCACGCTACGACCTATTGCTTTAACCATAAGTTCACCACTTGCAACCGAGAACTCAACTGTCCTTCCATAATCTTTACCAGTATCGGCAGCAACAAGTTTGAGTTTAAGCTCACTAAGAACCCTTGTGATTGCTTCAACATTTCGCTCACCGATTTCGAGCAAACTACTGCCACCCGGCATCTTAAACATTCGAGCACCTCCGGCTATCTTAACGGTGATATGTCCGGGCTCCGCGCCGTTCTTTATCATCTCCTCAAATAATCGGGGAACGCCTGTATCGGCAAATCTCGCGTTCAATAGTTCGTCCCTGCCGTTGTCGACGGGGAGCATGATGTGCGCCATCCCAGCTACTTTCGCGACTTTATCGTATAGGCAAACCGCTACGCACGAACCGAGTCCTCGCGTGATGATCGCAGTACTGCGATCTCTGGATACCTCGAAGTCGCCGATTCCGATATTTATTAGAATTCCAGCCATTTACTACCTCGCCTCTATTACACGTAGAACTGAATGGAGCGTTGTTTCATCCGTAAAGAGCATCATATAGCCCTGGATGGTGTCGCTTTCGTCGGCGATATTCGTCTCTATATATAGAATCTCGTCTGGCGCTTCTTCAAGAATCAGCATCGCCGAGCTTACTATGGCTTCGACCATATCGTGAACTATCATCGGTGCCGAAGGTTGTATACTTAAACCGGTATAATCAGAGAGAGTGCTCAAGAAATACGCGCTTACCAGATTCCCGACCTCTCCAAGCACAGAGACAGCCATCTCACTGAGTTCCTCGGTGTCCCCGGAGTCTTCCTGTAGAATTAGGTCAGCAAGCTTGAAAGCGCTTCTTCCCGGGAACAGAAGAAGAATACTCCCACGCGCTTCGCCAAGGAGCAAGAGGCATACGCTGACAGCAGGATTATCGTTTCCACCGGCTATGGCGGGTACATCTCCGAGTGGAACGACATCGATTTCGGGTGATTTCAAGAAGATGGCCTTATCGGTCATCTCGCTTAAAGCGACTGCAGAGCTATCAGCACTCAGTTTAAGTATGCGCTCCAGTAATTCTTTTTGCTTTGGCGTGAGGCTCCCTATCATCTTGGACACAATTATCTCTCCCTGTTAAACCTAATCGTAAAAGGTCGGCCTGCTATGCAATCTTCTTGCTGGTTGATTTCTTGCCTTTGGAGACCGGCTGCGCGTTTAGCTTCTTGCCTGCATCAAACTTGACAATCAAACTTACTGGGTCGATGACCAGGGCAACCCGCCCATCTCCCAAGACCGTCGCTCCTGAAATCCCATCAACGAGTCCCAGGTAATCCCCGAGCGCTTTTATCATTATCTCCATCTTGCTCAGCAAACGATCTACAATGAGACCGATACGATTTTCCCCGTAGCCGACCACGACGACATGGAGTTCGTCTTCGCTGCCGCGATCCGCGGCCGAGGTATGGCTGAAGAGTTCGCTCAACCTTAGCAGCGACAATACGCTGCCGCGAAGCAACATGGTCTCTTTTTTGTCGACCATCTTGATATGGCCATCCTCAAGCCTAAGAACCTCTTTTATTGTGTTAAGGGGAACAGCATATATCCTGTCGCCGACGACGACGGTCAATGCTTCGACTATCACAAGCGTGAGCGGCAATTTTATAACGAACCTCGTTCCGACACCGAGCTCGGACATGATCTCCACGGTACCGTTGATCTTCTTGATATTGTTTCGAACCACATCCATCCCTACACCGCGACCCGATATCTCGGATACTTTGTCGGCTGTACTAAATCCTGACAGAAAGATAAGGTCGAGGATTTCGCGATCGCTCATTTGATCGCCGGTTTCCTGTGTCAAAAATCCTTTGCGTATAGCTTTATCTTTAATCTTTTGAACATCCATACCGTGACCATCGTCCGACACCTCTACGACGATATGATTCTCCTCATGCCGCGCGCCCAAAAATACGTTTCCTTCGGGCGATTTACCGGCTTTTTTCCGGACATCCGGTGTTTCGACGCCATGGTCGATTGCGTTTCTCAAAATATGTACGAGCGGATCTCCTATCTCTTCAAGGACAGACCGGTCTATCTCGGTCTCTTTGCCCTCAACGACAAAATTGATTGTCTTACCCGCGGTACGAGCCAAATCACGTACCAGTCGCGGAAACTTGTTGAATACCTGCTCTATGGGGAGCATACGCGCACGCATGACTTCTTCTTGGAGTTCGTTCGTGATTTGCCCGACATGCGCTGTTACCTCGTTGAGCGTTGAGGTCAAATCTCCCACATGATAGCTATTCGCTAAATCGCTCCCGATTTGCTGGAGACGGGTCTTGCCGATGACCAACTCACCGACAAGATTCATGAGATGGTCCAGACGCTCGACATCGACACGGACGGTCTTGACTGCAGCGGCCGTGCGCATCTGCTGCAACTCCTGTGCGCTCTTGCCACGAGCCTCGGGTCCCAGGTCCTGCATCCTCTTATCCCCGGAAACAGCGACGGTCTCTTCCACTTCTTGGGGTTCGTCTTCGTCATGCTCTGATGAAATACTGTAAACCCCTACCGAATGCTCGGAAAGCTCGGATACAGCCTTGACGACGCTTTCGAGACGGCTTTGATCTTCGTCGGTCACAAGAATTAGAGCCAACTCGGAACCACATTCGCCACTCTCTATCACATCCATGCTGGGGTTTGTCTTTATTATCTCCCCGATAGGCTGAAACTCTTCGATCACTTGGTAGAACCTTACCGACGGCATCATGCAATCATCCGCGACTTTGATTCTGATTGAAAAAGCGGTCGAACCCTTGACCTCGGCCATATTGATAACGTCGTGTTCGTGGTCTTCTAAAACAATTAATACAGGGCCGCCGGCTTCGCCCGCATCGACCGGAGTCCCGGAAGCAAACCCGTCTATCTGTATAATAAGGGCCTTTATATCGATGTCGCTCGCCTTAAAAGTAATGCACTCTTCTTTTAATATCTTGAGAGCATCCAGGCAATCGAGAAATACATCGATGAGTTCGGTGCTCACGCTCAACTCGTCTCTACGAAGTTTATCGAAGAGCGATTCCAGCGAATGTGTCAGTTCGGCCATGCGCTCATGTCCCAACATGCCGGATGAGCCTTTTAGGGTGTGCGCCGCACGAAAGATTTCCTGAATTATCTCTGGGTTCTGGCCTTCTTTCTCAAGACGAAGAACGTTCTCGTCGAGCTGTTGCATCAGCTCATCCGCTTCCTGTAAAAATACGCTTAAATCATCAGGTGTGGCGTCAAATACTAGGTCCATATCTACTCCCGCATTTATAGTAAACCTCTGCCGTTGAAACCCTTACGTATAACCAGTGTGCTGAAATCATATGCATTATTGCTTCGTTCTTATGGAAATCATGCTTCTATTAATAAATCGCGCCTTTTTGTTGATCAAAGCGCTAAAAGTAAACCTCGATACCGCGAACATCAATAGCTGCTGAGCTTCTTTCGGTTAGGCGATTTCAGCCATCCCTACCAAATTCGCGCCCATCTCGACGAGAAGCTTGTCCAAATCCAATAGTATGATCAGCTTATCCTCGAGTTTGCCTATTCCCCTTAGATACTGTGAGCCGACGCTGCCGACAATGTTTGACGGTGGCTCGATTGAATCTGTCGCTAAACGCAAAACCTCGCTTACCGCATCGACGATCATACCGACGATATTGCCGAGAACATCGACGACGACGATTCGCGTTGCCTTTGTCTCTTGACTCATGCCGATACTGAACCTCTCGCGCACATCGATAACCGGTATGACCTTACCCCTGAGGTTAATAACGCCTTTGACATACATTGGCGCTCGCGGCACCTCGGTAATCGGCTGAAGCCTGATTATCTCCTGCACTAACGATATATCTATACCGAACGATTCATCGCCTACCTCAAAAACAACGAGCTGCTCTTGTTCGAACGTCTGCTCCTCGCTCACGGTGAAACCTCCCACTAATCCGCTTTAAGCTATCTTGAACTTTTCGACTAATCCACTTAACTCATCCGCCATGTTCGAGACCTCGATGGCCGATGCCGCTATCTCTTCGACTGAAGCTGTCTGCTCCTGCGTGGATGCAGAGATCTCCGAAGCCGATGCAGCGGAGTGGGCGGTCGATTGTGAAATCGTTTCTACGACTGTTTCGACTTGACCCGAAGATGCCGCAACCTCTTGCGTTATGGCTGAATTCTCTTCGGTGATCGTCGCTATCTGATCCATTGCAGAAGCGATTTTCTCGGACGATGTCGATATTTGTTCGGCTGCTGTAGAAACCCCGGCGATTTCCGTAACGACTCTATTGATTGACACCATCATCTCTTCAATGGCTTCACCGGCGTTGTGGGCAAGTTCGGTCCCGGATGCGACCTCTTGTGTACCCTGTTCCATGGCGGCTACCGCCTCAAGTGTTTCGTCTTGGATTCCCTTTATAAGTTTTGCTATCTCCCCGGTGGCTCTCGCTGAACGCTCTGCCAGCTTTCGCACCTCATCGGCGACTACGGCAAAACCTTTGCCGTGTTCACCGGCGCGCGCGGCCTCGATTGCCGCATTTAGTGCCAAAAGGTTGGTCTGCTCGGCGATATCGTCTATTACTTCGATGATTTCGCCTATCTGCTTGGACTTCTCGCCCAGCATCTGTATCTTGTTGGCTGAGGAGAGGACGGTTCCTCTAATCTTCTCCATGCCGGAGATTGTCTTACTGACCGCCTCTTGGCCCCGGGTCGCGACGACTGAGCCTTCCGAAGCCGCGTTCGATACGACTTTAGCGTTTTCTGCAACCTTATTGATTGACATTGCGAGCTGATTCATATTTTGCGTCGTATCAGAGACGCTTCGCGATTGCTCAACGGCACCTTTTGAGACCTGGTCGATAGCGGACGCGATTTGATCGATTAAGCCGTGAGCCTCAGAAGTAGACTTGCTCTGCTGCTCCACATCGCTAGCGATCCCATAGACGCCTTGTGCGACCTGGGTGGAAGTTTGGCTGATGGCATCTGAACCTGTTGCCAGGCGCTTGGCTGAGGCCTGCAAGCTGTGAGCGCTTCTTGTGATTTTCTCAAACAGCTCTCGTTGCTTCCTCACGAGAAGACCATCAAAGGTCGAATAGTTGAGCGCGACAACCATAAAGACGAATATCGCGCCGAACAGAAAGACGAGACTTACTAGAAGGTTTGGGTCAACCAAGTGAATGTTCTTGAATAAGATTGCGCCGTAAAACACGTAACTCGCAAGAAAGGCCATCATGAAGACGAATAGTGCCATCCATTTCGAGCCATATTCCGTTTTCTTGACGATAGTGATCAGCCGCCGGCAATTGATGACTGCGGCGAGCATTATTAAAGCACCGATTGACACTATTATTACTGGAATCACTCTGCTTCCTCCTTAGACCATTCGACTAGCACTGCGTGTTTGCTGCGTTAATGCTCTTGTATATATCGTCTCTATTCGTTTCCTCTTTAGAAAAACCTAACTACCACTTAAGAGAGCCTGCCAGCTTATCAAGTCCATTGGCCATCGACGAGAGTTTCTGCAACGTCGAAGTCATCTGGTCGAGAGATATACTGGTCTCGCCCGCTGATACCGTTATATCCTGAATTGATGTGTTTATCAGCTCGCGCTGGCTGGTCATACCATCAACGGTCTGGGTCACGCTCTCGGTCGATGCGGCGACTTGCTGAGTCAACGCCGTGTTCTCTTGCGTTACAGCTGCTATGTCCGCGACGGAACCCACAACAGTCTCCGATATGGCGACCATTGCATTGCATGCGGACCGGACACTTGCTATCTGCATCATCACTTCTTCGATAGATTCGATCATCTCGTCGATGGACAAGCCGATGGCTTTCGTAAGCTCGGTCCCAGATTCGACCTCTTTTGTACCCAGCTCAATGGCAGCAACCGCCTCGAGTGTTTCGTCTTGGATTCCCTTTATAAGTTTTGCTATCTCCCCGGTGGCTCTCGCTGAACGCTCTGCCAGCTTTCGCACCTCATCGGCGACTACCGCAAAACCTTTGCCGTGTTCGCCGGCGCGCGCGGCCTCGATTGCCGCATTTAGCGCTAAGAGATTTGTCTGTTCGGCGATATCGTCGATTACTTCGATGATCTCGCCTATCTGCTTAGACTTCTCACCCAGCATCTGTATCTTGTTGGCCGAGGAAAGGACGGTCTGCGTTGTCCGTTCGATTCCGACGGTCGCCTCTTCCGCGGAATCCTTGCTCTGTTCAGCCATTCCTAGGCTTTCCGAAGCATACTGTGCGACCGTCATTGCGTTACTGGTAACACTTTCTATGGCTGACTTAAACTGCCCCATCATACCGTTGATCTCAACAGCGTCCTTCGACTGTTCGTGCGCCCCGTTGGCGACCTGATTAACGGCTAGCGCTATCTGCTCTATTAGCTTATCTACCTCTTTCGCAGCTTCATGCTCGATATCGGAACTCTCCGACAATGAACCGAGAGATGTGGCGATTTTGGTGCTGGCCTGGTTGACATGCTCCGAGTCTGCGAAGACCTCGCCCAGGAAAGAGTTGAGGTTTGCGGACGCGTCGGCAAACTCTAGAAACATCTGCTTAGACGGCTCGATGACCTTGATCCTGACCCAGGCGATAACACTAATACAGACAACCAGCGCTATGGCCAAAACAAGTGCGTTGACAGCATTTGTCCGTTTCCCTACTATTGCCATCTCCTGCGAAAGACCATCGGTATATTGCCTAATCAAAACATGTAGCCGGTCAGCATCGGCAAGCGCGTTGGCTGCCAAGGCATCATACTCGTCCATCTTTGTGTTTACATCGGCCGAGTCGACAGCGGCTAACACCTCACGCGCTTTAGCATCAGCTAGAGTCATATCGGCTTTGATTCGCGACATCACTTGCTTAGCCTCGGGTGAAGACATCAAAACTTGAAGCTCGACGATGGCCTTGTCTATCTCGACATGGAGCGCGCCGTACTCTTGGGCTTGTGCGGTGTCTCGCTTAATATAAACATCGTTGAGTTCCATGGCGCTGCGCCCTATAAGCGATTGCAGGTCGCCAACCTTCTCTGATTTCGTCTCGACATCTTTGTATAAATAAGAGTTCTGCTCAATGTCGGAGAGCGCTTTGAAACTCATAAAGCCCATGACTAGCAGTGGCAGCAACATCAGTGCAAAACCGATTGTGATCTTCGTTCCTAATCTCGTATGCCCCACCATGAACTCCTCCGTATCCGGTAATGTAAGAAAATAGCTAGACATAATATCGACAAAAAGCTTTCGAGCTTAAATGTCCGATTATTGCTAAGGAATTAGTAAGCAGGCCGGATTCTCATCAGGCCTGCTTGATGCCTACATCCTTTATTAAATCGAAACTTGCACGACGCATATTCCAGTCAAGCAGTTACGCGACGGCCTGAAGCTGCGACGCTTCAGGAATAACCTTTCCCAGGTCGAGCAGGAGCACTAAGCGCTCCTCTAGCTTGCCTATTCCAAGCAAGTATTTCTCATACGACTCAATTATCGCCGATGGGTCCTCGATCTGATCCTTGCTGATTCTGAGGACTTCAGAGACCGCATCTACGATCATCCCGACCGTACAACCGGTAACGTCTACGACTACAATCCTTGTCGACTTCGTTTCTTCTGTCTGCACCAATCCGAACTTATCGCGAAGATCGACTATCGGAATCACCTTGCCGCGTAAATTAATAATGCCTTTTACATGCATTGGGGCTTTCGGCACATCGGTGATCTGCTGCATCCTAATGATTTCTTGCACAGCGTTAATGTCTATGCCAAAAGACTCTCCCGATAACTCAAAGACTACTAGCTGATCTTGCTCAAAAGATCTATCTTCCACTATTATCTGCCTCCCTCGACTTTAAGGTGCTCGATGTCGCCTGTCATGACCCTTGCCGTACCGACCTTATCTAGCAACGTTGAAACGACTTGGCAACCGTTCCCCATGGTTTCTCTACATAACTTAATCGGCGACTTATTGGATGTTTTAATAGTAAATCCCAAAATTATGATGATCAGTTTTGTGATGGCTCGGCTGTGCTACACTGCCACAGTGAGGGCTTATGTCTTTCTAACCGACAGTTACAGTACCATCGCGCCCCTCTCGATCGCCTAACTAGCGCATGATGCTTGCATTAGCGAGTTAACTTTGGGATATTTATAAGGGTAGCATTGGCCGTTATAACCACGGTAAGCCATGCTAGCCCTAAATTAACAATCACAATCATATAGTAATGCGAATACCGCTACACGGCGGTAGACCGGTTAATAGTATCACTGAATGCAGCACTAATGGATGGTAGTCATGATCAACGAAAGAGACCGGATTGGGTTCGCGAGCCGAAAAAGCCTCGCGCCGTGGATCGCTTCCGCAGGTTTGCTTAGCCTGTGCTTCAGACTCAAACATATTGCGGCACTAATAATATTGGCGGCGCTCACCGCTGTGCTTGTTTTAAGTTATGCTGCAGGAGCGTTCGCCGAATCTCAGCTTACTAAAGACGGCGGCGTCGAGTTGACCGTTGGCAGCACTGTTGGCGAAGAGACTGCCGCCGTTGGCGCAGAGGAG
>JASEGT010000014.1 GCA_030018005.1 Actinomycetota bacterium
ATTCGAGACGACCGTTACCTAAATCGGCAATACGTCAAATCTAGACCTTAGGGAATGACCGTTTCCTTAACATAAATATTGTTTTGAATTTGACAGTTACAAATGGGGTAATTAATAAATATGGCGGGCTTGCTCAGGCATTCGATGTCAGCGTGTGATCTATTTTGTCCTCGGGCACCAAGCCGGTTCGGGTTTCAAACTAAGCGAACGGAGGTGGCAGGGTTTTCCGCGGAAAGAACCTTATTTGCCTGTGTTTATTAGACAAACCGTATAGTTCGGTCTTTTAAGGAGCGGTAGCGTAATTGAGGCGCGGGCCTCATATGCCCTTTTATTAAGCAGAAGGAGATGTAAGATGGCAAAAAACATTCTGATTCTTGGAGGCGGCAACGGCGGAACGATGATCGCCAACAAACTCAGACATGAGCTCTCGACAGAGAATTGGAACATCACCGTTATCGACAGAGATAACCGGCATATTTATCAGCCGAGTATGCTGTTGGTACCATTCGGCCTCGATGACGCTAAGAAAATCGTCAAGCCGAGAAACAAGTACATCAAGCCCGGTATTAATTTCGTAATGGACGAGATTACTAATATTGATACCGAGAACAAGAAAGTCTCGACAAAGAGCGGCACGGTCTTCGAATATGATTTTATGGTTATCAGCACGGGCTGCCACCCGGACCCGACTGAGGACGAAGGCCTTGCTGAAGCGATGGGCAACGACGTCTTCACCTTCTATGACCTGGATAGCTCGATACAGCTGGGCAAAGCGCTCAAGGAATTCCAGGGCGGCAAGCTTGTTATCGATATCTCGTCGCTGCCCATCAAGTGCCCGGTGGCACCGCTTGAGTTCGCGTTCCTGGCCGACTGGTATTTCAAGACTAGAAAGATGCGCGACAAAGTCGACATCCATTTCGTAACGCCTGGTCCAGGTGCATTTACTAAGCCGAAAGCAACGAAGGTGCTGACGAAGATAGCCGAGGAAAAGAACATCAACATTACGGCGAACTTCGGCCTCGGCTTGGCAAACGGCGAGGAAAAATGGATTGAAAACTTGCAGGCGAGCGAGCGAATCAATTACGACCTGCTCGTCTCCATACCGACCACCATCGGAGACAAAGCCATCAGCGACTCCGGTATCGACGACGGTATGGGTTATGTACCGACAGACCATCACACCCTGAAGGCCAAGAAGCATGACAACGTCTATGTTCTCGGTGACGCGACAAACGTCCCGACTTCGAAAGCGGGCTCGGTCGTCCACTACGAGGTAGACGTGGTCCTTTACAACATCCTCAGCGAGATATGCGGGGGTGAGGCGATGCCGATGTTCGACGGCCATGCGACCTGATTTATAGTTACCGGGGCTGGAAGCTCCGTACTAATCGACTTCAACTACAAAGTCGAGCCGCAACACGGCAAATTCCCATACGCATGGGGTCCGATGCAGCTACTCAAAGATACCAGGGCAAACTGGTACGGCAAGAAGGCGTTTAGCTATCTCTACTGGACCGCCCTGCTCCCGGGACGTCACCTCGGCGAGTCGTCGATGCCGTTCTGCGGCAAGGACGTCGACCACGAATAGTAAGTAGAATGCCGCGAGCATGATGCCGCGTACGCAATGTTAAATTAGGATAAAGGTCGCGAGAGCGGCCTTTATCCTTTCCCCTGTCTTTTTCATATGCATCGATTTCGCATATAATCGGAGCTGCAAGCCGATGATGGTGGGCGTTATCGTTGTTAGCCGAGAACCCGGAGGAGACCGTTGACAGATTCTTCGCACGACGACAAAACGAGAACAACAGATAGCGACGCTGCCGCTATAAACCAGCGGCAGAGCGCTAAAACAGCACTCTTCTGGGATGAATCGTTTCTCTGGGGACTTATCGCTTATGAAACGTTGAGCGCGCTCGACGCCGATTTCGACCTTGTGACTGCCGCCGACATCAGGGAAGGCGCGCTCGACTCATATGACATACTGTTCGTTCCCGGTGGTTGGGCGAGCAATAAAATCAAAGCTCTTCGTACAGATGGTGTTGAGCGCATTCGCAGTTTTGTTGAGAATGGTGGTTCTTACCTGGGTTTCTGTGGTGGCGCCGGGCTGGCGCTCGCACATGAAAACGGGCTGGCGCTCGCACCCATCGGCAGAAAACCTACGCACATGCGCGTACCGAGCTTTAGCGGCAAAATCGAGCTTCGAGAGCTTGCGTCGAAGCACCCGATGTGGGACGGCATAGCTGAAGGAAGCTCTTTTTACGCCTGGTGGCCAGGGATGTTCTCGGTTCAGAAAACTGACGGTATCAAAATCCTCGCGCGCTATGGAGAGCCCGAAGAAGGATCATACGTAGCCGACCTGATGGTCGAGCCTTCCGTCGACTGGGATAGACATGAACACGAGTATCGCACCAACTTGGACCCGGCGCGCATTAAAAGCGAACCGGCGGTTATCGAGACGACCTACGGGGCCGGCAGAGTGCTCTTATCCTACCTCCACTTCGAGACGCCCGAGGACAGCTTGGGGCACAGAGTCCTCCTTAACATGCTCTCATATCTCGGGTCGGGCAAAAAACCCCTGTCAAAAGAGCACGCGCCGGACAGCCAAGCCAAAGCCACACCCTCGCCTATTGTCGGTGATAGCGCAAAAGCCGCCACTGCGACCCGAGCCCTGGAAGCTACCACCCTCGACCTAATAGATTTCGGCGAGGAGCTTGGTCTATGGTTTTGGAGAAAACCCTGGATTATCCAATGGCTGCGCGGTGTCAGGGGCATCGAATACTGCACGCTCTATATAATGCTAAGAACACTCTCTGGGTTGGTGTCGGAACAGGCGGACGACAATGTGCATCTTAGGAGTGCACTCGAAGAAGTTTACCCGCTAGTCATATCTTTCACAGACAACGCCAAGAAGCTGCTCGAACTTGAAAAAAGAGCGATTGGGCAAGGATATATCACGCCGCTAAAAAGCGACGACCCCGAAATACAGGCCTTAAGGGAAAAGCTTTTCTCAAACGCGAAGAGCTTCGGTGGTTCCTTTAAAGACATCCTCGACAAAATAGATGCGTTGGTGCTCGTGCTTCTTCGAAGCCGATAAAGCCTAAGTCCAAGTCGTCGGCTTATGCTCTTCGATAAGCTCGACAAATCCCGTGTAATCTACCTCTTTGATACCGGCAATGACATTCGTCACACCCCGCGCCAAAAGGTCTTCCTTCAAAGCATAAACGGTGAAGTCCTTCATGATGGACTCCATCTTTTTCTCGAGTGCAGTCCCCGCCATTGCGCCGTAGACCGCGTCCTCTATGAGCAGAATCGGCGAGCCTTTCTTGGCGAATTTCACGCAGCTGTCCAGGCTGGTTGAAACATATGGCGACCTATTTACTAAATGAAGCATCGTGCCTCCTCATCTCCGACTAAAATTAACACTAACAACTATCACTAAAACGGTAATACCACGTCTTGCTCTTCCATAAGCTTGGTTATGGTCTCCGTGTCGACCACTTCGGCCCCGACAATCAAATCATCTGCGGTCAAGCCCCTGGCCTCCATTGATTCCTTGTCCACATACAGCTTCTCGATATCATACATTTCAAGCACTCTAAATGTCGGCGAGAAGTCCTTGATGCCTGCCGCAGAGGTATCCATTCCCTTCTTTATCGAATATACGCCGTCGTCGACGAATATTATCGTGATATCCTGCTCGTACGCGCCCATAATCAATACCGACTCGAGGCCTTCAAATGAATATATCGTCCCGTATGGTGCTTTACGCATCATAATCATTATCTTACTAATATCGCTCATGAGGTTATCCACCTTTCTTTTTAAGATGCTCCGAACGTTACAAACCGGTCAGCATTAATAGCCATTTCGGTCAACTGACCGAGACCCGAGATTCTAAACCCAGGCGCCAGCACATCGTCATTGATACCCCTGCGCTTCGCAGCGGCAATGCAGACTACCAGGTCGACGCCTTTTTCACCTATCTCAGACCATCTCTTAACAATGTTACGGTCATCCTGCTGCGGGTCGGTCAATTTCGTGGAATTGATAACTCCGTCGTGATAAAAGAAGACGCCTACGATTTCGTGCCCTTTTTCCATAGCGGCTTTCACGAACTGATAGGCGCTGTCGGAAGACTCGTGTTGATACGGACCCTCTTGAACCATAACGCCGAACTTCATACTCATCGCTCCTTCCAAATGGTTAAATCTACGATGTTGCCAAGACAGGGCCGCCTGTTGGGCCGGTAATTCGATTATGCAAAAACTAAACTAATGATATACCCCGTAGGGTATCGTGTCAATAGCTTATACCGCGCTAAGCTGCTCTACTTCTAATTATACCCGTACTGCCATAGCCCATAGCTATCTAGGCGCAGGCTAAAACACTATACGTTATCATACTATTTTACTATATATATTATCCCAAGAACGTTAACGATGATGCTCTCGCTTCACTTGCTCTCCTGCGCCGATACCTACTCACACGCAAGGCTCCCGATATCTCTAGTTAAGCAAGCAAGCGAAGTTTTTGCAACCGCAGGAGGTGGGCGCGGGCTTGCAACAGCCCGGAGTCTGCGAGGCACATCATTATTTCGATGGTGCTGGTCTTCCGGCCCAGTGCCGCGCTTTTCGATGCTCAAGGTCGGCAGTCGTCCGCCGATAATTTCAAATAGATGGCACGCTTGTAGTTTGGGAGGCTACTGTGAACTGTTGGGAATACATGAAATGCGGCCGTGACAAGACTAATGATTGCCCCGCCTACCCATTACACGGGCATATTTGCTGGTTGGTAGCCGGCACGATGTGCGGCGGCATTGTGCAAGGCACCTATGCGCAAAAGGTCGAAAGCTGCATAGAATGTGATTTTTATAAGGCGGCCAAAAACCTTCAGAAGAAGTAATGAGCCTCTCTCCCAAGCGAAGACTCCAGGTAGGCCACGAGTTGCGCAAAGAGCGCCCGTTCCCTCGGTCGCAATGCCGAAAAGCGTCGATACCACCCTGGGCGAAATCTTGCTCGCCTGCATAAAGCCGGGTACTTGACCACTAGAGCCAGCGCATGGCAATTATCGTTAGGGCCGCTATCGACGCCGACGCCGGTATAGTAAAGACCCATGCCCATACGATACGCGAGGCCAGTGGCCACCTGACCGCCGTAAATCTTTTTGTGGATCCTACACCGACGATAGAGCCGGTAATCGTGTGGGTGGTGGAGACAGGGACTCCCAATGACGATGCGAAGAAGAGTGTGATGGCGCCCGAGGTTTCGGCGATGAAACCTCCGACCGGCTTCAATTTGGTAAGCTTAGAACCCATTGTCTTAACGATCCTAAAGCCGCCCATGAGAGTTCCGACGCCCATGGTAGTGTACGATATTAGCACTACCCAGTACGGGATAGCGAAAGAACCTTCGATATAGCCGGCCGAATAAAGAAGAGCGCTTATGATACCGACTGTTTTTTGCGCATCGTTGCCGCCGTGCCCCAGACTATAAGCCGCGGCTGAAAAGAGCTGGGCTTTGCGAAAAAACTTGTTGCCCTTTTCAGCATCTATATTCTTCAGCAATGAAAAGAGCACGTTCGAAAAGATTACCGCCAGAATAAAGCCGAACATCGGTGATAGGACGATGAACATCACGGTCTTGCTTATCCCCGAGTAAACCAGTGCTGAGGGGCCTATCTTTACCATAGCCGCGCCGATGAGAGCGCCGATGAGAGCGTGGGAAGAACTCGAAGGAATCCCCTTCCACCAGGTAATAAGACCCCAGATAATGGCACCTATCAGAGCGCTGGCTATGATTGAATTGTCGATGACATCGGGCATGACAATCCCTTTGCCGACCGTCTTGGCAACGTGAAGGCCAAATATGAACAGCGCTGCAAAATTGAAGAATGCGGCCCATACTACCGCATGGCGAGGGGTCAGCACCCTAGTAGCTACCACGGTGGCGATAGAGTTCGCGGCATCGTGGAAACCGTTAATGAAATCAAAAACCAGGGCCACAGCAATTATAAGGATTACTATTTCCAGGTTAGGCATGTTTAAGGATAATTCCTTCGATTGTCAGGGCAGCTTCGCGGCAGAAATCGACAGCATCTTCCAGGTCTTCGTAGATGTCTTTCCATTTTATGACTTCCATAACATCGGTGCCGTTAGCAAAGAGCTCGGCTATGCCCTTTCTGTAAATCTTATCCGCCGCTTGCTCGCTCTTTTTAATCTTATCCATAAGCTCGTAATTGCACTGCATCTTCTTTAGGCTGCTCGTAAGCCCGGATAACAGTTTTGTCGAAACCATAAGCTCCTCTGTCAAGCCGATAGCCGCTTTAGTGATCGACTTGACATTATAGAGAGTGATTTTCTCCGCTATCGAGTCTATCGAATCTAAAATCGAGTCGATGGTGCTCTTTAGCTCATGAATATCCTCCGAGTCAAACGGCGTTACAAAGGTTTTGGCGAGTTTATGAGATATTTCAGCAACGATAGCATCACCCTTATGCTCGAGTTCGGTTATCGCCTTCGAGTTTTCGGCTGCTTTCTCTGGATTTTCGAAGCTGTCGTTCAATAGAGCAGCGGCTTCGATGAGGTTGTCCGCCGCTTTGGCGAAGAGCTTGAAGTAGATATCGTTTTTGGGTATCAGATTTAGTTTCATACCGTTTTAAAACTAACATACAAGTCCTAGAGGAACAAGGCATACGGCTCAAAAAGAAGTCGCCAGTTATTGCGGCTGCCGTTCCATCAGCACCTTTAATAATGTCTTACGTATAATTACTTATAGACCATGCATCAGTTTTATCTCGGTCTTCAAAATCTTGGTATTTATTACCACTCTGTTCCACTTTGGTCGTTTCGCCAAAGCTACTCAGCCGGTCTCCCACAGCAAATAGTCATATTTGCGTTACCTGGAATCTGAAGTAACAGCTAAACGGCTTGATGGCTGTCGGAAACCCTGAAAAAGCGTAGGTGCACGTTTAGAAGTTATTACCTTTGCTGCGAAGATATGGTTGTCCTAGCATGTAGGAATATACCCGAGGACGATCAGCCGCAAGGACAAAGACAGATCAGTTGTACAATACCTTCAGCTTGCCCACAACGAGAGAAACCAAAAAGCCAAGCCCAAGCTAATGGAGTTTTCACAATTTTGGATGAGGCTCGGGTTGTCGAGATCCAAGGTTGGAGGCTGGCCTAGTGTCTGCAAAGACTGGTGTCCGCACAAATGGTTTTAACAACACTAATTTGCTTGTTGCTTCTTACAATTCTTCTTGCACCTTAGCTCAGGTAGGCGTTTAAGCCACAGCTTTGCGATATTCATCTAAGTATTTAAATATTTCGAGGGCGTACTCTGAGTCTAATTATCTGGGATTGGTTAAAATCTGTGACTTTTAAACTAAATTTTATATATTGTGGCTGTCCGGGAACAACTCCACCAGGATTAATATCGAGGATTGTCCATCTGAAGTGTTTATCCGTAGAGCTTAGAGCCTCAATATCAACGAGGGGCTGCTCACCATAGCGAGTTGCATTTTCGGAAAAGACGACTGGCTTTTCGGTTATAAGCTCATATATGCCATTTGCCTCTACTTTTTGCGGTATTGTTACAGCTTCGGGAACGGGTTCTGCAGAGCCATGTTGTCTTGGTTCAAGCTTTAAACTATCAATGATTGCAAGTGCTTCCTTTTTGGAGTTTGCTATCGCTCGACCATTCAAAAACAGGTCTAATCGGTACTGGGTGCCACCACTTTGAAATATTAAAGAATATGCTTCCGTGGGCCCCTTTGCTTTGCTGGTGTGTTTGAGGCTAGTCTTTTCTAGCCTATCAGGTAGGTTGTCGATGTCTCCCGGACCTTCCAGGTTCCAAATCATTAGGAACGCCCCGTCTGTCGGCACTTGCAGTTGAGCAATTTCCGGACTCCAGCTAGAACCGCCATCTTGATTAGAATGTGTGCCGGGCCAGAATCCCTCGCGGTTGAAATTATTTACTGACACGGTGCCAAAACCTCGCGCAAAAAACCGCTTCTGTGAGGATATTGTCCAGCCACCCGGATAACGAAAACTAAAGTCCTGTCCTTTAAAGATACCGTATGCTGGACGCTTAATCGGCACTTCTGATTCCTGTTCTTGCGGTGCTTTTATTGATGTACCTTTTGGTGGGGTTGTTTGTTGCGTGCACGATACGCTGAGCAGGGCAACCAAGAGAAGAAAGAAGAATCCTGTGCGTTTCATATAGGCTCCTTAGTACTTGGAACGGCAGCTTAATTATAATACAGCTTCATTGCAAAGGCCAAGGTGATCGATTTCCGCGCGAACACAATAAACTTACCATAACGCTATAGGACTACTCCTGTGCTGCAGGCCTAAGTCTCCACGTGGTTTAATAGCCCTTTTGGCCTAAGCTGCTGCTTTGAGATCGAGAGATAGAAAACAACTTATCCATCATGCGCTTACCTAACAGCAATATTGACTAGGTTACCTTAACTCTTGATGTATTGAAAGTCCAAAGTAAGCCGATTGTACGAAATAAACATTAGCGGGTCAGGTCCCAATTTGGGCCTGTTGCCAAAGTGTAGAAATCTTAGCCGCGAGCGGCAAAATAAAAGATATCAAAACATGCATGAAAAACCCGTACAGGTTACAAGCCATTTCTAACCAGCTTCTTTAGATTAAGAGTTGTCGCAGTCAGTAGCACTTGTATTTCCATCTTCTCAATGCCCCGTAGCTTTGCTCTCGCAAGACCGTGAAATGACTTCGCTTGACCAAAAAGACCCTCAATAACCGTTTTTCGCAAACCAAACAGCACGGCACCCTCATCTGATGCGAGCCACGCACGAGCTTTTTCTACGCAATCGCTATCATAGCGTGTAATCGTTCCAGCCTTTGTCTTTTCCTGTATGCATTGGTTTTTCTGTAAATTCATTCCCCAAGCTTGAACCCTAGATGAGCACTAGGTTTGCCTCTGGCTGTGTGCTTATCTCCACGACTGTTTCCTTTAAGCACATATCCAGATACTTTATACCCGAAAACCATTTTTCCATTTGTTCAGCAACCGGGGCTGCACTCAGCTCTAATACCACTTCCGTTTGGAAGGACTGCCATCGCCAGCGCCTTCTCGCTTCGCGGTATCTACTAAAGAGCGCTGCAGGGAAAGTGCTGTCTCTATCCGTTGGCACGGCGAGTGCAATATCGCCGCCCAAGTGTGGAGCACCCTAGGCCTGTCGCCATCACAATATCTTTGACGCTCAACATACCTTTCATAGGTGTCAGCCTGTAAATACTCGGTGATCGCCGCTTCAAAATTACGCTTGACAGAAATTATCCACCATGACCCACAGAAAATCTTTGTCTTAAGCAGTGCATCGTACAAAACGTCGCGCGAATCCATACGAATGTTGTGCGCCATCGTATTCTCCTTTATATAGCATGCTTGTCACTTCCTAATCTTGAGGAACGATGGCTCGTTTTTCAACTAAAAGCCTTTTTATAGAAGTTTGGAGAATGCCCAACTAGGAAATAGTGGTATGCATCATGATTATGACCCTATTTTCGTATGATAGCTTGGTCATAACGCGCTAATTGGTTTTAATCGAATTATTCTTGGGAGGTGGTTCATGGCTTTAAGCTTTTTCTATAACAATTTAAGTGTTTTCAAAGAGGAGGTCACATGAAAAGGCAATCAAAAATCCTTTGCCTCGCGATAACTGCACTTTTGCTAGTAGTACCCGTGCAATATGCTTATGCAGCGCATGGCGCAGCGTATATCACTGCAAGCAGCGAGTTCGGCGGTTCTTATGCTGAATGGGGGCAAACATGGTATCCCGACCCAGGCTCATTACCACATCACAATAACCACACGCTGTGGTTTTGGACCAATGGTACAACCGGTTATTCGGCCAACTACATCAGTTTCGTAGCACTTGGTTATTGGCATGGCGCCATTCGAAACTTCAGTGCTGATTGGAATGGTTTTTATTGGGAACGTCAGATTGCAAACGGTGATGGCACGTATTTTTATGACTATAGGGGCACATCCGCAGTTCTTCCAGGTGCAAATGGAACGAATCACACCTTTACGGTCCAATCCGAGTATATAAACGGTTATCCTGGTGTACGTGGATACATTGATGGAACGCGGATAATCGAATTTCAACAACCTGGACCCCATAAACAAACGCAAGTTGGGCTTGAATCAACTTTATCCAACGCTCAACTTGGCCATACATACCCACAATACCTTCAATATAAATCCGCTGGCGTATGGAAGTACTGGAACTATGGGGCCATAAGAGCCAATAGTCCATATAGATGGGCTTGGCGAGATGGCGTGTACTATAAGGGAGATGATTGGAACTCTAACTATTAATAAAAAGATCTATTTTAAGATTTATCGTGGAGGTTGTCATGCACAGTAAAAAGCAGTTATTAGTAGCTTTGCTGTCACTTGCGGTAATTGCAGGTATTATGACCACAGCTTTAACTTTTATCTCGGGTCAGCCTGCTAAAGCTACCGATATCGCGATATCTGAGGGAAGCGCAGGCCATGATCCTTCAGAAGTCGCGACAAAAGCAATATTGCCGACAAATGTACTTAAGCCGACAGGCGGCCCATTTAAGAAAAAAGAGGATATGATAGCAAAAGCGAAGGATCCAAAGGTAAGTCTTGATACAAAATTCTCAGGTCGCGAAGAGGCATTCTTAATGACAAACGGCGAATTTAGGAATTCTCAAGCGCGTCTTACGGGCCACAAAATAGCGGATAACGATATTGATGACAACAAAGAGATTTGGGTAGTTGTCGTGGGCGGAGACTTCGATCAAACATGGCGAAGCAGCCCAGGTGATGATCATGACTATGCATCGACAAAATGGTTAATTATTACCTATGATGCTGCTACCGGAGATCCTGTCGGATTATCAACGGGGCCTGGAGTATGGCCGGATGCTTTTATTAATGAAGCAAAATATCATCAGCTGCAGGCCAAATAGTAGTTTGCCAAATCCTCGCGCTTGGAAGCCCTAGTCGTTTAGCATTGGGCTTCCAAGCGCACTTATGAACCATAAAAGCACAACTTCCCCAGGTTTTAAACCGAGACGACGGAACAACCGCAAGCCTAATCCCATAATTCCCGAATTATTCTCTTCTCGCTTCCGCGACCGATGTGATTTCGATTCCTCCGCGTGGCTTTTGTATTACAGTCACCTTGCACCAGAATGGGTTACACGCAGCATAAAAATCATTCGCTATTTTGTCAGCCAGAGATTCACAGAAACAGCCTTCGTCTCTGAAGCTCCAGAGGTAGAGCTTGAGGCTTTTGCTCTCTATGCATAGCTTGTCGGGAGCATACTCGATTGTTACCGTTTCCCAGTCAGGTTGGCCTGTCACCGGGCAAAGGCTCGTAACTTCATCGCTTTGCAAAATAACCGTATGCACGCTCGATGGCTTTTCAAAGGTTTCAAGAGCCTTTATCGGCTCGCTTGTAGTTTTGCCAAGAATATTGAAGTCCATATAACCTCCTGCGTTTCTCTTAGTCGATACCTATAAGCTTATGAAGTTGCACGCTCAATCTCCAGCTAGGATTCGCCTTTACGAAATTCACACAGAGCGCCGTCATGTCTTCTCTATTGCTTGCCGGCTGCAGCGAATGATACTCTCCCCATTTTTCAAATGCCTTAGCTCTCTCAAGAGCCTCCTTAGAGTCGATGACCATTTTTATCTCGTTGGCCTGCTTCAACATGAGGCTGTCCGGCTCCGTTTCACTCTTAGGGCTCACCACAAGCCAGTCGCAGGCAACAGGCTTGTAAATCGTGCCGTTGGTCTCGATTTGGACGTCCAGACCTTCGCGTTTAAGCAGCTCGGTCAATGCCTGCAAATCCTGCATGAATGGTTCTCCGCCGGTTATGCAGACCCATTTCGAGACATACTTCTTTGCCTCAAGAACGACCTCGGGTGCACTCAATTCATATCCCGAATCAAACGCATAGCTCGTATCGCAAAACTCACAACGCAGATTGCAGCCGGCCAAGCGCACGAAAACCATCGCTACCCCGGTGTTCTTGCCCTCCCCCTGGATGGAGTAAAAGACCTCGCTAATCTTCAAAATAAGTAGCTCCCGAGCGACTCGATTCCCAAACGGTTACCCTGTACACACCCGGTATTTTCGGCTTCAACCCACTGTAAAAATAGTGCGCCATATTCTCGGCGGTCGGATTCTGGATAATATCGTTCAAGAGCGAATGGTCGGGCAGAAGTTCTCTCAATATGGCTTTGACGTCAATAAAATCGATTACCATACCATCCCTTAACCCCCCTGATCGTATCGTGACCTCTACGACCCATGTATGACCATGCAGATTGGCACAGGGGCCGGAATGTCCCGGTAAGTAATGGGCTGCGGCAAACTCTTCACGAACATGAATCTCAAACATATTAACTCTCACCCACCATCCGGTAAACAATAGGGTCGACCAGTCTATTAGCCTTAAATGCCTCAAGCCGAGATATACAGGTCGCACACTTGCCGCACGCCTCTTCCCCGCCCTGGTAACACGACCACGTAAGTTCAAACGGTGCACCTAGCTCATGCCCAAGCTTTACTATCTCAGCTTTGGTAAGCCATTCAAGCGGAGTAATTAGGCGCACCTTATAATACGTCCCGACCCAGACCGCGTTTTTCATTGCGCCGAGAAACTCGGGCGTGCAGTCCGGGTAGGCCCAGTTCAGCGCATCTTCGGCATGAGCGCCAAAATAAACAGCCTGGGCATTTACCTTCAGTGCATAAGCTGTTGCGACAGAAATCAACACTCCATTTCTAAATGGCACATACGTCGAAACCGGCCCACTCTCTCCGGGATATGGCCCCGAAGAAATCTCTCTATCCTCGTCGACAAGTGTTGAGCCGGCTCCTTCAAATAACTCCGCAGCGAGCTTGACCGTTTCATAGCTTTCCAGGCCAAGATAATCAGCGATTTCTCTTGCGGCCTGGGATTCTTTTGAGTGTTTTTGTCCGTAGAGGATATTGAGCGCGGCCACTTGGTCGGCTTGATAATTACGGGCTGCGAGCAGCGCGCAGACCATTGAATCAAGGCCGCCAGACAACAGAACAACCGCTTTCAACAATACTACCCCCGTTTAGATATGGCACCGAGCCAACGTTCAGTGAAAGCATAAATGGCTCCGCAGAGCCATTCTCTTGAGCTTTGTCGGGGCGACAGGATTTGAACCTGCGACCACACGGCCCCCAGCCGTGTGCGCTACCAAACTGCGCTACGCCCCGTATCTATCACGCAGAAACATTATAGCAAATCTTGATTGAGCATTAAACCACAGCGCGCACTATTGTTCTGCCGGCAGGCTACCAATCGATACGCGTTCGATAGACGTGACGATAGAGTCTGTAATCGACGACCGCAGTTTTCGGCGAAATTGTGCTGCTAAAATTCATTTTGGCGTTTAAGCGCGCTATATAATTCTACGCACATTAAATTATAATTTAGCGTTTAAAACTATTCGCATCAGGATATAGGTTTATGCAAGGCCTGTACATATCACGCGGGCTACCGTATAAGGATTGTGGGCATGATAGGCATAAACGATTATCGAACATCGATTATCCAACGTTTACTGGGAAGAAATAACGACAAGGATACCTCGAGATGTCCGATGCTCTGCAAGGCGCTGGTCGTAAGGAGTGACTCGAAGAACTTAATTATAGCGAGGGACTTCTCCGGCCAACTCGCGCACGACTGCGGGTTTACCGCCGATGCCGTTTTCGAAATTAAGCTGGCAGTCAGCGAAGCCCTATCCAACGCGATACTCCATGGCTCGCCCCGCGGGTGTAAGAGCATCGTCAGATTGGCTTTCCTCTGCGACAACTACAGGTTAAGCATTACCATAACCGACGAGGGTGCCTTCGGACACTTGCCGCGCAATATGAGTTCCAGCTCCGAGGGCGGGCGTGGCCTAAAGCTCATCGCCCGGTATATGGATACGTTTTCGATTAAACCTACGGCTTTAGGGACCAGAGTCACTTTGGTCAAAATAAAAGACAACGACAATGAAGCTTGCGCATAAGCGATTCTATTTTGCCTGCCCACCGATAAACTATTGACGCTTCGCGGTTTATTTTTGATATAATAGCGGGTAAGTAATTTGAAACACGCTAATATTAATTTAGCGCACGCTATTCTAAGACGGGTGTCATTATGAGATATTCGCTTCCGACCAACGAGGTTTCGGCACAAAACCAGCTTTCGCTCATTAAGATCTATGTTCAGAAAAGCGGTAACGGCGCGAATCCGGTTAGAATCGAAGAGATAAAGGCGCTCTCTCCCGTCAAAAGCGACCGGATTTCAAAATGCCACCGCTTTCTAGTCGACATCGGCCTGCTCACCAAAGAGGGCCATAAATACCGGCCCACAAAAGAAGCGGTACGAATAATCAACTACTTCGCAGACGGGGAGAACTACTCGGCCCAGGAGCGGCTGCGTGCGCTCGTCGCCGAGACATGGTTCGGCTCATTCATACACGAGCTATTACACCTGGTAGGCTCGATCGATAAGGATTCGCTGATTCAAAGAATGCTCGTCGAAGCAAAACTTCCCGATGTCGACCTCAACAGAGAAAAGGCGGCTGTCCTGATAGACTGGCTGTTTGCGGCCGATTTTATCGAGAAGAACTCGAGCGAGCGCTTTATTCTAAACGAAACACCGCTGCTACCCGAAAGCGTACCGGCACCAACGCCAACGATGCCCGCTTCGACCGTCCTCGAACAGGTCAAGGACAGTAAGGGTATGAAGATAAACGTCAATGTCGAACTATCGCTCGATGAGTTAAGCCCGCAGATGAGGAGCGAGCTAATGCAGCTCATCAAGAGCAAGCTCGCGTAACTGTCTATTCGCCATTGAGTTCAATTCTCTTGCTTAGCTGAACGGCCGTCCCACGGTCGGTAGTAATAAAATCGATGGCGTCGACGAGTTCCTGCATCAGGAAAATGCCTCTCCCCCTGTCTCTTATCAGGTCCGGAGGCCGCCACTCGGCAAGGTTGGGATTGTAGCCTATGCCATTATCGGTGATGCGTATCTTAAAGCAATCATCCCCTAAGGCGCATGTAACGCGAATATTGTTGTTCTCGCCGTCCGGGGACTGACCGTGCATGACCGAGTTGGTCACAGCCTCACATACCGCGACCAGCACATCGGAGATGTCACTTCGCGGCATCTCCGCTTTATTCAGCTCTTCCGCGACGAAACGCCTGACATCGTTGACGGCGACCGGCTTGTTGGCTACGACAAGCTCGCTCGAAGCCGGTTCTTCCGCCTCTTTGGTAGACTTTAAGACGACTATCGTGAAGTCATCGTTCAACTCTCCCGCTGAGAAAGCTATGGTTCGCCTGTAAATCAAATCTGTAAGCTGCTGGGCACTTAACATCACGTTCTTCTTGACAAGCCGTTTCAAGCGGTCTAAGCCGAAACACCCGCCGCGCTTGTCTCGTATATCGGTGACACCGTCGCTGAGAAGCACCAAAATATCATCCGCCCCCAAGACTACTTGCTTCTGGTCGATAAAGAGGTTCTCGCGTATTCCTAGCGGAGTCTGCGGATCCCAAAGATATTCGACCACCCCTTTTGAGGCTAGAAGAGGCGGCAAATGTCCGGCATTGGCATATACAAAAGTCGATGTCTTCGAGTTATAAACTCCGTAGATGGTCGTAACAAAGACCTCGGGCGAGGTGTCCTCCCACAATATCTGGTTTACGGCACGGAGCGGCGAAATGATCGAATCCGTGCTGGCCGCAGCCGATCGCAGAATATATTTATGCATCGAAACTAGTAGCGCGGCGGGTAGGCTTTTGCCCGCAACGTCTCCGATAGCGATACCGAGCTTTTCGTTGTCTAGTGGTATGAAGTCGAAATAGTCCCCACCGATTTGTTTTGCCGGTTTGCAGATAAAGCCGATATCAAGCCCTTTGACATAGGGTTTAGCTCGCGGCAACAGATTGTTCTGCACTTCGGTCGCGACCCGGAGGTCGTGGCGATATACCTCCAGCTCGTGGTCTTTTGTAATATCACGCACCGAGCCTATCGCCGCCCTCTTGCCGCCGTGTTCTATCAGCGAATGGCCTATTTGGACGTAACGCAGCTCGCCGTTTTTAAGACGGATGTTCGATTTGACGCTCGGTTGCTTCGAGGCTTCCTCCGTTATCATAGGGCATTGCTCGCAGACCGTTCCCTCGACGAAGACGCCCTTGAATACATCGAAACACTTCTTGCCTATGACCCGTGAAGCTTTCTTACCCGTCATCCGCTCCAACGCGGGGTTGAACAACTCTATATTGAAGTCCGCATCGACCATGAAGACTCCTTCAGTCGTGCCCTCGATCACGACTGAACTCTTTGCTTTCTCTTCGAGGAGTTCGATAGATATCTCCGCCTCGCGCCGCGCTATCTCCTCCTCTACAACGCGCCCGTAAAGCTGGTTGTTTCGAATCGCTATCGCGCACTGGTTCGTAAACAACGTTATGGACATGATCCGCTCCTGCGTGAAATAGTCTTTCTCCGTCGAAAAGAGCTTCACTACACCGAGCGATTTACCCTTTACGATGAGCGGGATAATAACAGCCGACCTGAAAACCCCGCCGAAATCGATACACATATTCTCGCTGGAACTGTTGTCATTAGAATCATCTATGGTGATCTGGCGTTTTTCTCGAAGCGCCCTCACTATCGCGTAATCACTCGTAAAGCAGAGGTGGGTCTCTTTGAACGACGTTTCCGGTAAACCCCAAACGTATGCCAGGTCCAGCTCGTCCAAACCGCGATTGCTCAAGAAGATGCACCCGTTTTCGACACTAAACATCTTGTCTATCGCCTGGGCTATGCGCTCGAATATTGAATTCAGGTCGATTTCGCTGGTTACGATTTCAGATACCTCGAGTGCGGTCGCGAGATTCTCGGCCCGGGCTCGCGTCTCCTCGTACAAGAGTGAATTGTCTATGGCGATAGACGCCTGTGTGGCAAAGATCTGCAGCAATTCCAAATCATTCTCGAACTGCTCTTCGTTGTCCGCTTTATCAGCCGACATGCCAAGGATACCTAAGACCTTGTCCTTCGCGACCAGAGGGATACCCAGGAACGACGGGAAGAACTCTTCTATCAAGCCATCCCCTAAAACCAACCCCCGGTCTTCAGCTGTGTCGGGTATGTAGAAGAAAGTCTTCTCCTTCAAGACCATCGCTCGCTTGTTCTCTGCAAGCACGAGCCTTTCATTGGGATAATGCTCGACACCGCCGAGAATGCTCTGCGAAACCTTAAAGATATCTTCTGACTGGTCGTAAAGGGCTATGAAGACCGATTTCGACTCGGCGAAATCAGCGACCGCGTCGATGATAGATTTCTCGATAAACTTACTATCATGGGATCCATTGAGTTTCTGGCTGATCGAAAATAGGCTTTTTAATCCTTTTGCCCTATATTCGAGCTGTCTATAGAGGCGTGCGTTGTCGATTGCGATGCCGGCTTGCACGCTAAAAAAGCGCATTATCGTCAATTCCTCGGCCGTAAAGTTACGCTCAACGGTTTCAAACGCATGTATCGCGCCGAGCTCGTTGCCGAAGATGACGAGGGGCACCGATAAAATCTGCCGGATTTCTTCATCCCCATACTTTAAGGAATACTCTTTTGCAATCGACTCCAATTCATCAGAACCTATAACCGAAACATCGCTGTGGTCTATGGCTCGCTGTGTCAATGTGCGAACGAATTGGGCTTGAATGTTTTGTGAGCCCGACCCGGCTTCATAGACAAGACACCGCGAGCGCTTGTTTTCGTCTGTAAGCGCGACGCAAGCTCTCTCCACTCCCAGCAGGGCCGAGGTATAATTTAGTATCTGCTCGATGACCTCTTTCAACTCTAGCGTCGAGATAATCAACTGCCCGATTTTATTGGCGATTTCGAGCGCCCGGGCGTTATTGCTCAAATCACGATAGAGAGTGGCGTTTTGAATTGCGATGGAAGCCTGGTTGGCCAGGGTCGTAATGACTTCCTCGTCTGCGCCGGTAAATAGCGTGCCGTCCTTTTTAAAGCTGACCATAACGACACCGCAAGGTTTCATATCCTGGCCTACTAAGGGAACTCCCAGGAATCCGCGGAGAGGTCGGTCGGTCGGCCTCTCTCCCGCTTCCTGTAACAGCGTTATATCGTCTAGACGGACCGGTTTGCCCGTCCGCAATATCTGCGCATACGCCTTCTCGGTATAAGATGCCGTTTTGCCTTGCGTATCCGTCAGTGCCCGCTCACCCAGACTCGGGTCGATACTGGTCGTTCGATGCTCGAAGTGGCTGGTGTCGGAGTTGTAGAGAGCAGCTGCGGCCATAAGCGAGCCGGCGGCTGATTTGGCAGCCGCCACTATCTCTTTCATCAACTTCGCTATATCTGTTTCAGCGACTATGCGCGAGGTATGCGCGTGCAGCGTTTTCAGCTCTTCGGCTTTTTTCGTGGTTTCATTGAAGAGGTCTATGTTTCTAAGCGACGCGGCCACCGGGCCGGCCAACGACTGCAGCAATCGCACATCGTCGTGCTCGAATCTTGAAGAAGCCCGGCTGAAGACCTCGAGGACACCTATTACTTTATCGTCCTGTTTTATGGGTACACCCACATAGGACTTGAATTTCTCCCGGTTCAGCCATGGGCGCTCATAAAACCGGCTATTTGAGCGTATGTTGCGGATGACTAACGGTCTCCCTTTTTTGATGATAGCCGATGCAGGGTCGAACTTGAGCGGCACATTCCCGTAACCTTTAAGGATTTTGTTCAATCCCGAAGCCACCTGAAACTCGAGCTTATTATTGTTTATCAGCAGCAAATCGCAGAGTTCGGCTTCCATAACCGCCATTGCGGCCTGGGTTATCTGACGGGTGAGGCGTTTAGGGTCCAGGGTGCTCCCCATGGCCCGCCCGAGCTGCATCAGACTCGCTTTCGCCAGCAAGTCGCGCCGCTTTATCTTGTCATAGGCACGCTTTCGAACGATGCCCACACTTACATGCTCTTTAACCAGATTGAGCAATCTGCGGTTCTCCGGCTTGTCCAAAACCGTGCGTGGTATGTATAAAGCCAAAATTCCAAGTCGCACACCACTTGCTTTAAGCTCTATCACCTCGAATCCGTAGCCCCGTGTGACCACATCGTCTGAGAGGCAAGCCCGCAGGCTGTCGCTTACGTCGCTGCGCCTGTCGATGACGATCGGGTGGTCGCCCGCAAAACCCCGGCTGGCTATTTCGGTGTAGGACCGTTCATCTTCGGTATTGAGCATAATGATGCCGATTTTCGCTTGGAGTAAAGCGAGCGTCGAGTCGATCACGCTTGTCAGAACCGAATCGAGGTTCTTATCGATCTCAAAACTATTCTGAATCATATTGATAAAAACATTTTGCTTCTCAGCTTTGATGTCCTTCATCTGGTCAAACTGCCCTTGCGCGAACGATGCGAGGCTGAACTCGATGAAGCTTAGGTGAGCCATAAACTCCTCGCTAGACATGAACCCGGCGTTACTTAAAGCATCCTTGGCTTGGTCCGGATTTAAACCATTTATGGCACAGTCGGATTCGATTCTGTCATCATCGCTGTGTTCGCCGGTCGAGCAACCAAGCCACATCGCGCCTACCATTAGATCGTTCATCTTTATCGGAAGCCAGCCGCGAAACAGACCAAATGCCCCCTGGTAGACAACTCTCGACTCAGACTTAAGAGCCTGTAAATATGCTTCCGCATCCGGTCTGGCTAATAGATCGACAGCGGTTGGCTCGCGTCCTTGAAAAATCGTGTCGATGAAGACTTGCGGCACGTTTATGGACGCGGCGACGATAGAATACGAACTCGCGACAACCACGATTGACATATCGGTGACAGCTGCATAGCTATCTATAAGTTGCTGCCAGAATTTATTATCGAGCAAGCCCAGGGCGGGGTTTTTCTCGCTAGCTAGTAGTTCTTCAAACTCCTCGAGATAGGCCAACTGCTCGAGGACGGGGTTACTATCGTTACCTGACATACACGCGGTGCCCCCTATAAACCTACAAAACATCTGATTCGAAGCCGGTATAGTAAACTTACAAGCGGTAGCAAAAAGCACTAAATATTTAATTACCCCGCAAGAAGATTTTTTAAACCTTTATCCATATCGGTATGCGCTTGCCATGCAAGCCTAACACCTGCGCATTTAAAGTCACTCTTTAATCTTATAGCAAATAATCGGCACCACTTGAAGTAAAACCGGAAAACCCGAGTTCGCTTTAGAGTAGACGAACGGTCGCAGATAATGCGCTTTTATGCCAAACATCGATTTATGCTTTTCGGCAAAACACCATATCAGACAAGCGTTGCTACATAAGCGGCATTACACTAAAGCTCATTCGAAATAGAACAGCCGCATGAGGCGTTGAGATTCGTCTTAGCTTGCTCTGTTGGACAACGGCAAGCTATATTACCGTTAGCCAACCGTTGCACATATTATGGCAGCGGTCACTAGACCAGACGACAGTTTCAATAATGCCGCAATTACGTCTTTCTCGGCAAGACAACGAAAAGACCGGGATAATCCCGGCCTTTTCGTTCAAAATACTGTGCATTTTAGCACCTGGCAACCTAAGCGGCTGTTGCCGCCTTATTGCTCTTTCTTTCTTTTTCGAGTATACGCGTGTAGGCTTCAATATACCGCTCGACCATACGAGCGGTACTGAAATTCTCCTCGACATGGCGACGACAGTCGGCTGGCTGGATTTGGTCCACCTTATTAAGCGCCTCTACCATATCTTCGGTAGTGTCGCAGATAAACCCGGTCTTACCGTGAGCGATGATCTCGGGAACCGAGCCGTTATTGACGGCTAACACGGGTGTTCCGCAAGACATCGCTTCTGCCATTACCAGCCCGAACGGCTCCGGCCACTGTATCGGGAATAAAAAACAGCCGGCCTTCTTGAACAATTCGATCTTTGTTTCGGTGTCGACTTCTCCCATGAGCTCGACGTTTGGTGCAAGCAAGTGCTTTACTTCCTTCTCAAAGTAAGCCTTCTCGTGCGGCTCGGTCATCTTCGATACCATAACAAGCTTCTTGCCGGTCTTCTTCGCCACTTCTAACGCGACATGAGCCCCCTTCTCAGGATTCATGCGCCCGAGGAAAAACATAAAATCTTCCTTTTCGTCATTGAACTGGTATTTGTCGACTTCGATACCGTTATATATCGTGCCGACAAAATTGAGGTCACCGAATCGCTCCCTTTGAAAATCGCTGATGCCGTTGAAATAGATACGGTCCTTAATCTTGCCGTAGAAACTCCGAGCATCGTCGGTGGCCGGCCCATGGAGCGTATGGATAACCGGAACATCGGCAAACGCCCCGATGACAGGGCCTATCAGCCCGCTGTGGTCATGGACGATGTCGAACTCGTCCGACTTCAAATAAGCCTGCATTACATGGACGAGGTCCGGGAACGTCTGGCCGATGAGCTCGCTCGGGGCGACGTCGTACGCGCTTATGAGCTTGGCTTTTGTTTCAGAATCTCCTGAGGCGAAGAGCGTGACGTCGTAGCCTTTTTCTACGAGGCCCCTGGTGATACAGTGAACGACATATTCTATGCCGCCGTATCCTTTGGGAGGTATCGCGTACCAAATAGGTGCAATCTGTGCAATCTTCATTACTTCATCTCCTCTTTCATGTGTGATATGACTAAGCTTCAAATCTGCTTTGTTTGATTATGTCGCATCTAGTTCTTCAGATACCGTGATAGAATCCGATACGTTTAGTAGAAATATCGTCCTGGCCTAAAGGGACTTTAGATATTTTTGATACGAACTACTTAAGAGCTTTGAAAATTCAATAGAATCGCGTATTATGTGCTTTTTGGGGCACGAAACCGTAAAAGGCCTCGGATAAAAGCAAGCGCGGGCAGCATGCAGCTCCTTTGCGCAGCACGTCAAGGAGGATTCCCGTCCTAAAACTTAGAGGGTGCTATGATTGGTAAGCGCTTCTATGGTTAGGCGGAAAAGCAATTCTATTAGATGGGTTTGTACAGCTTTAAATGGGAATAATCGAACGAGAAGGAGAGTGATAATATGTTAACATCCGTGCCTATGGGTATTAAGTCGCTCCAGGAGTATGAGCACATTGTCGACGAGGAGATAATCGAAAAGGTTCGCGAGCTTGGCCGCGACCTTAAGGGCGCCCGAATCCTCAATATAAGCTCGACGGCTTTTGGCGGGGGCGTCGCTGAGCTTCTTTACACGCTGATACCGCTGATGAAAAACGTCGGTCTCGATGCGGACTGGCAGGTAATCCCCGGAAGCGAGGACTTCTTCACGGTGACCAAGCTCTTCCATAACGCCCTTCAAGGCATGGAGCTAATGGCCACCCCCGAGATGATAGATACCTACTTAAAACAGAATCTCAATAATGCGGAGCTCTTTGGCGGCGAGTATGACGTTATCATGGTCCACGACCCCCAACCGGCCGCTATGCTCTCCTATCTGGAGAAGCAGGGTAAGAGAACAGGTAAATGGATTTGGCGCTGCCACATTGACCTGACCGCTGCGCAACAAAGCGTCTGGGGTTTTCTCGAACCATATATCGAACAGTATGACGCGGCCGTCTTCACGATGGCGCAATATGTAAAAGACGGCTTCAAAATGGACAAAATCGCCATCGTTCCGCCGACCATCGACCCGCTAAGCTCAAAGAATATGGATATCAGCGAGGAGACTATAGAGAGCGTCCTCCACAGGTACCACATAGACCCGAATCGGCCCATCGCTACGCAGGTATCGAGGTTCGACCCTTGGAAGGACCCGCTCGGCGTCATCGATGCATATCGTATCGCTAAGAAAGAATTCCCCAAGTTGCAGCTTCTAATGATAGCCTCGATGGCAAGCGATGACCCGGAAGGGTTCCACTATTACGAAAAGACGTCGCGGCACGCCGCGGGCGACCCCGATATCTTCTTGCTGTCAAACCTTGAAGGAGTCGGCAATCTCGAGGTCAATGCATTTCAGCGCGCTTCGCAAGTCATCATCCAGAAATCGACACGTGAAGGCTTCGGGCTGGTCGTAAGCGAGGGCTTGTGGAAAGAGCGCCCGGTAATCGGCGGCGATGTCGGGGGCATACCCCTTCAGATAATCAACAACGAGAACGGTTATCTCGTGAGCGACACAGAGGATTGCGGCAACAAACTGGCGCAGCTGTTGCGAAACCCGGAAAGGTCGGCGGAAATGGGCAAACTTGGCAGAGAACATGTCCGCAAGAACTTCTTAAGCCCGCGCCAACTCGCCGATTATATGGAGCTCTTCAAGTTCTTGCATATAGGCTAATTAAGCTTGGATATCGGTCGTTCTGATATAATAGACCCAGCTAGCCCTTTTGGGCCTATGTCGCAAAGTTCGCAAGCAAGACGCCCGGCGCATCGGCTTATCTGAAATGGTGATATAAATTGCAAAGCAAAGAAAAGGCTCGCGTACGAAGTCTCAAGAAACTCCTTGCCGATAGGTCGATAATCCTTGTTTCAAATCGGGGTCCCATTCAGTTCGATTATGATGAAGCGGGAGAGATCGAAGCCAAACGAGGCGGCGGAGGACTCGTTACGGCAATGACCGCCGTCAGCGAAGAAACTCATGCGACCTGGGTATCGGCGGCAATGACCGATGCGGAGCGCTCGCTGGCGCGAGAGCGGGCCACGCTGGCTTTTCCTAAAGAGAACCCGCTCTACCACCTGCGCATGATAGACATCCCGGAGTCGATGTACAACCGGTATTACAATGTCATCAGCAATCCGCTCCTCTGGTTTGTACAGCATTATATTTGGGACCTGGCGAAAAACCCGTCGATTACGAGCGAGGTTCACGACGCCTGGCATAACGGTTACGTCGCAGCTAATAAGATCTTCGCCGAGGCCGCCGTGGATGCGTGCCAAGGACATGAGCGTCCCATCATCATGCTCCAGGACTACCACCTTTACACTGCGGCGAAACATATACGCGAGATGACCGATAAACCCCTGCTCTTCCACTTTACACACATCCCATGGCCGGAACCCGACTATTTAAGCGTTCTGCCTCGAAAATTCAGGGTCGAGCTGCTCGAAGGCATACTCAGCAACGACCTGGTCGGATTTCAGTCTCGTCGCTATGCCAATAACTTTCTGCTGTGCTGCCGGAAGCTTATGGACTGCCGCGTGAACTGGAGACGGCGGACTGTCCGCTGGAGAGGACGGGATGTGTATGTGCGCGCCTACCCGATTTCTATCGATCACAAATCGCTGCAGACCCTTAGCGAGACCGGCCCCGTCAACGACTACGAAACACAATTGGAGAAGGATTATGAGGGTCTCAAACTCATCGTGCGCTCGGACCGGAGCGACCTTTCGAAAAACATAGTCCGAGGTTTCCGGGCGTTCGAGACGCTCTTGGAAAAACACCCTGAGCTGGCAGGCCAAGTCAAATTCCTCGCTCTTCTCTACCCCACCAGGGAGAACATTAAGGAATATACGGATTACCGTCTTGAGATTGAGCAGGCGGTAGCTGACATAAACAACCGCTTGAAGACCGGCGACTGGACGCCTATCTACCTGCGCCTCTACGATAACTATGAGGAATCGGTCGCCGCCCTAAAAGTCTACGATGTCTTACTGGTAAACCCGATATATGACGGGATGAACCTGGTGGCCAAGGAGGGGCCCGTCGTCAACAAGCGAAATGGCGTGGTGGTGCTGTCGGAAAACGCGGGAGCCAGTGAGGAGTTACGCGATGCGGGTTTGATCGTAAACCCGTTCGATATCGACGGGACAGCGGATGCGCTTTACCAGGCGCTTACTATGTCCGAGAGCGACAAAGCGACGCGGTCCGCTATTATGGAAGAGATTATCACGCGCAACAACTCCATCAAATGGCTCCACTACCAGCTCAAGGATATCGTCAAGCTGGAGAAGAAAAAACCAAGCTAAAGGTCGGCGGCTAGAATCTCGAAATAGCGCCTGCGACAGAGCGCTTCCACTTGAACCAACCCGCTAAAAGCATCTTTAAAATCATTGGTACCCGCGCAGAACAGCCCATGGCCATAGACCAGCGCCCTTCCATATTCCTTGACTATCGGCGGCACCGTTTTAGCTATTCCACCCGCGCCGATCTCGCCGGAGACGATTGGGACACCATCAACGAACCTTGTCTCCGGACAGTCCTTGCCGCAATCGACGATATCGCAGGCCGCGCGCTTCTCGCAGCGCATCGACATAATGACCGAGAATTTGGGATGGCCGTGGATGATGGTCGTGTAGCTCGAAGTCTCATATATGCGCCTGTGAACGGGCAGCTCGGACGATGCGGTAATCCCGTAGGTCGAGGAGTTGTCCATCGGGACCGGGTCGATCAACCCTTCCAGCTCATCCAGGGATGCGCCGGTCTGCGAGATATAGATGATGCCATCGTCGAAGAGGCTAATGTTGCCGAAGAACGAGTCGACGAGACCGCTCTCGACGGTATAGCGACCGACAGCGCATATCTCATCTATGATTTCGGGGCGCGCGGTAAGCGGTCCCTCGCGAAAAGCCGGTTTTTCAATATCATACGGCTGCGCCCAGTCTTTTTTGAAACGCTTCAACACCTCTTGCTCGCCGGGAAGTTTCCATCCATATTCTAAGAGCTCCAGCAAATATTTGATGAAGGTCGCGTGAAATATCGATGAGTATGTGATATATGCCTGTTCGAGCGTTACGGTGCCGATAGCCACAAAGCCGACCCCTTCGATTATAAGGCCTTTTCTCTCGCGCAAGATCGCCGCGATAGCCTCGCTAAGCGCGCCCGCCTCGCCCGCCTCGCTTCTCCTTATAAACGGGATATCGTGGAGAAAGGTCTTGACCTCGCTATCCTTCGGGTAAATTCGCGAATCGCCCGCAGGCGTGCGCGCGATAAGATAGTCGGCAAACGGCAACGTGGGCGCGGCTAGAAGCAGGCCGACGACACTAAGCTCATCGAGGACCGCCTCGAAAACCGGTTTCCAGTCATCGTCTTTGGAGACAATCAGCTCATCATCGAGCGCGTAAAAGCGTATCGACCCGGGCATTGCCAGGCCGTCTTTGAACAGTTTGTTGGTGTATTTTTCGATTTGGTCGCGCAAGAATCAACCTCTTCCTCTTAGGGTTGCCGCTTTTTACGTAGTTTCGCCGCTTAGTGCTTGCGGTTTCCTTCTATTGCTTACTACTCAAAACACCCGTTGGCGTCTAAGCCACGCATCTTATAATATTTCTTAAGCTCCTCGACAAAACGAGCCTCATCAATAGGCGGTATCTCTATGCCGTCGCCGGAGGTCCCCGCTTCGTTAAAGAAGCGCTCTGGTAGCATGTCGTCCTTGGCCGAGAAGCCGTTATCACAGTTGAAACGCCGCTCTTCTTCGACGATACTCGCCCCAATTTTGAGCAGGCTTTGTGCTGAGTGCTCTACTCCGGTGACTCCCGTCAGGATGTGCGCGTATTCTTCGAGCGAGGCCGCCAGGATTGCGAACTTGCAGGTAAGAAGCGAATCGGCTACCGCATTCGTATCTTCGGCGATTTTGATGATGCGCGCCTTACCCGAGAATGAAAACCGGTCGGTGGCCACGGGTTTTCGCAGAATCTCGTTCGCGATAGGATACGCGCGCAGGTGGCAGCCGCCGCGATTGCTCGTCGCATAAGCCAACGCCATGCCGTAGGCGCCGCGCGGGTCATAAGCGGGCAGCTCCAAACCCTTGACCGACATCGAGAGCTGCGGCACTCCGAGCGATGCGCAGACTCTGGCCGAGCCGCGCGCCAGGTCATCCCCCTCTCCTTCTCGCACAGCCGTCTTCTTGACGAGCTCTATTATCTCATCCGGCGCGAAAAACCTGCCTTTAACCTCACCGTAGGCGGCAATCGTAGACGCCATGCTTATCGTGTCCATACCAAGCGCGTTACATAGCTCGTTTGATTTGACTATAGAGTGTATATCGCTGTTGTTGTTGAGCGCGCCGAAGTGCGACGCGGTCTCGTATTCGGGGAGCGCTTTGCCGCACAAGTCGACCTTCTTGCACCGTATCGGGCAACCGAAGCAGCCCTCTTTCTTCGCCTGATAGGTCCGCTTAAGCGCCGGTCCCGCGTAATTGCTCGCGTATTCAAAATAGGTCTTGCTGAAATTGGCGGTCGGAGTCATCCGGCGCTGCTTCATCAGGTCGACCAGCGCCGGCGTGCCGAATTCGCTAATCCCAAGTTCGCCGAAGATTATCGGTGATGCCTTAAAGAGGCGCATGACATCCTCGCGGCCTTTCTTAAAAACGGCCTCGTCGGCTACGAGTGTTTTAGCGCTCCCGTCGACCACCACTGCTTTGAGGTTTTTAGCGCCCATTACAGCGCCCAGTCCCCCGCGCCCTACCGAATTCGCTGCATTTACCATGATGTTTGCGAAGAGCACGCCTTTTTCGCCCGCCGGGCCTATCGCCGCGACACTGCCGAATTCCATTAGCGCGGTCATCGTCTCAACGGTATCGCGCCCCCATAGCGACGACGCGTCATCGACCGACGATTCCTCGCCGGCCACCCTAAGGTATGCCGGTCTGTCGCTCTTGCCTGTAATCATAAGGGCATCGAGCCCCGCTGCCTTTAACTTGTGCGCGAAGAGGCCGCCGCAAGAGGAGTCGTAAATCGTCCCCGTGAGTGGACTGCGCGAGACCACCGACATCCTAGCCGATGTCGGCGATGAAGTGCCGCAGAGCGGCCCTACGGCGAAGATAAGCGGCATATCGGGGTCGAACGGGTCGAGCCGGTAAAAATCGCGCATAAGACGAACGCCCAGACCCCTTCCACCCAAAGACCCCAATAAGACATCTTCGGGGATATCTTCGCGGTGCGCCGCGCCGCTCGTCAAATCGACTTTGAGTATCTTTCCCGTCCAGCCAAACACTATATCTCACCACTCTCCTAGCATGCTGCTTCCAACGTTACCAGGAAGGATGCGGGGCGGTCAAACATGCATGCACATCATCTGTGAAGGTTTAGTTCTTTGCTTAGCGGAGTCGCGTTTCCAAAAATAAGCTCAACGCAGCTGCGAGGATTATCCCAGCATATCGAACTCGTAGCCGATGCCCTCACGCTTGGCGGCTTCGAAGAGCATGCGCGCGGTCGCGATATCCTGTATGGCAAGCCCGGTAGAGTCAAAAACTGTTATCTCGTCGGCTTCCCGCCCCTTTTTCGCGCCGATTACTATCTCGCCGAGCGTCGCGTAGATGTCTCCCTCATGAAAGAGCCCGCCGCTTAGGGCCACGTTAATCTCTCCGCTATGCTTGGCTTGGGCCACATCATCGACGACCACTTTGGCGTCATTTAGGATTTGGGGGTCAAGCTCTTGTTTGCCGGCCGCGTCAGCGCCGATCGCATTGATGTGCGCGCCTGGTTTAACCCAGCCGCGCTCGACGATGAACGCCCGCACCGGCGTCGTCGTGGAGACTATATCGCAGGCGGCGGCCTCGTCGATAGAGGCCCGCTCGATGGGCAGCTCTGGAAACTCGATTGCCAAAGCATCGATTTGCTCCTCTACCGGGCTCCATATCTTGATTTTTGTGAAGCTGAAGTAGTTCGTCACCGCGAGGAGCTGGGTCCGCGCTTGCGCCCCGGCTCCGACAAGGCCCAGCGTCCGCGAATCGGGCCGCGCCAAGTACTTTGCGGCAACACCGCCGGAAGCGCCGGTCCGGTAATTGGTCAGCTCGGTCGCGTCCATGATGGCTAGCGGGAAACCGGTCTGGGGGTCGCTGTAGATGATGGTCGCCATCACGGTCGGCAGCGCTTTCTTCGGGTTGTCGGGATAGACGCTTACCCACTTTATCCCCGCCGAGCCCTCGACGTAGGCGGGCATCGCGCGAAAATCGCCGTTGAATTGATTTAGCGTGAGATAGAGTTTGGACGGCATCTGCACCGCGCCGTTTCCATAATCGCGAAACGCGGTCTCGACCGCGACAAGGACATCTTTCATCCGCATTATGCTGTGGATATCCGATGCGGTAAGCAATCTCGTCTTCATACTCACCTTTCCAACCCTTAGCCGGCGGTCGAATCGGTATTTGTCTCGAATCGCCATCCGCCGACGTCGAGGCGGAGCAGGTTTTCGCGGCGGGAGACACGCGCTTGCTCCCTGTCGGATAGCTCGACCGGGACAACCTTTAAAAGAAGCTCATATAGGTCGCTTGGGTCGCTGAGCTTGACGACCTTTCTCTGGTAGGCGATTTCGCAGCGCTCGGCTCCGAGCCGCCCTACTATGTCTTCGACCTTCTCGACGCTCCACTTCTGCGCCCCGGTCTTCTCCGACATCTCTATTCTGACTTGACTACTTAGCTGACCTGGCACCCGATAAATCTCCTTCTGTCTTTAAAACCCTGAAACCGAGGGTGGTTCTCGGGCTTATTATAGTGTAATCTCCCAGTGCTGCCGTAGGTATATTATTTCGGCAAACGGAACGATTGTAGGACTAACGGCGTGATTTCACCTATGAAAGGATACGGAGTCTACCCGAGATGAGCACATTTCTGCGCAAAAGCCCGGCAATCCTCAATCCGAGAGCACAGTTCCCAAGCTATGGCCGACATCAAAGGCGTAAAGACTACTGAACCGGCCTGAAGTAGTGTCCGGTTGTCGATTCGAAGTCACGTGGGAACAACTGCTCCGCCCGCCTCATCACCTCGGATATGTCGTCGACATCATGGCGAATCAAATCTACTGCCTCTTTATACACAGATGTAATGCCACCCACTATCTGCGGCTCATAACGATCTAGAACCAGCCTTACCGATGTGACTCCGGCATCGATTATCTCTTTTATGTTAGGCAAGAGATAGAGTTCGCGCGAATTATAGATGTGCGAGCGGCATCTGGTATCCTGTTCGACCGGAAACCGGAAATTCTTGTTGTCCTCGATGTAGAACATGCGCGACTCACACGCCGCGCAACTCTCTTTCCCCGCGCTGACGACGCAATGCTCGGACGTCATGACCTCCAGCCAGCCGTGGACGATTGCCTCCAGCTCGACATCGACCGCGCCCGCAATATCCCTGATCTGTTCAAGCGCCAGCTCTGCGGATAGACATATCCTAGAGGCCCCGTCATCGCGAAAGAGCCTGGTGCTAAGCGTGTTGAAATTGTTGATATGATAATCCATGAAAACAGGTAAGCCGAGCGCTTCGGCTTCCTGAGCGACGCCGAAATTGTCTACCAGCAACGCGTCGAGCATCTCCTGATTGCTCCGCGCGTATTCCATAAAAGCGACGAGTTCGGCCTGGTGGAGAATATTGCCGCTCGCCAATGCAACACGAACTTTTTGCGGCGCCGCGATTTTTGAGATCTCCTCGATGCTCGCTCTGGCCTGCCGCGTGAAACCAGGTTTAACATAGAGCCAATCGGCCCCGTTTTCGACGGCCTTGGCGGCCTGCTTCACCGTACTTATATCGACGCTAATCACCGGTTTGCGCCGCGCGACCGATCTTTCCGGCACCATATCCTCTAGGAGACGCTGCCGCGCTTTGCCGACCGACACCTTCGTGCGAGGCTGCGCCTTCAACCTGACTACGTCGAGAGCATCTATCAGCTCGCGGCGGAGTTCATTGAGCCGGCCCAACGGCACCATCACGCCTTCTCCGACCCGGATATCCCACGCCGCGGCCTCATAGACCGTATTGCCGAGCCGGTCGAGCTGCGCGATGACGTCGGCTTCGGAGAGCGTCCGTCGCTCGCCTTTTTCCGCTTTAAATCGCTTACGACCCGGGCCGCCTCGTTTGGACGCCCGCTCACGTGGGCAGCAATCTCGACCGGCTCACCAATCTCAACCCTCGCCGACAGCTCGATCGGCGTCTTTTGGGCGCTGCCGCCGGTTATCGCCGCGCGCGCGGCTTGTATCAGCCGCTCGTTATGGACCCTGAAAACCCGGTCGCCCGTGTTTATCTTGTGCCGTTTCTCGTCGATTATTATGACCGCTTTTGAACCCGCTGGGGCGCACTCGACCTGCTTTTCATCGACAAAAAGCTTTTCGACTTTGTTGCGCACGCGGCCTCCCCGGCTCACCCACACCTCTATCTCGTCGCCGACACAGAGTTCCCGATTTATCTGCAAGCCAAGCCTGGCCGTATAGACATCGAGGTAGGTAACCCTTCCGAGAAGGATGCCTCGGTCGCTCGGCCTGAAATAGCTCATGAGCCGGTCGTCCTTTATCCCTTTGAAATAGCCTTCGGTAAAACCTCGGCTAAAGACCTCGCGCAGCTCATCGAGCTCGGTTTCGGAGACCTCAAACCCATCCGGGTCTGCAAAATATCTGTCGATTGCATGCCTGTATACGCGCACCACCGTAGCGACATACTCGGGCGATTTCATCCGCCCCTCGATTTTAAGCGCGCTTACACCGCTCTGGGCAAGTTGGGGAATAAGGTTGATACCAGCCAGGTCCTTGGTGCTTAAAATATGGTCCCCCGGCGTCGGCCAAACCTCGTCTTTTTTGCCCGCCGAGAGCAGCTTATAGCTCATGCGACACGCCTGCGGACACATGCCTCGGTTGCCGCTCCGGTTGCCGACCATGCTGCTGAATAGGCACTGCCCCGAATACGAGAAACAGAGAGCACCGTGGATAAACGTCTCTATCTCAACGCCGGTCGAACCGCATATCTCTTTAATCTCGTCGATTGCCAGCTCGCGAGCGAGCGTGATTCGTGACGCACCGGCCTCTTCGAGCATCTTGACCATCGAGAGGTTGTGGGTGTTCATCTGGGTGCTCGCGTGTATCTTAAGCTCGGGGAAATACTCTTTGACCAGCTTGAATATACCCCAATCCTGAATGATGACCGAGTCGACCCCCGCGTTGTTGATGCGCGCCAGGCTCTCGACCGCCGAATCCAGCTCTCCGTCGGCTATTATCGTGTTGAAGGCGACGTATATCTTGACGTCCTTGAGATGGGCTTCCCTTACGACATCATCCAGTTCGTCGAGGCTGAAGTTTTCGGCCTGCCTGCGCGCGCTGAATTTATCGACCCCCAAATATATAGCCTCGGCCCCGCTGTTAAGCGCCGCATAAAACGCACGCTTAGAACCGGCGGGCGCGAGAAGTTCGAGCTTTTTTCCGGATACATTCAAAGAGACTCTCCCAACTAAACAGTTCTTGATTTAACCTGCACGCATGTTATTGTACACTCTATTCCCTGCTTGCGCGCTATCTTTATTACTGAATACCACTATCTCACAGCGCGCACAGTCATTACCGTCCGTCGAACCGGTGCGACCCCTTCTTCCAACCTATCCGACATGACAGGCTTTTATAAATATTTCCCATTTGGCAATTGAAGTCACGACTTTCGGGTATCTAAAAAACGATGGATATCGTGTAGATAAAACGCGTCGTTTTGCTAGCGAAGAGAGTGATGGTAGTTGAAGCGCTATATATTGTTAGCTCTGGTAGGATTTTTTGTGACGGTCACGCTGGCGAACGCGGCGGCCACCGCGGCGGGCGACTTTGCTAAGGACCAGGATGAAAAGATAGTTCGCAGCGCGCAGCGCTCTTATATCCATGCCAGCGACGGAACAATTCTGGCGCGCCTCTACTTCGAGAATCGTGAAGACGTTCCGCTGGACGAAGTTCCGAAACACATCCAGGATGCTATCATCGCTATCGAGGATGAGCGGTTCTACTCCCACAACGGGGTCGACTACTACGGTATCGCCCGTGCGCTTCTGGCCAACATCAAGAGCCACCGCATCGTAGAGGGCGGCAGCACGATAACCCAGCAATATATTAAAAACACTATCGGGGAAAAGGATAAAACCCTGGCCCGCAAGCTAAAAGAGGCCATCCTCTCTTACCGGCTCGAGAAGAAATATTCCAAAGAAGAGATTCTCGAGGCATATTTGAACACCATCTATTTCGGGCAGGGTGCTTACGGTGTCGAGGCGGCCGCGCAGGTCTTCTTCGGGAAAAAGGCGAGCGAGATGACCATAGCCGAGGGGGCGCTCCTGGCAGGCCTGACAAAATCGCCGCTCGAATTTTCACCATACACCAACCCGGACAAGGCATTTTACAGGCAGACGGTCGTCTTGAACAGGATGGCTAAACTCGGCTTTATTACGATCGCAGAAGCCGAAGCGGCCAAGACAGAAAAGCTGATACTCGTGCCGAAAAAAGAAGAGGTCGTTCTCGCACCATACTTCGTCGAGCATGTTAAGCAAGAGCTTATACAGGAATACGGTGTGGAGAAGGTCTTTACCGGCGGGCTCCATGTCTATACAACGCTGGACATTCGGGCCCAAAAGAACGCTGAATACGCGATAGCCTCGACGCTCAACCGCAAGAAAGACCCGGAGGCGGCGCTCATCTCCGTCTGCCCGCAAAACGGGTACATCGTGGCGATGGTGGGCGGTCGCGATTTCAACAATGTCAAATACAACCTGGCGGTTCAAGGTAAACGCCAACCGGGGTCGTCGTTTAAGATGTTCGTGCTGGTAACCGCGCTCGAGCAAGGATACGGACCGAACGACCGTTTCAATTCGGCATCCCCGCAAGTAATAAGAATATCACCAAACCCCAAGGACGACCCGTGGAAAGTGCGGAACTGCGAAGGAAGCGGCCATGGCATGATGACCCTGCGCGACGGCTCGGTCAACTCTGTCAACACAGTCTATGCCAACGTGACCATGAAAGTGGGGGCACAAAATATCGTCAAGACCGCAGCCAAAATGGGAATCAAAACACCGCTCGACCCATACCCATCGATTGGAATCGGCGGGCTAACTGTCGGTGTCTCGCCGCTTGAGATGGCCTCGGCCTACGGGACGCTCGCAAACGGCGGCGTCCACGTAGAGCCTATCGCTATAACAAAAATAGTCGACTTCGACGGCACCGTCATAAAGCAGGCAAAGCCCGAGGGCAAGCAGGTGATGGACAGTAACACAGCCTATCAGGCCAGCGACATACTCCGCGGCGTCGTCGAGCGCGGTACCGCGACAAGAGCGAGAATCGGCCGCCCGGTGGCGGGCAAGACCGGCACCAACCAGCTCTATCGCGACGCCTGGTTCGTCGGCTATACACCGACGCTTGTCACCGCCGTGTGGATGGGTCATCCCGAGGCGCAGATATCGATGTACAATGTCCATGGGCGCAGGGGTTTTGGCGGCATCATTCCGGCAACGATATGGGCGAAACACATGCGTTCGATGGTAAAAGGAACACCGGTACTCGACTTTCCCAAACCCGATTGGAGTAAGAACAATAAGAGCAGGTCTATCAACTCGGCTTCCTGGCTTAACAGAATAAAAGCATTGCTCGAAGAGAAAAAAGAAGAAATCAAGGATGAATTTTCTCAGCAAGCGCAAGAAGAAGGCGAACAGCAAGCTACGCCGCCGAGTACGCAATCTGAGCCGAGCGGACCTAAGCCCAAGAAGACTAAACCTGCAAAAAAATCAAAGCCAGAGCACGGCGCAGACATAATCAGCCAACCAGAGACAGCATACCAGCCATCCCCGCCGTCATTACCGGCGATACAGCCAGCTCCAGCGCCTGCCCCTCAACCGTCACAGCAGCCGCAACCCGCGCCGGTCGCGACCCAGCCCGAAGTACCGGCGCCCGACCCGGCACCCATCACTTCCGAGCCGCCACCGGGCAATACCGGTGATAACGATAGCGGCGGCTCTGGGAGAAACCGGATTCCCACCTTACCGCGCAGGCATTTTTAACAATAATCGCAATTTCGAGTAGAATATGAGTAAATCATAGGCTTGCATCTCGAACTGCGAAGGGGGCTGCGATTAATAATATAAGCTACTGTATCTATGCGATATTCTTAATACTCCTCGTCTACCTGGCCTCATCGATACCCGATTTAGCCGGCGACATTAACGGGTCCGCTAAGACGCTTGAACAAGCCATAAGGTCGGCCCCGCAAAATATGCGCCGGCCGCAGACGATTTCTGTTCCGCGCATCCTAGCCGACCACGACGAGGACGGTGACGGGATAGACGACCTTGAAGATATCGTGCTAGGCGCCAGGGCCGAGACTGAGCGCCGGCCTGAGTATAGAAACGCATATTATAAAGGCGGCTATCCGCCAAATGAGGAGGGCGTTTGTACCGATGTTATCTGGCGGGCGTTCAAGGACGCCGGCTATGATTTGAAAACGGTGCTTGACCGAGACGTGGCCGCCAATACAAGAGCATATCCGAGGGTCGAGGGTAAGCCGGATCCGAATATCGACTTCAGGCGGGTGCCGAACCTCGTTTCGTTTTTCAAGCGCCACGCCACGGAACTGACAACGGAGGTTGTGCCCGGCGACGAAGCCAACCTTGCCCGGTGGCAGGGCGGCGATATTGTCGTATACGCCAAGCCATACCCGCACATCGGCATAGTCTCCGATAGACGAAAGGCGGACGGCGTGCCCCTGCTTATCCATAACGGCGGCCCCCACGCGACCGAGGCGGACCAACTCCTCAGCTGGCCCAGCCCAATCATCCATCACTTCAGGTTTCCAAAAACGCAAAGCGACTAAGCGCAAATTTTGGATAACTGCATCATAGTCAGAGCTGCCGGCACATAAGATATCTTCTTTTCTGTGCTGTGTCATGTTGTCGTAGTATTATTACACAGGCGACTAATTATCTAAATTGCCGATAAACATTTCACAAGCTCCTGCTGGCAAAATACGAAATGGGGCTTTAAGAGACAAGCCACCGGAGTAATATGACCGCCCTATCTTATCGATAATAGCTTTATATAATCATATGTAGAATATCTAAGATATTGCTTGACATTCTCTCTCTCTGGTTATTATAAGCTGTAGTATGGCGTACGAGCACGGTAGCGCTATAGCTTGGCATTATACTGCTTCTCCGAACGTTAACAGAGGGGGTGATTGCCTTAGAGTGTTTTCTGATCAGCAATTAATGTATCGAAATCGTTTCATTAAGCAGGAAAAGGGGGTAACATGAGAAAAATCGCTTTTGTTTTATTGGTTATCATAAGTACTTTGCTTATGGCGCAAACGGCTTTTGCTTGGTGTAAGTCGTGTGCGGTAAATTATGCTGACTCGTATGCTCTAAACCCAAATCCAAACTGGCCAAACTACTATAATGATGGTGGGGATTGCACAAACTTCGTATCACAATGTCTAAATTATGGCGGTATTGGAATGGATACAAACTACACTGACCCCAACAAATACTGGTATATGGTTAAGAATATTCATAATGCTTGGATATCCGGATATCCTTGGATAAGAGCTCATGAATCCTACGAGTATTTCCGAACAAGCTCGCGCACTGCCTCATATCGTTACTTTATTAATTCGTATGATTGGCAGTCGGCTACAAGTAGGCCAATACCACCAAATAACAACACAAGCCTTAATAATAGCGACATAGTCAGCCTTGACTTTACTGGCGACGGAAGGCGTGATCACAATATGATAGTAACAAGGCAAAACACAACCGATGTGTATAATAGCGCCTACGCGGGTGATCTAGTCAATTACCGAACGAGTTCGCCCTCGCTAAACAGGAAGCATATTATTTGGCATGTTAAGCATAGACTGAGCGCTTCAGAGCTGGCTACGACTGTAGTTTACGCCTGGGGACTTAACTCGACTCTAAACTAGCAGGTGGCATAAGATGAAAAAAACAATCACCAAGGTTTCCATAGCAATGGTTGCTTTGCTTGTTGTTATTTCTGTTGGCATGATTCTTACGCTTGGTGCGGGCGACAAAGGAGCGAGCGAAAAGGAAGTAAACGAAATGAAAAAGGCGCTTGAAAGTCATCTAGAGCTGCCTTATGCATCTACGTTTGAACTTCGAAAGGAAATGCTTGTTTTTGAAGCAATACCAAAGGAGCATAAAGAAAAAGCTCGCAATAGGCTTTATCGGGATCTGTTAGAGGTTACAGCAGAAGATTATTCAAAAAGAGTTGCCGAGAATTTTGTGGGCTTAATTGAAGTTTTGGAGCAGGAATATGGGGAGCGCATAATTGATGGTGGCCAAAAAGTCTTAGCAATTGAAACGATTGAATTAGAAAGTCCTGACAAGGCACATATTATAGCCATTGTTTGGAGTGGAAGCAAATACGGAAAGTTTAACAAAGCAATGAAAAAGACTGAGCCTTTATACGCAGCGGATAATACTGTTGTAAAGCGCTATCCCATGCAAAAAATTGACGGCAAGTGGAAGGTCTCGGGCATAGAGTCCGTCGTAAAAGGCGTTCCAATGGATGACGATAATAATACGTATGGTCCACCAACACCAGAGGAAGCAAAAGCGCGATTCAAGGATGTGTCTCTAACCTGGGATGAAAAGATAAGACGAGGTATTCCTTTCGGCGATAACTAACGACAGCAGGACAGAACAAGTCTAAAAAGGGCGCATACTGAAGTTTACATCATGAAAATGTGGAGTAAAAAGCTGCGGTTCGTGCAACCGCAGCTTTTTTCAATCTATTACCAACTTGCTCGCCCAAGCCGTCGGGTGCAAGTTTTCAGTTATAGGACCTCCCTATCGCTCTACGCGAACCAAACCCGCTCCGGCGATTATGTTGACGCCTTTTGCTTTGAGCTTATCGAGGAATAGGTTCATGCCGATGGCGTCGCTCGCGATATGGCCGGCTACCACTAGGTTGATATGGCTTTTGCCCGCCTTTTTGCGGAGCTTCTCGCTAAAGTGCATCCCGATAATCGTGCCAATACCCGCGTCGGCGAGCTTCTCCATCGCGGCTTCGGGGCCTTCGGTGCCGCCGGTCATGTCTACCACTATCTTTCCGGTACGCTTGCCGGCATCGCCAACGAGAACATTCGGCCCCGCCTTGTCTTTAGCCGCCGCTTTGTACTCGGGTATCTCCTTGAGGGCTTTGACGACATCACCGAGCGTCTCCGGAGCCTTAGCGTCGATATGTTTCTGTACGAAGTCGGTGACAAGATTGTCGCACGGTGTATGGCAACACATGAACGAAAACCCGAGCAGACGCGCCGCGTCGATCGCCCGGTTGTGGTTTATCGGCATAAGCCCCCGCTGTACCTCGGTCAGCCTCTCGCCGATGAGCGCGTCGCCGATATTGATAGGAACCCCCAGCGTGGCCCAGATGTCGGCCTGCATCCCCATCACCTCGGCGAGCGCCGCCAACGCTTTGCCTTCAGGATGGTGCGCAAGAATCAGGTCTATACCTTCGCCCCTTTCTCTAAGCCTATCCGCAAGGACAACTTCTTGCGCCTCCATATCGATACCGGTGAATATCCCATTTATCTCAGCTTCCGGGTCACCGGTTAAGATTCTGGTGTCGGCATAGGGATTGGTCAGCGAGTCGGTGTCGAAGAATTCTTTTTCGTCGTCTTTCAGACCGTCGTAGGCTTCTTTTTTCTTCGCTAGCGACTTTTCGACCTCGGCCTTACCGCGAGGGTCGTACTCCATTCCAAGCTCCACGGCAAGTTCGTATATCTCACGCAACTTCATCTTCGTCCTCCATTAATCTAATCTGCCATATATTAAAATCCAACAAACAGGATAATTCGACTACTATTTACTGACGAACAGACTTCCTTCATCGTAGAAACGCAACAACATGTCTTCACCTTTTGAAATACCTATCCGGGGACTCGCTTTAACCGTGCGTGTCTCTAGCGTGCCGTTCGCGATATATAGCCGGCTCTCGGGAACGGTCATATCGACCTCGTTGTCCGCCAAATCTATACCCAGAGCTTTGGTGAGCTTGCCGGGGCCGCTCGTAAGGTCAACCGATTTTTTCACCGGTCGATTCTTCTTCATTATCTCGATACCCGAGACCGGCTCAAGCGCCCTTATCAATACCGCACCGGCGCGCCCTTCTAGACCCGTAACTACATTTAAAAGGCAGTGAACACCGTAATTTAGGTAGACATAAGCCATCCCGGCGCGCCCGAACATAATCGCGTTCCTCGGCGTCATGCCGCGACAAGCGTGGCTGGCGGGATCGCCTTCGCCAAAATAGGCCTCGACTTCGACAATGCGGCCGACTACGATCGCCCCCAGTGCACGCCTGACCACCATTCGTCCAATGAGGTCGACGGCGACTTGATCCGGGTCGCGCTCGTAAAAACCGACCGGCAACGGCCTATGGTGTTGATGGTTAAGAATATTCAGGGACATCGAGAAGAATTATAACATATGACGCGGACCAATAAATCATCGCGAGATTCTTCTGTCGCCCACCATTTCCCAAAACAACATTTCCCCGAGATAAAAGCTTTAGCCTTAGGCTTCAGAGCAAGCATCTTGGTGAGTTTTCCGGCCCTGCGGGTTAAGTTTTGCAGCGAACAGAGATAACGCCGCAGCAAAAAGAGATATTTACCGCTCTAAAGATCAAAGAACCGCCGAAGTTCTACGACATTACCCCGTAGGCACTACACGCATTTTAGCCGCTCTCTATCCTTGATTGATAACGCCCGGTTTGGGGCGGCATTTGCCTACTAACTGTCGAAGTTCGGAATAACAGGCCATGCCAATCGCTAAATGAATTGATCAAACAATCCAACGGGTAAAACTATTGACAGCTTGCTGGGCAAGCTAATATAATAGGCTTCAATTCTACGTATATATACGTAGCTATCATAGGTAATATGCCTATTCTTACCCCAAAAGCAAAATCTTGCTCTGGCGACCATCGTTCGGATACAAACCGCTAAACTCACAAGCGGACAATACCACGCATAATAACGTGCGCGTCATACGCGCTAATAAGGATATTGCGCAGCATACGTGCAAAGAAAGGAGTGATCATAAGACGCAACGAGAATCATGCAGAACGATGCAAGAGAAAGTCACACTCAACCAAAGGAGGTAGCAGAATGTCAGCAAGAATCAAACAAGCCAGTATGTTTGCCCTAGTCTGTCTAATCGTAGCAGGCCTTGCCCTGGGAGCATATGCCGCAACGGGCAGCGGCGCTAAGGCAGAGGGCAAACTCACCAAAAACCCCAAGCAGAGCGTCGGCAAGAACTGGGGGGATAGGCCCGGCTCGATAAAGCCGAACGGTACCCCCAAACCAAAGAAGAATCTGTTCAACAAGGCCGACGCAGCAGCCGTAGAACCCGGCGACGCCAAACTCAAAGCAGACGCGGCGGCCCCTGTCGGCCCCGACCAAGAGAGAGACTAAAGGAGGGAGCGGAAATTGAAGCAAGAAATGAGCTACTGGCTGAAAAGCAATTGGATGCGAAGGGTAGCAATAGTCATTGTGTTTACCCTTCTGTTTAACCCGATAGTCGTTGACCTGACTCCCCTC
>JASEGT010000015.1 GCA_030018005.1 Actinomycetota bacterium
GCCGAAGCCATAAGGCGCTTTGGCGCCTAGTCCAGGCTTATATGAGACGCTGGTCTATTGAGGAGAGCATTCGCTTTATCAAGCAGAGCTATGAGCTGGAAGATGTTCGGGTCTTGGGCTACAGAAGCCTTCAAAATCTAATGCCCCTTGTACTTGCCGCCACTTACTTTGCAACGGTAGTGCTGGATACCCAGGCCAAGCTTAAAGTGATGGCGGGATACGTGCTCAAGGCGGCAAAACGGCTGTTCGGGATACCAGATTTTCACTATTACGCTATCGCTGATGGCTTAACCAGTATTTTTCAGCGTTGCCCAGGAAGAATTAGCGCAAGAATTTCTTCGGACAACAATGGACAACTAACCTTACTTGATTCTAGTCCGTGAGCCTAAAAAATTGGGGGAAGTCCTGAAGATACGAGAACTAATCTTTGAGACCAGCTCAAGCATATTATTGGTGCATCATCATAGAAAATCGGGCGGCGAACATGGCGATGAGATGAGGGGCTCAAGCGCAATATTAGGGGCCGTTGATGTAGCGCTAAATCTTCACAGAGAAACTGAGCAAGCCACTGCAACACTGAAAGTAACATCCCGTTTTGCGAGCGTTGAGGACGAAGTGATTAAACTCGATGCTGATACTCTTTTTTGGAACGCGCTTGGAAGTTCAAACGAGTATAAAAAGACGAAGCGAGAGAATGACATACTAAAAGCTTTGGAGGATGAAGGCGAATGTGACAATCAAACCTTGTCAGAAATATTGGATCTCGACCCCAGGAACTTCCGAGGAGAACTAAAGCAGCTTGTAACCCGAGGGTGGATAAGTGAACGTAAGCAAAGTACATCAGGTCGGCCTCGATATCTCTACTCACTGGCCGCTGAATACTTTTCGGCAGAGGGCATTAAAGGTATCGTCGAAAAGTTTAACCCATCTGAACAGGTAGAACAGTCTAAGAATACCTTTTCGGCGAAGAATCAAAACCCAGGGGTAGAGAAAAACGCCGAAAAGTCCGTTACTTGCGATGTTTGCGGAAAGCCTACAACCACCAGGCACAACGTTGGCGGTACCTGGGCATGTGGGGACTGCAGGCAAGCGGCCTATAGTAACGTGCCATTTTAAGTGGTGAGGTAAATCATGCCAGTGTGGAAAAACTTAGAGCGAAAAACAGCGAAGCTAACCGGTGGAGAACGTGCCCACTTTCAGCCGCTAGATGTAGAGCATGAGCATTTAGCTATTGAGTGCAAGCACAGAGAGAAATTAGCGGTATGGACATGGTTTAAAAAGTTAGAGAAAAAGGCTAAGGGTAAAATGCCGGTACTCGTACTTAAAGAAAAAGGCAAACATGGAGAGCTAGCAGTTGTAAGGTTAGAAAACCTTCTTTCACTACTAAAGGCAGGTGATGAGCATGGCATATAAAGACCCGGAAAAACAGAGAGCATATCAGCGTGAATATAAGCGAATGAAACGGAGCGGATGTTGTCTAACCCCCAGTCAAACCCTAATACCCATGCCGTTTAGATTAAAGACGGCCCAGGATATCCTGGCACTTCTTGCCGAGCAGGTTCAGGCAGTAAGAGACGAAGAGGAAGCCGGCACGCTAGAGAAGGCGCGTTGCATCGGATACTTAGCCGGCATTGCACTCAAAGCTGTAGAGGCAGCCGATCTTTCTGCACGAGTTGAAGCACTAGAGGAAGTTCTGAAAGGAAGGAAAATGGCATGAAAGATAACCTAGCTAAGCTATATCCAGGTTTAACGCCAGATGAGCGCTTTAGATTAGTATTAGATGCAATGGCAAGAGATGATGATAAAGAGCTCCTGCAACTTAAAGATACTTGCCCTAGAAAAGACTATACTATGCTGGATGCTGAGTTCTTAGACAAGCTTAAAGCAACTGAGATAATAGTGTTGATACTCGCATCTTTTCTTGAATTTGCACTGTCTGAAGTGGAGAAAGCAAAAGCTTCGTTCACAAATTATTTCCAGTTGATGGAATCCTGGATGAGAGGATACGTGAGAGGTTCTAATAACGCGTGGGCAAAGGCTGGCAAAAAGGATGTGCTCCTCGATATTGATGGACGAGAGCCTACCAATGAAGAAATAAGAGAGATTGCATTAAGTGCCTGTATTGAAGATATACCAGAAATCGTTGATCAGCTACTTATCGAAAGTGTGGTGCAGCTCAAATCTGTCTATCAAGGGTTTGAAAAGTTTTGGGGCGAGGCAATAAAGATTAAACCTGAGAAATTCCTATCGCTATATAACCCCGTTTTGGCTAATGTCGTAGAAAGTGCAAAGGATTGCATAAATAGCAAAATATCTGCTGATGAGGCTGTGGTAGAAGATGTATATAGGGTATTTTGCAATCGATGGCCTGGTATTGAAAATAAAGCTGACTAGACTAGCTGGCTGTTTCAGTAGTTTTTGGCTGTAAACCATTGCTGATAAGCTTAAACCCTACTTTATAAATCTCAAGCTGTCTTTAGCATTTTTCCACCTGCCAAGGCCAATATGCTCAGCAATTAATCCTGACATAACTGTAATTAAAACAGGTGAAAGATGACCAGTCTTCTGTCCATCTATCTCAACCTCAAAGTTTTTTATCTGCTCACCTAGCCAGAGATATAGTAACCCTATTGAGACATATTCCAGTGGTGATTCAGGCCCGTCTAAGGCATCACTTATCGAGTTCGTATATACTTGCATTACTTCGTGTGCATAATCTTTATATTCTTCTGATGTGCACATTTGTTCGATGCACTTCATGCTCTCATTTGCCAATCTTTCTGCTTGATCACGTGGGAACAGGTTCCACAGTGCACTCAGCTCTAACGATGTTATTGCTAATGACAGGTTAAAGGTAGCAAAGTCGTCATTAGGTATAGCAACCTCGTTCTTAAAATAGCTTTCAAAATCATTCAATATATCCGGCCAAGCTTTCTCTACAGCTTGAAATATCGAGAGTACGAAAACTGCTGCTGCCTCATGCTCAGATATTTTCTTCTTAAGGAATGTCATGTCAGAAAACACACCCTCAGCTTTTATATCGACTGTTTTCCAGTTTATTGCTACATTTTAATACATGTACTATACTAGTATTATCTATTATTCTATCTCTCTATACAATCATTTGTAGTTTTATTTCTTGTTAGAAAACCGTTAGAAGCCTATTTTAAACACCAGGTAAAAGCACATATGTATATAGTAAATAGAATAGATTATTCGAAGGTAATAAGTCGGGCCTTGCCATAAATGCAAGGCCCTAGCAGGTGGAAATAGAGGGCACCAGACAAGAATATCTAGTGTTCTTGTTTTCTGCTTTCCCGATGCTACCAAAATCTTTAAACTAATGAGAAAATCTTCAGTATGACCAATGGTGATAACACACAAGATTGCCTCTATTTGTTCATTGATGAGGCAGGTACGTTTGATTTTTCGCATAATGGAACGAAGCACTTTACGCTCAGCGCTATGAGCGCAAAGCGACCTTTTCTCTGGGAATCTCCTTTGATTGCTCTCAAATATGACCTTATGGAGCGGGGGTTAGTACCAGAGATTAAATACTTTCATGCATCAGAAGACAGACAGGTAGTACGCAACGAGGTATTCAACATAATCTCCGATAACCTGACGGACTTTCATATCGATTCCGTCATTATTGAGAAAAGAAAGACTGGTCCAGCGCTTCAAGCGGTAGAGAAGTTCTACCCTAGAATGTTAAGCTACTTGCTAAGGTATGTGCTACAGCCACAGTTCCTTCAGGGCTGTGCCAATATAATCGTCATAACCGATAGGATTCCAATTAATAGCAAGCGTAAGGCCGTGGAGAAATCTGTTAAGCAGACGCTTACAGCTATGCTTCCAAGTCACGTGAATTACAAAGTCCTACACCATGAATCAATGTCTTGTATTGGCCTACAGGTGGTCGATTATTGTAATTGGGCTATCTTCAGAAAATGGCGCGATAATGATCTACGTAGCTATAGCTTGATTAGCGGGGCTATAAGAACCGAATTCGACATATTTAGAAATGGCACTACCTATTACTACTAAAAGTAGGGCAAAAAAATGACCGCCTCGACTACCCTTTTCGGGAGAACCCCATGGGTTCTTTTCATCAAGGCGGGACCTTTACATTAGCTTGTATCTTTATATTATATAATTGCGTAAAGTAATGCAACTAAAATTACAACTATCCAGATTATCGACTATTTCTAGTGTGTACTATATACCCAAAACCCACACGAATAAAACTCTGCAGACATTAACACTTGCGGCTCAACGATCGTATTCCAAAAACAGGCGTTTAAGCCCCTTGATCAATTGTTTCTCCAGCGTCAGGTATCAGATGAGAGATAAGATATTTTCTAACGCTTTTCTAATAAAACTAGCACCTGAACCCGACAAAATCATAACGAACCATATAAAATGCCTGCATTCACCCAGCTACAGGAAGCAATAAAACCATAATATAAGCTATAAATTCCCAGCTAGAATGGTGGGTTCGATTCCCACGCACCTCCGCCAAAGATATCCTGCTCAAGCGAGCAGGGGACATGTGAAAACGCCAGGGCAAAATTCTGGCGTTCTTTCTCATTCCCTGCTTATCCTTGGTGGCCGGGGACGGGCTTGAACCGCCGGCACGGGAATTTTCAGTTCTCTTGGGTTCTACGTTTTGATGGATCAAAAGGCTAAATATGATAGAATGCCCGCATGATAATTTTTCTAGACGATTCAGGCGACCCCGGGTTTAAGGTAGGCAAGGGTTCTACTGCTTCCTTGGTTATAGCACTTGTTATCTTCGATGATGAACTCGAGGGAGAAGAGACATCGTTAAAAATAAAGAGGCTAAAAAGAGAACTTGGCCTAAAGGATACGTTTGAGTTTAAGTTCCATAAATGCAGGTCTGAATATAGGCGGCGCTTTCTTGAGAGGGTTGCTAATTGTGATTTTAGGGTTAGGGCCATAGTAATGGATAAGGGTCGAATTTACGGACCTGAGCTTAGAAGTTCTAAAGAGTCTTTCTATAACTTCACAATTAAAACCGTCTTAAAGAACCATCAAGGGACCATATCAAATGCCAAATTAAGACTAGATGGGCATGGCGAAAAAGCGCTTCGGAGGCAGCTTCGAGTCTATCTGAGTCGTGAGCTTGGACCCGGAATAATTAAAGACCTAAAGTTTAAAGACTCTGGGCGAGATGTCTTAATCCAGCTTGCCGATATGGTTGCCGGAAGTATTAGGGTTGCCCATGATGATGGCAGCGAGGATCACCGTAAAATAATAGAGCCTCGGCTGGAAGACATCTGGATATTTGGACGGTAAAAAAATTCGACCTAGCCCCTAGACTGGAGATATTCCAGCCACGCACGCCACAGGCGACAATTCGGGAACCAGGTCTTTGCAAAACCATTCTACTACAAGCATTAGCTCATGACTAGTAGATTTCAGTTTTTATTAAAAACTATATTGGTAGATATTTCAAGCTTCTTCTCTTCGGTTTCTATATCGACAAGTTTTGATCGTTCTAAACCTATTTTAGCATGATGTATTAGTTGATTATCTGGATATTTTATTGACTCACATGGCGACCCAATAAGGGATATTATTGCCTTTAGTAGCTTTGATGATAGTCTTTTGCGTATTCCGGCCCATTCCGTCCACCGATTTCGATTTAAATCGACCATTCTTTTGAGAGATCGGAACCGGTGGACGGAATCAATCGGATCCATGCGAAAATTTGACTCTGGCTTGACTGATTCCGTCCACTCATGAATTAATTAAGTTGAATGCATAACGCCAAGTAGAGCTATAAATTGAGCTGGTAAGCGATTTGCCAAAGAGGCGCTGAACATAATGGTGGGTTCGATTCCTACCCCATCACCTCCAAAATACCGCGCGCTCTTTACAAACGGTTGCGTTTGCCGAAATATAGGTAGTAAGCAAACTTGTCGCACGGAGGGGATTCGATGCGAGAGCTACCGTACAAGAAACTCGCCTTAATATTCGCGGTCATCTGGATGGGGATAGGCTTCTTCGCCCTCGCATTTTACCTCTTTGGCTTCATCTCTAACATTGTCATATGGGTTGTGCTCGCGGGTATGCTCTCGTATATGCTCAATGGCCCGGCCCGGCGCCTGCACGAGAGGTTTCACCAGTTGCCGTGGGCCTTAGTGGTAGTATTGATATACCTTATAATCTTCCTTGCGATAGGCGCGGTTTCCACCGGGATTGGGGTCTCTCTTACAATTGAGACGCGGGGCCTCACGCAAGACTATGCGCGTTTTATCGACTCGACGAGCGATTCAATTCGTTCACTCCAGGCGTTGCTCGGGGGGTTTGGGATAAATGTCGATCTTATGGCGCTTGAGGAGCGAGGCATAGCGTTGCTAAGCGAGAACAGTGATGTGGTCTTCGAAGCGTTTTTAGGCTTGCTGGATAAGCTCTCATCCGGTATCAGCCAGATATTTCTCATCCTAATCATCAGCCTCTACTTCTTGCTCGAGGCGCGTCAAATATCCGAATCGTTTACCAGCGCCGTCCCGGAGCGTTACCGCGATGAGATGAAACAGCTCGGTCTGGAAATAGGCAAGGTGGTCGGAGGGTATACTAAAGGCCAGGTCATATTATCGTTAATCGTCGGTGTCTTCGCCGGTGTCGGCTCGTTTGCATTCGGCCTGCCCTATGCACTCGCCATCGGCGTCTTCGCCGCTATATTTAATCTGATACCGGTTGTCGGCTCTTTTATCGCCGGGGTTCCCGCGGTCGCGCTCGCAATTATCTTCCAGAGCTGGCCGATAGCATTGGCGGTGGCCGGATACTTCGTAGTTATCAACCAGGTCGAGTCGAACATCCTGCGGCCGCGCATCGTCTCGGAGTCGGTCGACTTGAGCCCACTTATGACGATTATTGCGCTCTTAGTCGGCACGCAGCTCGCCGGGATAATCGGCGCGTTGCTCGCCGTCCCCGTTTTAAGCATCATCTTGATTTTCATCCGCTACATCGTCCGGTGGTACCGCTCATATACCCAGGAGACCGCGCCGGCTGAGTGATAGGGTGCCCATTTCTTCAGTGTTTCGTGCGCTTGTCTCGCCATCCTTCTAATTCCTAACTCGTCAAGCTGGCGGTCGATAAAATCTTAGCTATTCTGTCCATATAAGGCTTTTCTTAAAGGACTTTACGTCAGGGATATCCAATTAAACCAAGTATGGCTTGCGGGTGTACGCCGAACGGCGCACACTTAAGCTTAGACCTTCAATCGAGATTATGACGGTGAGTTCAGTATGGAAAAAGTCGATGTAGTCGTCGTGGGGGCCGGACCTTCGGGGTCGGCTGCCGCATACTTTCTGGCGCGACGCGGCGTCGAAGTTTTGCTTATCGATAAGAGCAAGCTCCCCCGCGAGAAGACCTGCGGCGATGGGTTGGGGCCGCGCAGCATCGAGGTTCTCGACAAGATGGGGCTGGGCGGCTGGCTCACCCGAAACGGTTCTTACCGGTGCGACCGGGTTCGTCTATTTTCGAACAACGGGGATTACTTTGAAGCGGGCATCCCGGGCGAGGACACCCCGCGCCCTCACTATTATATTACGTCGAGAAAGGATCTCGATTTTAAGCTGGCCGAAACGGCTAAAGCCGCCGGGGTGCGGGTCGCGACCGCTACCAAGGCGATTGAGCCGGTGCGTGTTGGCGAGGCTGTAGAAGGTATTGTAGTCGAAGACGAGAACGGAACACGTCAAATCGAATGCCGCGTTATCGTCTGTGCGGATGGCACGCACGGCACTTTCGCCGCCAAGACCGGCATCGACTGTGTCAAGCCGCATGCGTTCGCGGTACGGGCATACTACGACGGAGTCAAGAACCTCGACGATTGCATCAACATATATCTCGACGACAAAATACGCGAGGGTTACGCGTGGATATTTCCGACCGGCGAGCAGGCGGCGAACATCGGTATCGGCTTAAGCACCCGCATGATGAAAGAGAGCAAAGTGGACGCGCGTAAGCTGTTGGGTTGGTTTATGTCGGAGAAGAAGACGCACCCGATTGACCTCAGCGAAGCGGTGGCGACGACCGCTGTCAAGGGTGCTTATCTTCGCATGGGGTACGGCCGCCATGATGTGGTCGCCGACGGGCTCGTCTTGACCGGTGACGCCGCCGGCCTTATCAGTCCTTTGAGCGGTGAGGGGATAGCATATGCCCTGGAGAGCGGTGAGATAGCGGCGGACGTGATAGAAAAAGCGCTCGATGGGGGCGATGTATCAGCCGGCGGGCTGGCCTCTTATAAAAAAGCGCTCGATAAAGCGTTCTTTATAGACCACCGAATCTACGAGTTCTTGCGCGAGTCTTTGGCGAGGACTTCGCTTATAAACCGGGCGGTCAGAAAAGCGAGATTGAACCCCGATTTCGCGGGCAAGTTCGTCAGCGTGATGATGAGCACCGCGCGGCCCTTCGACGTATTCACCCCGAAGATGCTCTGGCGCTTGTTCGGCCCCGATGTAAAACGCGGATAGAAGACTGGAGTCTCCGGCTATTTCCTCTCACGCGATATTGCTCTACAATGAAGATATGTCTGGATTAGTAGAGCTTACGGCAGTAGAAAATGAGGTAGAGGCGGAGATGGTCAGTTCGCTTCTCGCTTCGCACGGTATCCAAACGGTAATAAAAGCGGCGCCGCTCGAGTTTCCGATGTCGGCGTTGCTTAGAGTGGTCTACGTTCTCGACGAAGACTTAGAGCGCGCGCTGGAGCTGCTCGATTCGAGCAACTTCGTCGCCGACGACGAGGATGATGAAGACTAGAGCGGGCAATATCCCCACGGACAGCCGCCAGAGTACTCCGATGCCGCCGTCACCGGCTGGTCGATTATCTTTCTATCTTCGGGCGTTCCGATATAGAGTACCTGCTCCTTTTTGCTCCCATACCGGTAAACGGTGATTCCTTTGCAGCCAAGCTCGTAAGCGAGGACAAAGACCTCGCGCACATCTTCGAGAGTCGCGTTCTCCGGAAGGTTGACCGTCTTGGAGACCGCGTTGTCGACATGTTTCTGAAACGCCGCCTGTATTCGCACATGCCACGCCGATTCGATATCGAGCGCCGTCACAAAGACGCGCCGTATATCCTCGGGTATCTCTTCCATCACCTGAATCGTCCCGTGTTTGGCTATTTTCATCATCAGGTCTTGGCTGTGGAATCCGCGCGCCTGCGCGACCTTCTCGAAAACCGGGTCGACCTCGAGGAGCGTCGTTCCCTCCATGACTTCGCGCGCGTAGGAGACGGCGAAAAGGGGCTCTATCCCGCTGCTGGTGTTGGCGATGATGCTTATGGTGCCCGTTGGCGCGACCGTGGTCAGGGTAGCGTTGCGCATCGCATCGTAACCCATTGTGTCCCACTTGCTCCCTTTGAAGTTGGGGAAGGAGCCGCGCGTGCGCGCCAGCTCGGCCGAGGCGGCAATCGCCTCCTCGTAGACGAACTTCATCACCCGCTCCGCGATATCGAGTGCATCCTCCGAGTCATACGCGACCGCCAGCTCAAGGAGCATCTCGGCGAAGCCCATGACCCCGAGGCCGATTTTGCGGTTGGCTTTGGCCATATAGTCTATCTGGGGCAGCGGGTACTTGCCCGCGTCTATAACGTTGTCGAGAAAGCGTACTGATAGCCGCACCGTCTCTTTGAGCTTGTCCCAGTCTACGGCACCGTCGCGCACCATCTTGTGGAGGTTTATCGAGCCGAGATTGCACGGCTCATTGGGCAACAGAGGTACTTCACCGCACTGGTGGGTTATGATGCCGTTATAGGCAACTGTATGCGTAAATGGCTGCGTCGTATCGTACACATCAGCAAAACCCGCAGCCTCAATCGATGTGATAGTCGTCGTGAATGTCTCCCGGTTGCTCCTCCGTTTCTTTGCTTTGATAAAGGCTTCAACCTTTGATTGTTTGGCTTGGGAGAGAAACCCGACCTCCGTGACGAATCGGTCACGATTTTCTTTATCTACCAAGAGTTCATATTGCGGGCGTGTTTTCGTCGGGGTGTAAATGCCCTGCGAATTTGGGAGATGCGCGATACCTTCGCTTCGGCGTGTATGGAAGCGCGAGATGATACCGAGGTTAAGAAGGAGGAGTTGTACCTCTTTTAAAAGTTTTTCAGAGCTGCTGGCAAGGCGAATGCTGCACGAACCTTTATTGGTTGAAAGATTCACTGTGCCGTCGGTTGTGAAGAGCCCCTGTAGAAATCCCACCACACCATCGCGAGGTGCGCTCCAAATGGTGTCCGGTACGGTTTTCTCGTGAGATTTTGCGTTATTGATGCCGAGATTCGCAAGAAACCGTGCTGGGAATCCTTTGTATCTGAGTTGCGTCGAACCACGCTGTTCGCGCAGGTGGCCTTGGGCTCCAAACCAATCAGCGAATAACTCCTGAAAGTATGGCATTAAATCGCGCTCGTCGCTCCCGAAGATGAGGGCGACCATCGCGCTGCTATTGAGCGTTAAAAAGCCATCCCCGACTAGCCAGCCGAGCAGCCGGCCGAGCTTTTTCGACCAGGTTTGCGGTGGATTAAATTTGCCGCTGCTTTTACCAGCGGCGAAACGGCCTCGCGCCGTATGATACTCCGGCACAAAGGGTGGTAGCTGTCGATTCTCCGACCAGTTACCCTCGCCGGCTTGCAGCAAGAGGGCATCTCCTGACCGCAGGTCTTTTAGTTCAATAAAACCGTCAGGGGTGAGGAACCGATGGTTTTCAGTGGCCGTAAGCTCATAGCCATGTTTAGTCGTGACCTTAAAGACGGGCTGACTACTGCCCGTTTTAAACACCGGCACTGCAGGGAAGAAGGTGTTCTTGTTCGCATAGCGTTCGCCCCGCGACCCGGAGACAATGGTCAGCGCATTGAACGCCTCTTGCGAGACGAACAACTCCTCCATCGTTACCAGACCGGCATCTGTAGAGATTCGCGTGGAGCCGACTACACAGGGATTTGTGCTCTCGAATATCCCCACTTCGGGGGTGGGGTTGGCCGCATTGGCGCGGTCGATGAAGAAGAGGCCGGGGTCGCCGGTCGTCCAGGCCATCGCTATTATCAAGTCGAAAAGCTCTTTAGCCGCCGCCGTACCGGTGGTCTCGCCGGTTCGCGGGTTGATGAGGTCGATGTCGCCCCCGGCGGCGACCGCCTCCATGAACTCATCGGTGACTGCGACCGAGATGTTGAAGTTGTCGAGAAAGCCCTCTTTTTTCTTAGCGGTGATGAACTCTATAATATCGGGATGGTCGCAGCGCAAGATGCCCATGTTGGCGCCGCGCCGCCTGCCGCCCTGTTTGATGACATCGGTCGCGACATCGAATACCCGCATAAAAGAGACCGGGCCCGACGCGACGCCCTTGGTCGATTTGACCAGGTCGCCTTTGGGACGCAACCGCGAAAACGAAAAACCCGTCCCACCCCCGCTCTGATGGATGATGGCCATGTGTTTTACGGAATCGAAAATGGCCGGTATCGAATCTTCGACGGGAATCACAAAACACGCTGCGAGCTGGCCCATCGAGGTACCCGCGTTCATCAGGGTAGGGGAATTAGGTATGAACTCGAAACCGGCCATCAGCCCATAGAAGGCCTCTTCGAGCGCTTTGACGTCGGCGTCTGCGTCGTAGAGCGTCTCGGCTGCGGCGACCGCGATTGCGACCCGCCTGAATAGCCGGCTCGGGGTCTCGATGGTTTTTCCTTGGTCATCCTTGAGGAGATAGCGGTGGCTCAGTACTTTCGCGGCGTTTACGCTCACCTTTAGGTCGTTGACCGGCACCCCGACGAACTCGCGCGCCCGACGCACGTTCGCACGCATCTGCCGGTAGAGGATATAGGCTTTGGCGACTTCGTGCAGGCCTTCCTCGCTTAGGACTCGCTCGACCGCGTCTTGGACCTCTTCGACAGAGAGCATCCGCGGACCGCCTGCTTTCGACTCGAGCAGCAAAACGACCTTCTTGGCCAGCTCAGCTGCGACTTTTCCGTCGTGTGTGCCCGTGGCGTTGAGCGCTTTCTGAATCGCGTTCGAGATTTTGCCTACTTCGAAATCTACGGTGCGCCCGTCTCGCTTGCTTATCTTGGAAATACGCTGTCGACCCATACCGTACTCCACCTCCGCCAATACTATGCGAATCCGCCAATACTATGCGAAAACCAACTGTCGGCAATCGACGCTAGTTTAAAACTTGCAAAACACCGGCTTAGCGGCCTTTATCGCGCGGAACCGGCGGCGTCCTGTAGGGGACGGGGACATATTCGACGGAAGGCCGCCGTTGCTGGGCTTGCGGATATAATTGCATGAGCTGGTGGAATTCTTTGGGCAAGTCCGCCCTTACCGGCAGGCCGAGCTCTTTAGCCTCAGCGACGGTTATGGGATAGTCGTGTGTCCAGCGTCCCTCGCTCATCGTGGTGGCCAGACGCAAGGCCTCGCCATCGTCCATGGTATCTTTTGTCAGCGCGTAAATAAAGCCCCTGACCTGATCGATGGCTTTCTTGGCGATGTCGGCCAGGATTATCGTGTGGTCGTCGCGGTTGGGATTGTCGATTGTCATGGCGGCGAGAATCGAGGCTGCCGGGTATGATCCGCCGCGCGTATCCCCGAGCTGCGGATCGACCGGGCCGAGCACCGCGTTCTCGTCCATGATTATCTCGTCGGCGCCGAGCGCGATGAGCGTCCCGCCCGACATCGCATAGTGCGGTACAAAAACGGTGACCTTCGCCGGATGGCGCTTAATTGCCCACGATATTTGCTCGGATGCCAAGACGAGCCCGCCCGGCGTATGGAGGACGATGTCGATCGGCACGTTAGGGTCGGTCAGGCGAATCGCGCGCATTATCTGCTCGGAGTCCTCGATGTCGATGAAGCGCGCGAAGGCTATCCCTAAGAAGCTGAGCGCCTCTTGGCGATGGATGAGAGTGATAAGCCTGCTCTTGCGGCTGCCCTCGATGCTGTGAATCAGTTGCAGCCGGCGCGACTCCAGAAGTCTTTTTTGGACCATGGGGACTATAAAGGAGATCATAAAGAGTATGAAGAAAAGATCGGTGATTCCAAAGTTCATAACGCGTCCTTCTTGTCCGATTTTAACTATCAGCTAACCTGTGTTTACAGCGATTGCAGCCTAATCTTGGCTCGCGGCTTCCTTTTCTATCGCCGAATTCAGTTCCGCTACCAGTTTGTCGGGGTCGATTCCGTGGAGCGCCGCGCCTTGCTCGATGTTTTCCAATCTCGACACCGCGCAACCGAAGCAGGAGAGGCCGTGCTTGACAAATACCTCGATTGTCTCCGGGTAAAGCTCGACACAGTCCGATATGGTCATATCTTTAGTAACCGCCATCTTAACAGCCCCCTTATCAACAGCTCAAACACCGGTCGCCCAGCACCCGGCTTAACGCTTCTTACTAAGATTATAACAGCAGTTCAAGTCGATTTTTAATAGTATACCCTAGAAGTGGCACCCGCCACACTTATTATGTGATTCGTGGCAGGCAAGGCAGTTGCTCAGGCCATCCTTAACCGTGGTCACGCTCTTATTATAAGCGCTAATATTCTGGTGGGTGATGGTCAGGCCTCGCGTGTCGTAGTGGCACATCGCGCAAATGTCGTTGCTCGGTTTCTCCTTAGACATCGCCGCTACTTTATCGATATCTACGAGCGGCCCACACGCGGTACAGGCCCATCCGTCACCGGCGGCTTCGAGTTTGCCGCCGCAATCACCGCAATCGGCATCCGTTGGCGAAAGTTGCTTTTTGCATTTCGGACAGAAGAGGGCGTTCGATATTTTCGTCTTGTCTTTAGAGCGTTTTTTCACCACGGTCTTGCCGTTTTTGTGGCAATCACCGCAGATAGTCTCGCTCTTTTTTCGCTCCTCAAGCGCCTGCTCGCTCGATGCGGGACGCTCCGGGTCCATCAGGTTTTCTTCCGAGGAGTGGCAGTTGCCGCAGTCTTCGCCGTCGAGCGCGTCGTGCATCTTTACCATCGCGGGCTTCTTGCTGTGGCAGACGCACGCGGGTATAGCGCCGGATGGCGCGGTTTTCTCAGTCGATGCGTTTTGCCCGCCCTTCGCCGCCAGTTCGGCGCCTGGTGCGAAGCCGGGGATCACATCGTATTCGCTCAGGTAGGAGAAACCAACCAGCGTCATGACGGCTATTATCAAGACAATCGTTATGATTGAGGCGGTCTTGTCGCTCATTCCCGTATCCTCACGTCTCGGTGATACTTACTCTATACTTCCAACTCGACTTCGTTATTGATTTTGCTCGCAACATCGGCGGCCGCGCTTGTTTTGCCCGCTTTCTTGCCGGATTGTGACTGGTCTACGAGGCCGGCGAGGGTTGTAGCTTCGAGTACCGCGAGCATTTGCCGTTGCGCGAGCGCCCAGACCTCGTGGATGGGGCACCTAGGCTGGCGCTCGCAGCTCGCATCACCGATAAGGCACTGGTTTAGCGCAATCGGCCCCTCGATGGCCTCGACGATGTAGCGGAGCGAGATTTCGGAAGGCTTTTTCGTCAGGTAGATGCCGCCGCCGCTCCCGCGCACGGTGTGTATTAGACCCGCCGAGCGCAACTCGGGGACTATCTGGATAAGAAAATTCAGCGGGATGTCTTGGCGCGCCGCAATCTCTTTAGACATCAGCGGCTGGTCATCGAGGTTGCTTGCGATATCGAGCATTGTGCGTATCGCGTACTCCGCTCTTCTGGTAAGCTGCATTTCGCCCTCCGGATATATCCCTAAACTTAAGTAAATTGGTAAACTTTATGATATAGGGCTTCGAACAAATAATCAAGCATTTGACTGGTGTGACGTTCATAAGAATTGCGGCGCAGCTTAAGGCGCTGTGAACATATGATGGGGGGTGCTTTATATTGACAAAACTGGCATCAAATATTAAAAATTGCTATAATGATTAGAAATGATGAGTTCGATAACAATAATAAATAATTATTGGAGGATATCATGAACATAAACCAGCTTAGAGCTTTCGTCAGTATAGTCGAGAAGGGCACGTTTTCGGCAGCCGCCAGGTCGATGGGTGTGTCCCAGCCTGCGGTAAGCCTCCAAATCCAAGCTCTCGAAGAGTTTGTGGGGGTCGAGCTTCTCGACCGGCGCACCAAGAAAGTCCAACTCACCGAGGCGGGCAAACTCTTCTACCCGAGCGCGCTGCAGATAGTGACTCAAATCGACAATGTCCAGCACCAGCTCGAGGAGTTAGGTGAATCCGTAAAAGGGCGCCTGGCGGTCGGCGGCAGCACGATTCCGGGCGAGTACGTTCTACCGAAACTTCTCGGCAGATTCAAACGCGAGTTCCCGGATGTCTCGATAACGCTTAAGATAGGCGATACGAACGAGATAGCCGAGCAGGTGATCTCAGGCGAGCTGCAGGTGGGGCTCATCGGCGCCAAGTTCAGCTCCGGCCAATTGACGTCACGCGCCTTCCTCCACGACGAGCTGGTATTTATAACACCTTCCGACCATGAGCTGGCGAAACGGCGGGCGGTTACCCTTGAGGACCTGCGTAGCGCGGACTTCATCATCAGGGAGCGGGGTTCCGGCACCAGGCAGACTATCGAGGGCTTTTTGACGACGCACGGCATGAGCTTCGACGATTTCAACGTGGTGATGGAGCTGGGCAGCACCGAAGCCGTGGTCAACGCGGTCAGCGCCGGGCTCGGCGTATCTATCGTCTCCAAGTGGGCCGCGGAGCGTTCGCTCAAACTCGGCGAACTCGTCACCGTCAAGATACCGGGCTTCTCATTCATGCGCGACCTCTATCTGGTCGTAAGCAAGCATGTTCCGACGAGGTCGGCAGCGGCGTTCTTGTCCTTCATCGACGCCCTCGATGTCGATGAGATAAAACCATAGAACCTCAATCCCGCAGCTACTTGCTACTGTTATCGATTTGTTATATCGTATTCTATTAGATACATAAGCATATTTTTGACTCCGACCCGAAATCCCTAAGGCGTAGGCTATGGGATGAGGGCGCATGGGTGTGACAGCAAGTGAGCACCCAGCCAGGGTCAAGCTGGAAACGGCGTGGCCTCCCGTGTTTGGAAAGGAGCCTGTTTATTTAGGCACCAGTCTGTCCACGAGCGGAGACGGGTGTCTTTTTTATTTGCACATAACGTATCTCCGAGCCGGCAAGCCTACGGCGTAGGCTATGGCGAACCGGCCGATAGGGTTGCTGGGGAAACCCGGCCGATTTTGATGATTATCAGAGGAGGAGCAGGATTGAAAAGAATTATATTAGTATTGCTCGCAATAGTCCTTGCGGCGGCGGTTATGGCGATTGCCGGTTGCTCGACGCAGCCGGCCGCGAACAAGACTATTATCTTGGCCACCACCACCAGTACTAAAGACACCGGCCTCTTGGATGAGCTGCTGCCGGCGTTTACAAAGAAGACCGGGATAACGGTAAAACTGGTCGCGGTCGGCACTGGTGAGGCATTGAAGATGGGCGAGCGCGGCGACGCCGATGTGTTGCTTGTGCACGCCAGGGCGTCTGAGGATGAATTCATGGCCGCGGGTTTCGGCAAGGTCAGAAAAGATGTCATGCACAACGATTTCGTGCTCATCGGCCCGGCGGATGACCCGACTGGTGCCAAAGGTGCGGCTAGTGCGGCTGTAGCGTTCGAGAAGATCATGTCGTATTGGTCTTTTCAAAGCTTGATGCTGGTGCCTCACCCGTTCGTATCGCGCGGCGACGACTCGGGCACCTACAAGAAAGAGCTTAAGATTTGGGAGCAGGCCGGCATTAAACCTGAGGGAAACTGGTATGCCATTACCGGCCAGGGGATGGCGCAGACCATCATCATCGCCAACGAGAAGCAGGGCTACACGCTCGCCGATCGCGGTACCTACCTGGTGCTGAAAGACAACATCGACCTGGTCGTTTTGACCGAGAAGAGCAAAGACCTCCTCAATCCATACGGCGTCATCGCGGTAAACCCGGATAAGTTCCCGAAGGTCAACTATGACGGCGCGATGGAGTTTATCGATTTTCTCACCTCGGCCGAAGGGCAGAAACTTATCGGCGAGTTCGGCAAGGATGAATTCGGCCAGGCGCTCTTCGTGCCGGACGCGAAGGATTAGACTTCGACATGAAGACTTTAGCGATTCGTCGCTTCCTGTCGGCGGCAGGGTTCACTATGAAAGCACGCGGTCGATTGCCTTAGACCAAGGAAACCATGGATTTGATTTTTGAGGGCCTCAAACAAGCCATCATATTAATACTCAGCGGTGACCCGCTGGTCGTCGAGGCGACCTTGCGCTCGCTCCAGACATCCGGGACGGCGGTAATCATCTCCATCATCCTGGGGGTGCCGCTCGGATTTTTGCTCGCGCTCACCAGGTTTCCGGGGCGCAATCTAATGGTAAGCCTCGTCAACGCGGGCATGGGGCTACCGCCGGTAGTCGTCGGCCTCTTCGTTGCGATTTTCTTGTGGCGCTCGGGCGCGCTCGGCTTTTTGGGTCTGATGTATTCAATCCCGGCGATTATCATCGCGCAGGTGATAATCGCGTTGCCGCTGGTAACCGGGGTCATTATCTCGGCTATCCAGCAGCTCAATCCGAAAATCAGGCTGCAGGCGCTCGCGCTCGGGGCGACTAAAGCACAGATGCTTATCACTCTTATTAAAGAGGCGCGGATTACCGCGCTCGTCGCCGTAATCGCCGGTTTTGGCGCGATAATATCCGAGGTGGGCGCGGTGATGATGGTCGGAGGCAACATCAGCGGGCAGACGCGGGTCTTGACGACCGCCATCGTCGAGCAGGTCGGCCGGGGCGATTTCAGCCGGGCGATAGCGTTGAGCTTAATTCTTCTTACCATCACGTTTGCCGCGACCTACGCGCTAACGCACTACCAGCAGAGGGGGACGGCCTTGTGGGCGCAGCGTACCTCCAAATAGCCGATCTTCTGCAGCGCTATGGGGACAAAGTCGTCTCCGATATAGACGAACTCGTTATCGAGCGGGGCGAGGTGCTCGCTGTTATCGGCCCGAACGGGGCCGGCAAGAGCACGCTTTTGAAGCTTATCGCGCAGCTCGAGAAACCGGTATCGGGGACGTTCTCGTTTAACGGCGGGGTCCGCGATGAACTCGATATCCGGCGGCGCCTGGCGATGGTCTTCCAGGAGCCGCTGCTTTTTAGCACGACCGTCTTTGATAATATCGCCTATGGACTGAAGGTCCGTAAAGTCGCAAAGGTAGAGATAGCGAGCAGGGTGCGCGGGGTCGCCGGGATGCTTGGCGTATCTCACTTGCTGGGGCGCGATGCCGGTAATCTCTCCGGCGGCGAAGCGCAACGAGTCTCTCTTGCGCGCGCGCTCGTGCTTAAACCGGAGCTTTTGCTCCTCGACGAACCGATGGCCTCGCTCGACCCGCCCACAAAAAAGGCGCTCATCGAAGACTTGCAGGAGGTGCTCGATAGGCTCGACGTGACCGTGGTCTACGTCACCCACCAGCGCACAGAAGCGATTATGATTGCCGATAGAATCGCTGTGATGGACGAGGGGCGAATCGTGCAGGTCGGTGCCGCGCAAGAGGTGATGAACTGCCCGGTAAACGAGATGGTGGCCGACCTCGTCGGTGTCGAGAACATCCTTAAAGGCAGGGTCACCGGCGCGCGAGACGGCGGTACCGTCGTCGAGGTAGAGGGCAAAGAGATAGAGGTCGCCGGCGGGGAAAGCCTCTCCGGTAAGGTCTGGCTCTTTGTCCGTCCCGAGAACGTCTCTATCGTCGCCGACGACGGCGCCGAGCATCAGGCGGGCATGCGAAATCGTTTCGAGGGCGAGATAACCAAATTGTACGATATGGGCCCGTTCTCTCGCGCCGTGGTCGAGTGCGGGTTTGTGCTGGTTGCCCTCGTCACCAAGCGCTCGGCCAATGAGATGGGCCTGCGGGTAGGCGTGCGCGTTTGGGCGTCGTTCGATTCGACGGGCGCACATGTGGTATCGAGAGAGTAGCCGGGAGGCTTGCTCTTTAATGGGCAGACGATTGAAAAGTGGTACGGACAAATTCGTGGTCGTTCCGGTCAGCGGGCGGAGAAATTTTGCGGAATCGCCCCTTTTATGAGGCGCCTACTAGGATTTTAAAGCATGTTATCAATATAATAATAGTATGGTTATGGAAGAGAGCGACGGAAAACTCAATATGGCCGCGATAATCCTTGCCGGCGGCAGAAGTAGCCGCATGGGACGGGATAAAAACCTGGTCGAGTTCGATGGGGAGCCGTTGCTGCTGCGCGCCGTTAACAACTTGGCAGCGCTCTTCAGCGAGGTCATCGTCGTCGCGAACCAGCCTATTCCGCTGGAGGTGACCGGCGCCAAGGTCGTGAGGGATGCCGTTGCGAATCGAGGTCCGCTCGGCGGCATCGGCACCGGCCTGAAGGAGTCGTCGCACGAGACAAATTTTGTTCTCGCCGTAGACATGCCCTTTGCCGACCCGCAGGTCATCCGGTATTTGGCCGGACTGACCGGCAAGGCGGATATTGTGGTTCCAAGGACCGCCGGCGGGCTTGAGCCGCTCTTCGCGTTCTACGGCAAGCGCTGTCTTCCGGCTATCGATGAGGTGCTCGCGCGCGGTGAGCGCAAGGTGGCGGCGATTTTTCCGCGGCTTAACGTCTGGATTGTGGGCAGCTCGGAGCTTGCCCACCTGGAAGGGGCCGATGTTTCTTTTGTAAACATAAATACATCACACGACCTGGACAAGGCGGAGCAGGGGATTGCCGGATTGATGGCTAAGAATAAAAAAGACGACCGGCGCCCACCGGTAGAGCGCCCGGTGACTATCTACATAGACGATGAAGAGCTGGTGACGCTGCAATGCAGTCTCGAGCACCTCGACGAGCTGGCTTGCGGTTTTATGGTCGCCGAAGGCATCTTAGCGTCGCGCGATGAAATAAAGGGCTTGCGGGTCGATACGTGCCTCGGCGAAGCGCGCATCGAGCTCAAAAAAGCAAGGCCACTAGCGAGCGTCACGGCCGGACGGCGTTTTGTGACATCCGGTTGCGGCAAAGGGCTTTCCTTTACCGACCCCGGCGATACGCGCGGTATCGGCAAACTCGATTCGGTCTTTTCAGTCGAGGCGGCGAGAATCCCGGAATTGATGAAAGAGTTTTTAAGCCAGAGCCACCGGCCCGGCATGCACTCCTCGGCATTGGTCAAGGATGACAAGGTGTGGATGTTGCGCCAGGATATCGGCCGTCACAACACGGTCGACATGATTCTCGGGCGCTTGTTTCTCGACGATGAAACCGACCGCGACGTCATGCTATTGACGACCGGGCGCATCTCGTACGAGGTGGTGGTCAAAGCGGCGAAAGCGGGTATCCCCATTATCCTTTCGCGGACGGCGGCGACCGATATGGCGATTGATTTAGCTTACGAACTCGGAGTCGAGCTGGTCGGATATGTTCGGGGCCAGAATTCGCAGGTCTATACGGGCGGGTTAAGAATCCGGGGGAAGTAACCAGCACGTAGCCGTAGCTCAGCCCTTTAGCTGACGCTCAGGGCTAAAGCCCTGAGCTACGATGGGGAAAAGGGGTCTTTTTACTACTTGCCACCCTTATTTGGCAGGAGGTATCGACGTTATTGATAGGTGTTGAGGAAGCGCGAAGCACGATTCTATCGAAAACAGAGCGTCTCGAAACCGAAGAGGTTTCCATTTTGGAATCGCTCGGGCGGGTACTAGATGAGGATGCGATGGGATGGGCTAATGGTTTGACGGCGGTGGCCGAAGACATGGAGTTAAAACCCGGTGACACTGTTACGGTGCAGCTAATGGAGCCGAATACAGATTAGATTGGAGATAGACATAATGGACAAGCCAACCGCGGAGGTTTTGAACCGCGTCGAAGAGGCGTCGAAAGACAAGCGGATATCGTGTACGGTCGCGCGCAAAGTCGCCGAAGACCTCGGCGTGCCGGTGCGTATAGTCGGCGATGCCTGCAACGAACTCGGTGTGAAGATACACGCCTGTGAGCTGGGGTGCTTTTAGTGATACCGGTCGTCTCGGTCGTCGGCAAATCGAACGCCGGCAAGACGACCTTTCTGGTAAAACTCATAGAGGAGCTTAAGGGGCGCGGTTACCGGGTCGCTATCATAAAACACAACGTCCACGACTTCGAGATGGACCATCCCGGAAAGGATACCCACCGCCACTTCGAGGCGGGAGCCGACACGGTCGTCATCGCCTCGGCGCACAAGATGGCGATGGTCAAGAGGCTTGATGGAGAGCTAGCGGTCGACGAAATAATCGCGCTGGTGGGGCCGGGCTACGATCTGGTCCTCACCGAGGGGTACAAGCGCGGCCGCTTCCCGAAGATAGAGGTCTCGCGCAAAGACCACGGCAGCGAACTCATTAGCGAGGCAGATGAGCTTATCGCGGTCGTGACCGACAACGAATTCGCGGTGGAGCGACCGCAGTTTGCTTTAGATGACGCCGCCGGGGTGGCGGATTTAATAGAGAAGTCATACCTGGCCGGCGCAGACCGTCCAGGCGAGATAGAGGGAAGTCCGAGTGGAGCTTTACGATAGGCTCAACCGTAGAATAGACTATTTGAGAATATCAGTGACCGATCGGTGCAACCTGCGCTGCGCGTATTGCATGCCCGAGGCGGGGGTTGAAGCCAAGGCGCACTGCGACATCCTAAGCTACGAGGAGATAGAGCGCTTTGCCGAAGCCGCTGTCGCCGCCGGAATCTCGAAAATTCGCCTTACCGGCGGCGAGCCCCTGGTGCGAAAAGACGCGGTCGCTCTCGTCAAGATGTTGGCGGCGATACCGGGTCTGCGCGACATGTCGCTTACGACCAACGGGCTGCTCCTGCCGGACTACGGAGATGACCTCAAAGCCGCGGGCTTGAAGCGGGTCAACATCAGCATCGACAGCCTCGATTCGGATATTTACCGGCGACTGACGCGCGTGGGCGACCTCAATAAAGCGCTCGCCGGCCTTAAAAAAGCGCTCGAACTCGGCTTTGAGCCGGTCAAGGTAAACGCCGTCTTGATGCGCGGTATAAACGATGACCCCAAAGCATTCATCGAGCTTATACACGAGTATCCGGTACACGTCCGGTTCATCGAGTATATGCCGGTCGGAGCGTGGGACCCGGCGCTTTATGTCTCGATAGACGAGTTCAAAGCAAACCTTGCCCGTTACGGCGCGGGTGACCCCGTCGAGGGTCCTCCCGGTGCCGGCCCGGCGACATACTTCGCTTTTGCGGGCGCTCCCGGCACCATCGGCTTTATCAGTCCTATTAGCAACCATTTCTGCGGCTCGTGCAACCGGCTGCGGCTCACCCCCGACGGTAAAGTCCGGCCATGTCTCTTCTCCGACGACGAGTTTGACATTCGCCCCAAGGTTGGGGATAACGTAAACAAGGACGAGACAATCGAATTTATCCGGGAAATACTGGCCGCCAAACCCGAACGGCACGTCGCTCACGAGAAAGAGCATCTCAAGCGGCTGATGTACCAGATTGGAGGATAAGATGGTAGACCGCTGGAAGATAGTCGAGGAAGAACTCAAAGTGTTGACGCATTTCAACAAAGAAGGCCGGGCACAGATGGTCGACGTGAGCGCCAAAGAGATCACCGCGCGTCTCGCAATCGCGCGCGGAATGGTGGCGATGAGACCTGAGACGATGCAGCTCATAAAGGATGGGGCCATCGAAAAAGGGGATGTGCTTAACGTCGCGCAGGTCGCGGGAATCATGGCGGCCAAAAAGACGTGCGAAATCATCCCGATGTGCCACCCGCTCCGGATAACCGCGGTCGACATCAATTTTTCGGAGCTGAGCGAGACGGAGCTCGGTATAATCGCGACGGTCAAGACGATGGACAGAACCGGTGTCGAGATGGAAGCCTTGACCGCAGTCTCGGCCGCTGCCCTCACCGTCTACGATATGTGCAAAGCGGTCGACAAGGGGATGCTCATCGGCGACATCGAGCTGGTCGAAAAGACCGGCGGCAAGAGCGGATAGGGGAGTAGGGTAGGAGTAGGGGACGTTCCTCGGATATCTCGGATTTGAGCTGGGTGGATAAGAATGGAAGCGACAGAAGTGAAAAATCGGCTAAATCCGATGAACGTCCCTATATATATGAACAAAACAGCGAAAATCATATCTATTAACATAAGCGAGAAGAAAGGCATGCGAAAAAAGCCCGTTGCCGGGGCGACGGTCGTCGTCGACCACGGCCTTGAGGGCGACGCGCACGCCGCCGACTGGCACCGCCAGGTAAGCCTTCTCGCGCAGGAGAGTATTGACAAGATGGTCTCCATGGGTTTGTCCGTGGGGCCGGGTGATTTTGCCGAGAACCTGACGACGAGCGGCATCGACCTGCTGGCGCTGCCTATAGGAACAAGGCTGAAGGTCGGCGACAATATCGTTTTAGAGGTGACCCAAATCGGGAAGGAATGTCATACCAGGTGTGCCATCTACCGGCAAGCGGGCGATTGTGTCATGCCAAAAGAGGGCATCTTCACCCGGGTGATAGCGGGTGGGCCGCTCAAAACGGGCGACACGGTAACGGCTGAGGGATAACAATGAGACTTAAAGACGTGAAAGTCGGCATTTTGACCATAAGCGACAAAGGGTCGCGGGGCGAGCGCGAGGACACCAGCGGTCCCGAGATACGGCGTATCGTCGAGGCGGAGGGCGCGCGGGTAATATCGTACCAGGTAATCGCCGATGAGCAGTACCTTATCGAAGAGCGGTTGGTCTATCTCGCCGACTTCGACGATGCGGAGCTTATCTTTACGACCGGCGGTACCGGGTTTTCACCGCGCGACGTGACACCCGAGGCGACGCTCGCCATCATCGAACGGCTCGTGCCCGGCTTTGCCGAGGCCATCCGCCACGCCAGCCTCAAGATTACTCCTCACGCGATGCTCTCGCGTGCCGTCAGCGGTATCCGGGGCACCGCTATCATCGTCAACCTGCCCGGCAGCCCGAAGGCGGTGCGCGAATCTATAGAGGTCATAATGCCTGCGCTCCCGCACGCCATAGACGTGCTCAAAGGCAAAACCGAAGATTGCGCCGGGCATGCGCATTAAACTCCCCCTGAAATTGCCCGATATATAAAAAAGCTTGATTGCTATGGCGACGATCTATAGCGGCGTTCGCCTGGGGACGATTTTGCACACTTGCGCAAAGAGCGCTTTTTGTGTATGTTTCAGTCACACCGGTTTACTGCCGGTGACTAAAGCGTAAGAGCATGTGTTGCCTAAAAGGTGTCGACACCATATAATGTTCACGCAAATCAATGCAAACCACGACCTAGAAGAGTTGGATGATTTAGATGAAGCTGATTGTCACAGAGAAGAATATCTCCGCAGAAAAAATCGCCAAGATATTATCGGGTGGAAAAGCAAAGACTGAAAAGATCTATACGGTTCCGGTCTACCGCTATACTATCAGGGGCAAAGAGACGGCCGTCATAGGTCTTAAGGGGAACATCCTCCAAGTCGATTTCCCGTCGGAGTATAGTAATTGGCAGAGCGTGGCGCCCGAGTCGCTAATCAATGCCGACATAATCAAGGTACCGATGCAGAAACAAATCATCAAGGCGATGCAGAAGCTGGCCAAAGACGCCGGCGATGTAATCATCGCGACCGACTTCGACCGCGAAGGCGAGGTCATCGGACTCGACGCGACCAATCTCATCAAAGAGGTCAATCCGAAGGTAAAGGTCAAGCGGGCACGCTTCTCCGCTATCACCAAGCAGGAGATAGAAAAATCCTTCAGCGAACTCGACGACCTCTATCTCAACCTGGCGAACGCGGGCCGGGCGAGGCAAGATATCGATTTGATATGGGGGGCGACGCTCACCAGGTTCATCTCGCTGGCCTCGTTGAGGCTGGGCCGCCAATTCTTAGGTGTCGGACGCGTACAGAGCCCGACGCTGGCGCTGATCGTCCAGAGAGAGAAAGAGCGCGAAGCTTTTATAGTCGAGCCGTATTGGCAGATAAAAGCTGAGTTCGAGCACGACAAAGAAGCCTTTTTGGCGAGTCACAAGACCGAAAAGTTCTGGGATATGACTGAGGCGCAAGCAGTTATGGATACGTTAAAGGGCGCAAAGTCGGGGACGGTAACGGCGGTAACGAGCACGCAGCGCGAAACCGCCCCGCCGGCACCGTTCAACACGACCGCATTTCTGACCGCGGCGGCGAGCATCGGGCTTTCCACGGCGAACTCAATGCGTATCGCCGAGGGCCTCTATATGCGCGGATTTATCAGCTACCCGAGGGTAGACAATACCGTATACCCGCCGTCGATTAACTTGCGCGAGCTGCTCGAGATGCTGGCAGAGAGCCCGCAATTAGGCAAGCTCGCTACCGAGCTTTTGAAGCAAAAAGAACTGAAACCGACGCGCGGCAAGAAGTTCGCAACGGACCACCCGCCGATACACCCGACCGGTATCCCGGTCAAAGACCAGCTTGACGCGCAGGAGTGGAAGGTATACGAGCTTGTCGTGCGCAGGTTCTACGCGACGCTCGCTCCAATCGCTATCTCGGAGAGTATGCGAATTGATATCGATGCCAAAGGCGAGCCGTTCTTCGTACGCGGAAGCCGCGTGCTGGATGCGGGGTGGCTAAAGTACTATCATTACTCGCGCAAGAAGGACGAGGAAGTCCCGGCGGTAAAAGAAGGAGACACGGTCGCCCTAAACGATACCACGCTCGAAGCGAAAGAGACGCAGCCGCCCGCGCGCTACAGCCAGGGCAAGCTGATTCAGAAGATGGAAGACCTCGGTCTAGGTACCAAAGCCACGAGGCACGAGATAATAAAGAACCTCTACGACCGGGGTTATGTCCACAGCGACCCCATTCAGCCGACCGAGACCGGGATGGCGGTAGCCGAAGCGCTTCTCAAATACGCGGAGCGCATCGCCAAGCCCGAGATGACCTCGGAGCTTGAAGACGATATGGACGCCATCGCGAAAGGCGAGACCGATAAAGGTGAGGTAATCGATCGCTCGAGAAAGATGCTCTCCGACATCATGGTTGCTCTAAACAGCAAGAAAGAGGAGTTGAGCGCCGAGATTCGCGCCGGGATCCGTGAAGATAAGATTCTCGGGGATTGCCCGCGGCCGGGTTGCGGCGGGCAGCTCAAGATAATCCGGGCTAAGAAGAGCCGCAAGCGCTTTGCGGGATGCTCGAACTACCCGGATTGCGACCGCTCGTTCCCGCTGCCGCAATTCGGTGAGATAGTCGCCCTCGGCGACACGTGTGCGCCGTGCGGCACGCCGAAGATAAAGGTGATGTCGGGTAAGGGCCGCCCTTGGACGCTCTGTCTCGACCCGAAGTGCGAGACCAAAGAGAAGAAGGAAAAGGTCGCGGCGGTCGCGGAGTAGCTTACCCCTGGTTGGCTAAAACCTTAGAAAACAAGAGTTTTGAGAGGCAGTAAACGCTGTCTCTCTTATTTTGCCTTCATTTTGCCGTTATTTTGCTATAATCTATGTGGTAACTTACTATAAACAACTGTGAATCGGATTGACTCGGAGGATTTGATGGCAAAGGTCTCAATAGTGGGCGCGGGGCATGTCGGCGCAACCTGTGCGTACACGCTCGTAAAAAACGATGTCGCGGATGTCGTTCTCGTCGATATCGTCGATGGCCTGGCGAAAGGCAAAAGCCTCGACATGATGCAGGCGGGAGCCATCGAAGGCTACGATAGAAATATCATCGGCACTGCCGATTATGCCGAAATCGAAGGTTCGGATATCGCGGTAGTCACCGCGGGGCTCGCCCGTCAGCCGGGTATGAGCCGGAGCGACCTGCTTTGCAAGAACGCGGATATCCTGAAGGTCGTCTTATCGAATATCACGCTCGTCGCACCCGAGGCGCTCATCATTATCGTCACCAACCCGGCCGACGCGATGACACAGCTCGCGCATAAAGCCACCGGATACGATACGCGCCGGGTGCTCGGTATGAGCGGCGTGCTCGACAGCGCCCGCTATAAGTTCTTCATATCCCAGGCGCTCGGAGCACCGATGTCGAGCATCGAAGGCATGGTCATCGGGGCGCATGGGGACACCATGCTTCCCGTCGTCAGCCAGACGACCGTCGAGGGAAAACCACTGGCCGAGCTTTTGCCCCAGGGCAAAATCGATGAAATAATCCACCAGACGAAGTTCGGCGGCGCCGAAATCGTCTCATATCTGAAGACCGGCAGCGCGTATTACGCGCCCGGTGCGGCTGCGGCCAAGATGGCCCGGGCGATTATAAACGATACCAAAGAGGTGCTCCCGTGCTCCGTTATGGCGCGGGGCGAATACGGCGTCGAAGGGCTCTATGTGGGCCTGCCGGTGCGATTGGGCAAGGACGGCGCCGAGGGAACGGTCGAGATACCGCTCTCGGCTGCGGAGACCGAGGCTATGCGCGATTCGGTCAAGGGCGCCAAGACGCTCCTGGCGGAGCTGCCGGAATTCAAATCGATTGCCATATAGTTGGAGTTTGTTGGATTTAGTTGGAGAAAGCGTTGCGAGAAATACCTGTTTTGATGATAACCGAAATCGTCGATAGTCTCTGCCGTAAGGCGAATACGGTTCTCAGGCCCGATGTGCTCGAGGCTATCCATGCGATGCTCGGAATGGAGGTCTCACCAACCGGCGTAGAAGTGATGGAGCAGATTATAAAAAACGCCGACCTGGCGGTGGTGGAGCAGCTTCCTATCTGCCAGGACACCGGCTACGTGACAGTGTTTCTCGAAATCGGGCGCGAGGTCGTTCTTCAGGGCAACGTCTATCAAGCGGTAGATGAGGGTGTGCGGAGGGCGTATATCGATGGGTACCTGCGCAAATCCATCGTCTCATGCCCGCTTTTTGAGCGCGAGAACACCGGCGACAACACGCCGGCGTTTGTAAACATCGATATGGTCGCGGGGGACAAAGTGCGCATAGTCGTCATGCCTAAAGGCGGCGGCACCGAAAACGCCTCGCAGCTGAGGATGCTATCGGTCGCCGGTGAGCTAGCCGCAGTCAAGGAATTCGTAATGGAGGCCGCCGAGAACGCGGCCAAAGCATGCCCGCCGGTCATCGTTGGCGTCGGCATTGGCGGCAGTTTTGACAAGGTGGGCCTGATGGCGAAAAAAGCGCTGCTGCGGCCGATTCCGGACCGCAATCCCGACCTGAGAATCGCGCAGCTCGAAGCCGAGCTGCTGACCGAGATAAATAAGCTCGGTATCGGCCCGGCCGGTTTGGGCGGCCGAATCACCGCGCTTACCGTTAAAATCGAGACTATGCCGACGCACATCGCGTGCCTGCCGGTCGCGGTCGCATTCAATTGCCACGCCGCACGTCAGGCGGAGGCGATTATTTAGATATGAGGTGTAGACAATAACCAAGCAAATCCGTACCCCGCTCTTGGACGACGCCGTCGTCAACTTGAAAGCGGGGGACAAGGTTGAGATAACCGGGATAATATATACAGCACGCGACCAGGCGCATAAGCGCCTCGTCGAGTCGATACAGCGAGGCGAGCAGCTGCCCTTCTACCTCAAAGGGCAGATAATCTACTACGCAGGACCAGCGCCCGCGCCGCCGGGAAAAGCGGTCGGCTCTATCGGTCCGACGACGAGCGCCCGCATGGATTCTTACGCTCCCATTCTCGTTTCGCACGGCTTGAAGGCGATGATAGGCAAAGGCCCGCGTTCGGGCGAGGTCAAGGACGCGCTCATCCGGTATAACGCGGTCTACCTGGCGGCGACCGGCGGCGTGGCGGCACTGCTCTCGAGTTACGTGCGCTCATCGGAGCTTATCGCATATCCCGAACTCGGACCCGAGGCCATATACAAGCTCGAGGTCGAGAACTTCCCGGCCATCGTAGCGATGGATGCCTGGGGCGGAGACCTTTATGAACAGAGCCGCCTTATCTACCGGGAGATATAGGGGAGAGACCGCAGGAGCGATATTTGGCTGGGGAGAGGGCAAATTGAGTACGCAATCGAGTACAGGTCTCTTTATAACATTCGAGGGAATCGAGGGAAGCGGCAAAACGACGCAGATCGTCCAACTCGCCGAGCATTTGAAGGCGTCGGGGCATGCGGTCACAGTCACGCGCGAACCCGGCGGCACCAAAGTCGGCACGGCAATCCGGGCCATCCTACTCGACCCCGGGTTCTCCGAGATGGACTACCACACCGAAGTTCTGCTCTATGCCGCCGACCGCGCGCAGCATGTCGCCCAGGTAATCCGACCGGCGCTCGCGCGCGGAGACATCGTCATAAGCGACCGCTACATCGACTCATCCATCGCGTACCAGCACTACGGGCGCGGCCTGCCGCTCGACCTAATCATCGACGCTAACGAGCATGCCGTGCAGGGGCTAAGGCCGTCCCTCACCATATTAATCGATGTGCCGACCGCTGTCGGCCTTAAGCGCGCGACCGAGGTCGAGACCGACCGCATCGAGCAAGAGTCGGCAGATTTTCACGACCGCGTAGCCGCCGGTTTCGCAGCGCTCGCCGCAGATCAGCCCGCACGCTGGCGTGTTGTCGACGGCACCCGCTCGATAGATGAGGTGCACCGCGAAGTTGTCGCGGCGGTGTCGGAGCTGCTGTGATATCCGCCATCGCACCCGCTATGATATAATCTCTGCTTGTGGATAATACGATTCTCTGGTCGGGAATTATCGGCCAGAAAGATGCGATAGATAGGATTTGCGCTTCGCTCGATGCGGGCGAGACCCACCATGCCTGGCTCTTTGTGGGGCCGCGCGGCGTCGGCAAGTGGACGAGCGCCAAGGTGATGGCCGCCGCCCTCAACTGCGAAGAGCAGGGCTGCGGGAGCTGTGCGTCTTGCGGCAAAGTCATGCGCGAAATCCACCCCGATGTTATCCTCATCGAACCGGAAGGCAACTTCATCACCATCGACCAGGTTCGTCAGTTGCAGCAGACCGTCTCGCTCAAGAACTTCGAGGGCAAAACCAAGGTCATCGTCATCGACGAGGCCGACAAGTTCACGCCCGAGGCCGCCAACGCACTCTTAAAGACGCTAGAGGAGCCGCCGCCCGCGGTCGTCTTTATCCTGGTAACGGCGAACATCGACGCGGTGCTGCCCACCATTATCTCGCGTTGCCGGCAGGTGCAATTCAGCCCCATCCCCGCGCCGGAGATGGCGACCTTTCTCATGGAGCGCCACAGCTTAAGCTACGACGAGGCGATGCTGGCCACAAAGCTCAGCTCGGGGATACTGGGGAGCGCCGTCTCTTTTGCCGCATCTCCCTCCAAGCAAGAGCGCCGCAAAAAGGTACTCGCTATTGCGCGCGATATCGACCGCGTCGACCTGGCGCGTCTCAGCTTTGTCGCCGAGGAGCTGCTGGCCGAGATAAAAAAAGGTGTCGCCGAGGTACAAGAGCGGCAGAAAAAAGAGGTCGCCTGGCTCAAGGAGCAGTCGGGACAGAAGGATTTGCCGGCGCATCTGAAGAAAAACATCGAGCAGAAACACAAGCGCGAAGCGAGCCGCGAGGAGCACCAGGGTTTCGAGGAGATTCTCACTATCATGGTCTCGTGGTTTCGCGACATCATCTTCAGCAAAGAGACGGGAAGGGATGACCTCCTTGCCAACCAGGATCGCATTCTAGAGATAAAAGAGCACGTCGACCTGGTTACCGGCGCGGACATCCACCGGTGTTTACAAATAATTGAAGAAACTAAACAACTGGCACGGTTTAATGTTAATATGCAATTAGCTTTGGAAACGATGTTGTTTAAGATACACGAGGTAGTGACGGTAAAAGACACGTCCTATTTCTAGTAATATGAGCGATTGATGAGCAGGAGGCTTGGCAGTATATGCCGATAGTAGTTGGAGTCGTATTTAAGAGAGCCGGCAAGGTCTACTACTTTGACCCGGACGGTATAGATTTGAAGAGTGGAGACAAAGCCATAGTCAAGACGTCGCGTGGAGTGGAGTTTGGCGAGGTCGTCTCGCCGCCCACCGAAGTCGCTGACGCAGAGATAACCGCGCCCCTCAAAAAGGTGGTGCGAAAAGCCACTGACGAGGACAAGGAACAGCTCAGGAAGAACAAAGAAAAAGAAAAGGAAGCCTATCGCGTCGCGGATGAGAAAATCTCGAAACACCGGCTTCCGATGAAGCTTATCGAGGTCGAGCACGTCTTCGACGGCAGTAAAATCATCTTCTATTTTACCTCCGATGGGCGCGTCGATTTCCGTGAGCTGGTCAAGGACCTGGCGTCGGTCTTTAGGACGAGAATAGAGCTTCGCCAGATCGGCGTGCGCGACGAGGCGAAGATGATAGGGGGCTTAGGGCCTTGCGGGCAACGCCTCTGCTGCACCGTCTTCTTGGGCGACTTCGACCCGGTCTCCATCCGCATGGCCAAAGAGCAAGACCTGCCGCTCAATCCCTTGAAGATATCGGGTATCTGCGGGCGTCTGATGTGCTGCCTAAAGTACGAGTACGATGCTTATCTGGACTTTAAAAAGCGCGCTCCGCGGAGGGGCACCAAGGTGGAAACCGAGTTCGGAACCGCCAAGATAGTCGATTTCAGCGTGCCCAAAGAGACCGTTATTCTACAGCTCGAGTCGGGCCAGCGCATAGAGATGAGCCTTGCCGACACGCAGAAGTGCGGCTGTGAGGGCAAATGTGCGCCCGCGGAGTGTTGCGGCCAAGGCGGCCATGGCGGTGACGTCGTTGCGCAGGAAGACCCCGAGGTTGAAGAACTCCTTGTCGTCGACGAGGACGTCGACGAGGACGTTACTTGCAAATAACAAAAACTCATATAAGCACAAGCACAAAGACATAAATTATTGACAACCACCTAGCTAAGCGCTAGCCTATATCCATGCCAAGGGACCAGAAATCGATCTACTGTTCAGCAGCAATTAACCAACCGGAGTGGCAAGTGCTAACGACTCTCAACAAATATTTCGGGTACACGACCTTTCTGCCGTTGCAGCAGGATATCATCGAAGATGTTCTCAACAAAGACGATGTGCTCGCGCTCATGCCGACAGGTGGGGGAAAGTCGCTCTGCTACCAGCTGCCGGCCCTGCTTTTAGAGGGATTGACGATTGTCGTCTCGCCTTTGATAGCGCTGATGAAAGACCAGGTGGACGCGCTTGTCTCCAACGGGGTTCCGGCGGCATATATCAACAGCTCGCTCACCCCGGCCGAGATAGCCGAAACCAAAAACGCCTTGTTAAAAGGCGAGGTCAAGGTCGTCTACGTAGCCCCGGAGCGTTTGATGATGCCCGATTTTCTCGGCTTCATAAGAAGGCTCCCGGTAAATCTCATCGCCATCGATGAAGCCCATTGCATCTCCGAATGGGGGCACGATTTCAGGCCGGAATACAGGCAGCTGAGAGCGGTTAAAACTAATTTCCCCGGTGTCCCGGTCATTGCGCTTACGGCGACCGCCACGATTCAGGTTCAGGACGACATCGTGGAGCAGCTAAATATCCCGCATTGTAAGCGCTACCGGGCGAGCTTCAACCGGGAGAACCTCCACTACCGAATCGAGCCCAAGGTCGATGCCTACCGGCAGCTTCTCAAATACTTGAAAGAACATCGGCGCGATTCCGGGATTATCTATTGCCAGAGCCGGAAGATGGTCGATAGCCTCTCGTCCGGCCTGCGAAAGGACGGATACCGCGCGCTTGCCTATCACGCCGGGATGACGCCGGAGAATAGAAGCGAAAACCAGGAGCGCTTTATACGCGACGACGCCGAAATCATCGTCGCCACCATCGCCTTCGGGATGGGGATAGACAAGCCGAACGTGCGCTACGTCATTCACTACGACCTACCGAAAAACATCGAGGGATATTACCAGGAAACCGGGCGGGCCGGCAGGGATGGGCTCAAAAGCGACTGCATCCTCTTCTTCAGCTACGCGGACAAAGCCAAAATCGAGTATTTCATCCGGCAGAAAGACGACCCCAAGGAGAGGGACGCCGCCTATCGCATGCTCCAGGATATGGTCGGCTACTGTGAGACCAACGCCTGCCGGCGCACGCGGCTTCTCGCGTACTTCGATGAGGAGTTTACCGAGCCCAACTGCGGCGCCTGCGATATCTGTCTGGAGCCCCGGGAGACCTATGACGGCACGGCCGCCGCGCAGAAGGTTCTCTCCTGCGTCCACCGGGTCAACGGCGGTTTCGGGGCCAATCATATAATCGATGTGCTGCTCGGCTCTAACAATAAGAAGATAATCGAGCGCAACCACCACACGCTCTCGACGCACGGTATCGGGAAAGAGTATTCGCGCAGCCAGTGGCAGGCGATTGTGAGAGAACTCGTCCACCTCGGATTTTTGCGCATGGAAGGGGACGGCTACTCCGTCCTCAAGCTCAGCGCCGAGAGCAGGCGCGTTCTTGTCGACGGCGAGAGCGTCACCCTCACGAAGCTACCCGATGTTTTGAAGGGGACGCGCCCGGGAGCCAAGGCCAAAGCGGACGACGATACGGCCTTCGACGGCGACCTCTTCGAAATCCTGCGCGATACCAGAAAAACAATCGCGGATGACGAAGGTTTGCCGCCTTACGTCATCTTTCATGACGCGACGCTCAAAGAGATGGCGACGTTTTATCCGGTAAGTCCCGAGCAACTGGCCGAGGTTAGCGGCGTCGGCGAGGTGAAACTCAAGAAATATGGGGAGAGGTTTTTGAGGAGCATAACCGAGTATTGTGCCGCGAACGGGATAGAGGCGCAAGAAATCGCGCCACCGCGAGCCGCGCTGCCCGCGCCGAAAGCCACCAAACCCTCAGGGGTTGAGTCCTCCACTGTCCAAGAGACGTTTCAGCTATACAACCAAGGCCTATCCCTGGAGGAGATGGTAGAGCACCGGTCGCTAAGCCTCCAAACCATCATAACCCACCTCGAAAAACTGATACACGCCGGCGAGGAGGTCTCCATCGACCGGTTCGTCCTGGCCGAGAAGCAGGAGACGATTACCGCCGCTATCGAGGATGGCGGCCCCGAGATTCTCCGCTCCATCAAGGAAAGGCTCGGCTCCGAGTTTTCCTATGAGGAGATACGGCTGGTTAGGGCGAAGGTTGCAGAGTAGCAAAGGGGACGTCAGACCGTGTAAAATCATTCTCAAAAATCTACTATTTACGTAGCATCGACAAAATGCTCTTTAAATTACCAGCGAGAAGATCTTTTACGGCAACAATTGTCGTTTTTCTTTACATAACGGCAACAATTAGATTCTTTATTAAGAATCTGTGGTGGTGTAATAGCTTTGAGAAAAGGGGCACCATGATTGAATATGAGTTTTCTGAGCATGCTTATGATATGCTAAAGGAGCGAAACATTTCTGAAACTTGGGTAAAACCGGCTATGGAAGAGCCCGAAATGAAGGAATCAAAGGATGACGGCACTGCTCATTATGTCAGGGCAATTGAGGAGCACGAGGGTCGACATTTACGTGTTGTTGTAAATGCATACGCCAATCCCTGGAGGGTTGTTACCGTCTTTTTTGATCGCAGATTAAGGAGGTTGTCGTGAGACTAAAAATAGATCACAAGAACGACGCCCTGTATTTCCGGCTCGACGAATCGGAAATTGTCGATTCGGAGGAGGTTAGACCTGGCGTGGTTCTTGACTTCGATGCCAATGATAACGTGATCGGCATTGAGATACTTGGTTTGAGCAAGCGTGTTCCGGCAGAGACGTTAAAGAACCTGCAATTCGAAACGGCGTAAATCCTTAAGCTAATATCATTCTTATGAACAGACACCCTGGCATACATGCGGACATGGAAGTTGATCGATTTACATACAGAGTAACGTGGTCGGAAGACGATAGCGAGTACGTAGGCTTGTGTGCCGAATTTCCAAGCTTAAGCTGGCTATCAAAAGAACCGGAAGCAGCTCTAAGGGGAATTCGAAAGCTTGTTGAAGAAGTGAGAAGTGATATGAGCAAAGAAGGTGAGGCCATTCCCGAACCTTTAGCTTTGAGGCATTATAGCGGTAAGTTTATGGTATGCATTCCCCCGCAGGTTCATCAAAAACTAGCAATTGAAGCAGCGGAATCTGGTGTAAGCTTGAATCGCCTTGCCGGCTCGAAGCTGAGTCGATAGATAATAGCCATAATAAATCACTACGGCGGACAGTCACCCGCGCCGCATTTGCCTTGCGCTCTATTACCGCAGATTAGCCGCCACGTTATCCAACATTTGAAATAGCATTTGACAATAATAACGCAGAACGTTATTATCTAGCGAGATTACGGATTATCATTAGGAGGAAATTGTGAGCAACGAAAAGATAGAACCTATTCACCCAGGCGAAATTCTGCTTGAGGAGTTTCTCAAGCCAATGGGAATCAGTCAATATCGTTTGGCCAAGGATATCAATGTGCCGGCACGGCGCATCAATGAGATTGTTCACGGCAAGCGAGCGGTTAGCGTTGATACGGCACTGAGATTGTCTCGATATTTTAGTCTATCCGAACGTTTCTGGCTTAATCTCCAAACACGCTATGATATCGAGGTACAGAAGGATAAGCTAGACAAATGCATCGAGGAAGAGGTCAAAGTTCTCGCAACAGATAAACAGAGTGCCTAGCAAATCACTTTAGCGGACGTGCTAACTTATGGAAGCATGTAGCTGCTATTTCAAGCGATCGTTTGTCGATAGAGAAGCTTACTTCATCATCTAAACCCTAAAGCATACAGAAAAGCGCGTTTGACCCGATTAATTAAACAATGCAGCATTTATGATGTAAAATGATAGCTAGTATCTATTCTGAAAGCACAGGAACAGCGATGAAGATCAAAGCGCGTATTAAAATACCCCGTAAAAAAGTAGCTGAGTTTTGCGGAAAATGGAACATCCAAGAACTCGCGCTGTTCGGTTCGGTTCTTCGAGAGGACTTCCGGCCCGATAGCGATGTCGATGTGCTGGTCGTCTTTACCCCTGAAGCTAGGCATAGCTTGTTTGATTTAGCGCGCATGCAAGAGGAACTCAAAGAGATATTTGAACGCGAGGTTGATCTTGTAGAAAAGAAGGCTGTGGAGCAAAGCGAAAACTATATACGCCGCAAGCATATTCTTGATTCAACTGAGGTATTATATGTGGCGTGACGAAGCGTTTGTGCTGGACATTCTTATTGCCGCCAAGCGAGCCAGGAAGTTCATTGGTGGCCTAAGATGGGAGAACTTTCAACAAGACGAACTGCGTTCCGACGCCATTATGAGAAACCTCGAGATTATCGGCGAAGCGGCCAACAAGATATCACCGGAATTCAAGAACGCACACCCCGAGATACCCTGGAACGATATGGTAGGTATGAGGAATCGATTGATTCACGAGTATTTTCGAGTCGATTTTGTCAAGGTTTGGGATACAGTCCACAAAGATATACCAGCCTTGATCGCTCTGGTTGAACCGCTTGTTCCGCCCGAGGAGGATGTGTAGGAAGGCTGGACAACTACGAAATACTGGGCGCTCTATCCATGTTAAACTTGCGCTTTATCCAATGTCTTCAAGAGCACAATCTCACGTACCGCCTGGCAGTCACCCAGCAAACTCACCTCAACCGCCCAACAATTACAAAACATACGCCGCTGATTAAGCGCCATCCCTTTCACACTTACCGAACATAACCATATAATAAGTATAAAGAAATCAAATTTATTGGTGACTATTCTTCTGATTGCTGATATAATCGGCTCAACGCTATACACCAATTAAGTGCCAGTTAAGCTTTTCTGAGAAACGATTTACGGGGTGATTCACCATCAAGGGTATATTTAAAGGTTATAAAGGAAAATTGCTTGTATTACTAATAATTATACTACTCTATATGTTTGTGCCTTTTATTAAGGTAAATTTCAACCAGGCCGTTTTTATAATGAGCAATCTCGATGTCGAGCTGGTAAAAGGCTATATCTTGGGGTTTGGTATCTGGGCGCCGGTAGCCTCGTTCGTCCTCATGGTCTTTCAGTCGGTGATAGCGCCGCTCCCGGCTTTTCTTATCACGTTTGCCAACGCCGGCCTCTTCGGATGGGTTAAGGGAGCCATTCTGTCATGGTCGAGCGCGATGGCAGGCGCGGTGCTATGCTTCTATATCGCCCAGTACTTCGGCCGGGAAGCGGTGGAGAGGCTTACATCACGCACCGCGCTCAAAAGCGTCGATGTTTTCTTTGAGAACTACGGCAAGTATGCGATTCTTATCGCGCGCTTGCTGCCGTTCGTCTCGTTCGACATCGTAAGCTACGCGGCCGGGTTGACATCGATGAGCTTCTGGCCGTTTTTCATAGCGACGGGCGTAGGGCAGCTGCCCGCGACTATCGTCTATTCCTATATTGGGGGGATGCTGACCGGCACCACCAAGACGATGGTCACGGGATTACTAATGCTCTTTGCCCTAAGCGCATTAGCGGTGATGTTAAAGAAAGTTTGGACGGACAGGAAACAAAGGGAGGTTGGTAGTATTGAGAAAGCGGTTTAGTCTAACGCATGCGACGATACTTATTGCATGCTTTTTGCTCGCACTGTGGGTTGCCGGGTGCGCGCAAGAACCTTCGCCGAAGTCTTCTTCGACGGACAAAAACGCGGACGTAGCCGGCAAACCAGCAACGTCGGAGACAAAAGAAATCGATCTCGCGGTCTACAAAAACAATGAGTTCCTTATTACACCGCAGGAGCTAAAAGGGATGCTCGGCAGCGAGGACCTGGCTCTGTTCGACTGCAACAAACCCGATATCTATGCGAAAGAGCACATACCGGGCGCTGTGGGCATCGGCCTTCATGCGTTCTCAGACAAGGTTGGAAAACCCGGAGACCCTGGGTGGGGAACCATAAAGAACAAAGCCGAGCTGAAAAAAGCACTGGAAGCGCTAGGTATTGACAACGATAAGACGGTTGTCTTTTACTCAGACGTCTTCCAAGGCCCGGGTGCTGACGGTAGAGCCGTGTGGCAGCTGAGACTTGCCGGCATGGACAACGTCAAGTTCTTAGCGGGCGGGCTTTCGTACTGGAAAGAGCTGGGCTATGATGTGACCGGCGAGCCCGCGCAGCCAAAGCCGACGACCGGTGTCGAGCTCAAAGACTATGATGAGAGTAATATAGCCACTAAAGCCTACGTCTCAGATAACCTCGCCAAACAGGTCTTGCTCGACGTGCGGACCGAGGGTGAGTACAAGGGTTCGCAAAAAGCCGGAGAGCCGAGAGGCGGACACATCAAGGGCGCAAAATTGATGCTCTGGCTCGACCTACACAACGAAAACGGCACTCCGAAGACGCCTGAAGAAATCACGAAAATCATGGCCTCTTACGGTGTCTCGCCCGAAGATGACTTTATACTCTACTGAACAATGGGTATCAGATCTGGATATGCATCCATGATCCTCAGAGCAGTTGGCTTTGAGAAAGTAAGAAACTACGAAGCGTCCGTCTATGAGTGGGGCGGCGATTCAAAAATGCCCATGGAGAAATAGCGGGCAACTCTTTGAGATATGTGTACGGATTTCGAGAGCCGGGTGCGGATGCGCGTGGGGCAGCTTGCCGACACGCGCATCTTGTCATTTGGGCTGATTTTATAGATAATATATAAGTCGCAAGCATAGCCGACACGCTCGGACGTCGGTGTTTATGCCACTGTAGCTCAGCAGGTAGAGCAGCTCACTCGTAATGAGCAGGTCAGCGGTTCGAATCCGCTCAGTGGCTCCAGGTTAGAGGCCTAGAATCAAAATAACCGGTTCTAGGCTTTTTTCGTAAGTGCAAACTAAGTGCAACACGTCAATTTTCACCCCTCATTCAACCCACATACTGTGAGCGTTTCCCACCTTATTTTCTTTAATTTTCCGGCTCTGTAAAAAGCTAATTTATGCCGGAAGAAGGGGGAATAAAATGAGCTTATCTGAAGGCTTTGTATTCCGCTTAAAGCAAGCTGGCCTTTCGGCCTTATCCGCGATAATGGCCTGTATCCTGTTTGCGTACGAAGCACGTGCAAAGAAAAAGCAAAACGTTAAGCGAAGCCTGGTATGATAACCCTCCTTACACACAGGGTTAAGCAGGTGTTTCGTAATTTACTCCACATCGATAACAGTTGTTGTCCTGGACTTATTCTATCTAATCATGTGGCCAACCTACGAGCTTCCCATAGTAGATAATTAACCAATCTTAACTGGCCATGTTTCACAAAACGCCTGGTGTATGTAATTGAGTTGGATCATTGTATCACGATAGAGCTTCTCAAGCTCCAGGCGTCTGACCAGGTGCTGTTCTATATCCAAGCTTGTCCATGAGTTCATTAATCCGCTTCCTCCGCTCTATAGGAGTAAGGGTCGTTACATCCTCGGTTTGAATCGGCCCGCCATTTTCGCGGGTGAGCTGGTGCTGCGTCGCGTCTCTCCAGCCGAAGTTGTTCTTTAAATTAAATATGGCGCCTTTTACTGAATTGCGATCATAGAGTAGCTTTGTTTCGACATATTCCTAAATGCCCACACATAGCAAGAATTCCAGGATGTTTTAACCATGTGACGGCCATAAACTGTTCACCAGCATTGTTCATTTGCGGCCGTTCTTTCCAGATGGGCGGCTCGAAACTACTGGAAAGTTTTAAAAAACCGTTTAAAAAAAGAGGGCAGTGAGTCGGTGACAAATTGTAACCGACTGAAGCTGGAAGCCGCAGACGGAAAAGAATACCTGACCGATGTCGCTGACCCGGAAACATTGTTACTGCTTATTCAGTCCGTGCCTAGTCCCCCAAGGCAGAACCGATAAAAATTATTAAACCTCGACACCTCCAGCACCCATAAAAGCTTTAGACTAACTCTTGAAAGCAAACATGTGTTCGTATATTATTGATTAAATATGCGTGATTCTATCCGAAATGCGAACGGCACGTGATTATGTAAATAGTTAGATTAAGCCACGCAAGGGAAGATGTACTGATGCTCTTAGCAAGCGATGGCCTTCCGGCAATAGCTGTTGGCAGGTGGGCCGAGGACAAGCATTATTATCTAGAGCGATATTGCAGGATGTTTGCCGTTGGCACTAAGAACAAATGGCCGCAACGATATTATATAGATCTATTTAGCGGACCAGGTATTGGCATCGATAGTGAAACGCGTCGGCAGCGGCCGGGTTCACCGCTTATAGCACTTGCGCAGCAGTTCACACATTTTATTTTCGTTGAAGCAGATCCTGCGAACTTTGAAG